>NZ_JBVJCT010000020.1:0-8663 GCF_055588305.1 Streptomyces sp. NPDC042002 | reverse complement strand
CACCACGGGAGCCGTCACACCACGACAGCCCCCACCACGGGAGCCGTCACACCACGACAGCCCCCACCACGGGAGCCGTCACACCACGACAGCCCCCACCACGGGAGCCGTCACACCACGACAGCCCCCGCGACATCCCGCCCGCCAAGGTGACCGCCACACCACCTGCGACAACAGCCACCCACCCCCTGCCACCCGGCGCCGGCGTGCGCGGACCCACCGCCCCCGCCGGCACCCCGGCGGCATACAACCCCTCAGGAACAGCACCCCCGCCATACGCCAACAACCAGAACACCCAACGGCAAAGGACCCCCGACGAACAGAACTGTCCGCCCTCCGCCCCGAGCATCGCGCAGCCGGCCCGCCTGCCGCCGCGGCGACAGGCAGGCCCGCCCCGACGGCCCACCAACCGGTCCAGACCCCGACCGACACAACCCAACCCGCCCACACCCACCAGACAAAAGACGCCCCACAGACAACCTCACCCACAGCCATAAGGACACTCATACTGTCTCCTCGTCGGCGGCCAACCCGATGCCCGGGTAGTACTTTCGCCGGTTGGACAGGATCATCTGCTTCAAAGATGCCAGTCCCACCACCCCCCCGGACCCGCGCCGCGAAAGACAGGGACGAGACGGCCGGTGCCTCCTCATTCCGGCACCACGTCCTGTAGGCCGCGTAGAGGCCGGCCTGTTGCGACCTCAGGACCGGATCGCACCGGCAGCACCCGGCGAGGAAGCCTCCGATGCGGTCCTCGGTCTCCACGTACGCCGTGGTCACGATGCGCACCGGCTCCGGACCCAGCAGGTCCTTCTCCCCGCCCAGGTAGCGCCGCGCCCCGAGCACGAGCCAGCCGAGGAGGCCGGCCCCTTCCTCCATCACGAGGATGCCTGCCAGGTTGTCGACCTTCCGGTGATCCGGCACGACCCGCTCGAACGGGATCAGCCGCATCCGCCGCCAGAACGCGAACCCGCCCCTCCCCGCCCCGGGCCGGCGGTTGCCCAGCAGCCACAGCTTGCGGGCCGGCTGGAAACTGAAGAAGCCCTGCCTCATCCGCCACGCCTTGATGCGGTCACCGCCGGTCAGCAGCTTCACCCGTGCCTCGCCGAAACGGTCCCCCGGCTTGACCTCGTTGCACACAATGACCCGGCGCCCGTGCAGCTCCCCCAGGCCGGTGGGGTGTCCTTCCCAGGGCCGACCCATGAGGAATCCGGGCGGAGCGGCGTCCGCGCAGTCGCCGACAGGCCTCATCACCACGTCCAGCAGCACCGACTTGCCGTTCTCGGCCGGCACGTCGACGGCCCCGCGTATGCAGCGGTAGACGGCCGCGATGCCGATCTCGAACCCCGCGGCGAGCCGGGCGTACGTGTCGCCGCATCACAGATGGGCCAGGGCCAGCAGGGCCTGACGGCCGACAGGCAGACGCCGCCATCACATGCCGATCTCCCCCCGGTGAGCGGCCGGTCACCTCGTCAGGCGCCACAGCATACGGCTGGACAGACCGGACGAAACGCGAGATCATCCGCTGCCTCAAGCGCTACGTCCTCCGCGAGGTCTACCACCTGATTCGACCCGCTCCACGGACGATCCCCGCAACGAGTTGACAGCTATAGGAGCGTCAACGCTCCCGCGGAGGACCTGTGGATGCTGATCAAGACCGAGTGCGTTCGCAGCCGGGTCTTCACCACCAGGGCCGAGGCGAACCTCGCGCTCTTCGAGTACATCGACGGCTTCTATAACCCCCGCCGCATCCAGAAACGACTCGGCTACCTCAGCCCGATCGAGTCCGAGGAGAAGCACTACGCCGACCAGGTATCCGCCGAACGAACGAATCTGAAACCCTGTCAGCCCTCCCTGACCTGCTGATCAGCGACTGCCGCACAGCGGGGGAAGCTCACACCGACAACTCGCGCTCCGCCGTGGTCGCGGCGAGGCCCGGTCGGCTCGTCTCAGTGATCGGGCTTTCGGTTGGGTCAGAGTGTCAGCACGATTTTCCCCTGGGTGCGGCCGGACTCGATGAGCTGGTGGGCCTTGGCGGCGTCGGCCAGCGGCAGGGTGCCCTCGACGTACGGGCGCAGCTGCCCGGTATCGACCAGCCTGGTGATTTCCTGGAGTCCTATGTGATCCGGCTCCACAGTGACGCCGGCGAATCGTCTCCCGGCCGCTGCGGTGGCCTGCTGAAGTGCGGTATCGGCACGGTCCACCACGGTGACCAGAAGGCCGCCGGGGCGTAGGGCGTGGAGCGATCGCGGGCCGTAGTCGCCGCCCACGGTGTCCAGGACGAGGTCGGCGTCGGTGACGACGTCGGTGAAGTCGACGGTGCGGTAGTCGATGACTTCGTCCGCGTCGAGGCCGCGGACGAAGTCGTGCTTGGCCGCGCTGACGGTGGCGATCACGTGGGCGCCGCGGGCTTTGGCGATCTGGATGGCCAGGTGGCCGACGCCACCGCCTCCACCATGGATGAGGACTCGTTGCCCGGCTTGGACCTGTGCGGTGTCGACGATGCTTTGCCAGGCGGTGAGTCCAGCAAGTGGCAGGGCCGCGGCGTGGGCGTGGTCGACAGCTGCGGGCTTGCGGGCCAGCTGGCGGGAGGGCACGGCGACATACTCGGCGTAGGCGTTGCCAGCCCGTGGGAAGAAAGGCATGCCGTAGACCTCGTCACCGACCTGGAAGCGGGTGACGCCGGGGACGACCTCTTCGACGACGCCGGAGATGTCCCAGCCGAGGACGAATGGAGGCTCGCCGAGCAGGGGGAAGGCCCCGGAGCGGACCATCGCGTCGACCGGATTGATGGCGGCCGCGTGGACCCGGACCAGCACTTCGGAGGGCAACGGCTGTGGCCGGTCCATCTCGGTGAGTTCGAGGACTTCGGGGCCGCCGAAGGAACGCTGGGTGATCGCGTGCATGTCTGTACTCCTGGCAGTTGGATATCGGCAGTTGAGGGGGATCAGGCGTTGGGGGTGTGCTCGTCGAGGAAGGTGGTGATGAGTTCCAGCCACTCCTTGGGCCGCTCGGCGAACGGCAGGTGACCGGTGGCGATTTCGGCCAGCCGTGCTCCGGGTATCTGGTCGGCGAGCTGCCGGTGCAAAGCGGGTGAGACCAGCGGATCACCGGTCGTGGAGATCACCAGGGTGGGGGCGGTGATACGGGCAAGGTCGTCCCGGACGTCGATCCGGCGGACCAAGTCGGTGTGCTCCGGCGTACCTGGCGGAATTGCCTCGGCGAGGAGGTCGGCGCCGGCCCGCAGCTGGCCGCGCGTGAGCGCGTTCAGCGCGGGGGCGCTGAGTGCCACCAGGGTCAGGTATTCGGCCAGCAGCGAGCGGTCACCGGATTCATGCAGTTTCTGCCAGACCGATGCGGCTAGATCCAGCTTGCCGTCCCGGTGGGCGAAGGCCGCAGTCAGCACCAGGGCGTTGACGCGCTTCGGGTGACGTGCGGCGGCGCGGATCGCGATGGGGCCGCCGAGTGAGAAGCCGGAGATCGCGAAGGTATCCAGTCCCTCGGCGTCCGCGGCGGCCACCAGTTGGTCGGCCAGCTCGTCCACATCGAGGGGGTTCTCGGACCTGGGGGTTTCCCCGGTGCCTGGGTAGTTGGCGCCGACGACCCTGTGGCGCGCGGCGAGCCCGTCGAGGATCGGTCCGTAGTTCCCCTCGACGCTGCCGCCGGCGCCATGGGCGAGGAGCAGTCCAGGGCCGGAGCCGCGGACGATACGGGCGAAGACGGGCTCGGGCAGGGCGGGTGCGGCCGGGACGGGCACGGGCATGACAGATCTTCCCCCTGGCTTCGGCGAATCGGCTTTAGCGATCGCTACAGCACGGAAGGTAGCACAGCTTTAGCGATCGCTATAGACTCGTTTCATGAGGACCACACGCGCGCAACGACGCGCCTTCGACCGGGACGAGGCACTGGAGGTCGCACTGAGGGAGTTTTGGCAGTACGGCTACGAGACAACCTCTATCGCCTCGCTCACCCGGGCGATGGGTATCAATCCGCCAAGCCTGTACGCCGCCTTCGGCGACAAGCGGCAGCTGTTCAGCGAAGTCGTCCAGCGCTATGCCCACACCCACGGCAGCTACGGGACCCGCGCCCTGGCGGAACCCACCGCACGCGGCGCCGTCGAAACGCTGCTCCGGCTGGCCGCGGCCGAATACACCGACCCCACCCACCCTCCGGGCTGCCTGGTCATCAACGGCGCGACCAACTGCACACCGGCAGCCGAGGACGTCAAGGCCGAACTACGCGCCTTCCGCGAGGGGACCAAGCACGCTCTCAAAGAAAAGATCAACGCCGACATCGACGCAGGCCGCCTGCCTGAAGGCGCCGACGCTGGCGCGCTGGCCACGTTCTACGCGGCCGTCATCCAGGGCATGTCCACCCAGGCATGCGACGGGGTCGACCGCGAAGACCTCGAACGCGTAGCCGAGACCGCCCTCAACGCCTGGCCCACCAGCGCACCACACGAAACCCGATCCACCCCCGGCACCGCGCCCGGGACCGCGCCCCACTGACCGGGAGACAATCGCCAAGAGCATGTGCAACTGCTCCACTGAGACCGGGTATGCCGAGCGGCTCATGACGCTCCTCCAGATCGGAGGCCCGGCACGCCAAGACTGACGGGCGCGATACGGGTCAGCCGCTGGGTCTGTTCGCGCTTCTGCTGGAGGAAGGTGAGGGTGAGGTCGAGCCCTTCGACTTCTCCGAGCCAGCCCTCGTGTGCGGCTCGGCTGCGGCGGACCTGGAGGTCGTCGTCGATTTCATCGAGGCGGGCCAGCGTCTTCGGATTGATGGTGAGCATGGGGCAACGCAAACATGAACCTTCCCCGTGATGTTGGACACTCAATGCTTACGCTGCGAGGGCATGACCTTGTTCGTGCCGCTGCCGGATCTTCCGTGGGGTCAGGTAGCCCCAAGCTGGATGCCTCCGCAGCCGCCTGCGGTTATAGAAGGTCTCGATGAATGCGAAGATCTCGGCGCGGGCGGTGGCCCGGTCGGGCCATCGGCGGGTGCCGATCTCTTCCTTCAGCACTGCGAAGAACGACTCGGCGGCGGCGTTGTCGAAGCATGACCCGGTTCTTCCCATGCTCTGCCGAAGCCCCAACCGGCTTATCTCGCGCCGGAGTTCCTCGGAGGTGTATTCCGATCCGCGGTCGGAGTGCGCGATGCAGCCGGGCTGGAGGCGGCTGCGGCCGGCGGCCATCGCCAGCGCGTCGACGACCAGGGACGCCCGTGGTGGTCGGCCATCGAGTAACCGACGATCTCGCGGGTGGCCAGGTCCAGCCAGGTCGCCAGATAGAGCCAGCCCTCGCCGGTGGCGATGAAAGTGATGTCACCGACCAGCCTCATACCGGGTGCCGGAACGGTGAAGTCCCGGCCGAGCAGATCGGCCGCGGGCACCGCCCTCTTGGCCGGGCGGGTCAGACCCCGGCGTTTGCGGCGGGTGACCCCGACGATGTCGCGTTCACGCATGATCCGCTCCACTCGCTTGTGGTTGACCCGGTGGCCGAGTCTGCGCAGATCGGCGTGGATGCGTGGCACTCCGTAGGTACGTCTGGAGGCGATGTGCAACACCGTGATCTCGTGGGCCAGGGCATCGTCGGCGGCCACCCGGTCAGCTGACCATGCGCCACACGAGAAGGACCGCCCGACAACCAGCCCAGCCAGCGCCGGAATGCCCGATGCTACGGCTGCTCGGTCGCCGCTGGCAGGTTGTGCCATGCATGTCCGCAGTCGCCCTTGCAGTACGTCTCGCGGCGGCGAGTGTCAGCAACAGCGAACACAGAAACGAGGACGCGGAACGCCTTGACGTGTTCGGCGGAGGGCAGACCCGCGAACCCATAGCGGGGCGGGTCCATACAGATCATCACTGAGGGGTTGGCCGTGGGCTTCACACCGGACCGCGCCACCCCCGCACAGCCGTCCGCAGCCGTAATGTGCGCCTGCATCGCATAGCCGGCGACTTCCTGCAGAACCTCCTGCTGGCGTGTCGGGGCGAGGCCGGAGAACCAGCCCACACCAGCATCCAACGTACGGAGCCCTTGGGCGATTTCGTTGACGACCCGCTCGGTCTCGCGCCGGAAGGTGCTGCCGTCGTCGCCGCTCGGTTCGGTCATCGCTGGATGATTTCACGGCTCCGGTTCCGGGCGAAGGCCTGTTTCCGATCTCGGACCCAGAGAGAGGCGGGGCTCACCTGGTGTTTAGCCTCGGGCTTTCACGAGTAGGCTTGTGCGGGTCTTGATCAGATAGGCGGAGAGTGCTTCTGATCTGCAACGATGGGACTTGCCAGGGGTCCTGTCCGCCGTAAGGAGAGAAGCACCCTCCAGGTGAACGACCGCATCGGGTCGTACCCACCTGTCCGGGCCCTTGTCGGCTGTGGCGTGGGGTCTCGTAGGCGCCCGCAAAATAGCTGGTCCCGCGTGCGGCCTGTACAGGACCCTGAGCGTATGCCTCGACGTCTGATGTTCGTGCAGTTGAAGACTGGTTACAACACCGACCGCGGACCCTCGTGGATCGGATGGGTGGACTTCTCGAAGACCTGGAGCACTGCGTACTTTCACGGCAGGCCCCTGCGCCGTGCAGGGGGGATGTCCGACGCGAACTTCTACGACGTGCAGACCGACGAGGAGTTCTGGGTATCCGGGCCGAAGCGGGACCGCACCGACACCCGTTACGGCCCTTCCAACTCTGAAATCGAGCCGGACGCCGTCGAGACCTATCACGCCTTCCTGGACGGCGCGCCCCTGCCAGGCCGGGAAAACGGCTAACCTCGCGCCCTTGCCAGGGAGCGTGTCCGGGTCTTGATCAGATAAACAGAGAGCGCTTCTGACCTGCAACGATGGGACTTGTCGAGGGTCCTGTCCGCTGCAAGGAAAGAAGCACTCCCCAGGTGAACAAGCGTATCGGGTCGTATCCGCCTGTCCGCGTCCAGGGCGACGGCGGCGCGGTGGTCTCGCAGGCCGGCGGGGTGCTGCTGGTGGAGACCGTCCGCAAGTCCGGGCTGGACACGGCCATATCGGCGGCGTTGACGCCGTGGCGGAAGCTGCGAACGGTGCACGACCCGGGCAAGATCCTGCTGGACCTCGCCCTGGCGGTGGCGATGGGCGGGGACTGCCTGTCGGACGTGGCGATGCTGCGGGCCGAGCCCGCACTGTCCGGGACGGTGGCCTCTGACCCCACCGTCTCGCGCCTGGTGGACACTCTGGCCGGAGCGGGCCCCCGGGCACTGTCGGCGATCCGCCGGGCGAGGGCCGAAGTCCGCGAGCGGGTATGGACGTTGGCCGCAGCGGACGCTCCCGACGCGGACGGCCAGGTCATCGTGGACATCGACGGCGTGCTGGTACTGGCGCACTCCGAGAAGCAGGACGCTGCGGCGACTTGGAAGCGGACCTTCGGGCACCACCCACTGATCGCGTTTGTCGACCACGGCCAAGGCGGCTCCGGGGAGCCGGTGGCGGGGCTGCTGCGGCCGGGCAACGCGGGCAGCAACACCGCCGCCGACCACATCACCACGACGAAGATGGCCCTGGCCCAGTTGCCCAAGCAGTACCGGCGCGGCCGACAGACCCTGATCCGCACCGACGCCGCCGGCGGCACCCACAAGTTTCTGAACTGGCTGACCGCGCGCGGCCGGTGGCTGTCCTACTCGGTCGGAATGACGATCACCGATGCGGTCCACCAAGCCGTGCTGCAGATCCCGGTCTCGGCCTGGACCCCGGCGGTCGAACCCGACGGCCAGGTCCGCGACGGCGCCTGGGTGGCCGACCTGACCGGCGACGTCCTCAAGGGCTGGCCGGCCGGGATGCGGCTGATCGTACGCAAGGAACGGCCGCACCCCGGAGCGCAGTTGAGGCTCACCGACGCCGACGGGATGCGTCTGACCTGTTTCGCCACCAACACCACCGGCACTGCGATCGCGACCCTGGAACTGCGGCACCGCCAACGCGCCCGAGCCGAGGACCGCATCCGCGCCGCCCGCGAAACCGGGCTTCGCAACCTCCCCCTGCACCACACGGCACAGAACCAGGTCTGGCTGGAGATCGTCCAGATCGCCCTGGACCTCCTGGCCTGGATGCCGATGCTCGCCCTGACCGGCCAAGCGCGCCGCTGGGAACCCAAACGCCTACGGCTGCGGCTTTTGGGGGCTTCCCCTGAGTCGTGGACACCGTTTGCTATGCGGCAGTGGTCAGCGTAGTTGTTCGCTGCTCGAAGGCGATCGGGCTGACCTGGCCGATCGCTGAATGCCTTCTTCTCGTGTTGTAGCGGGTGATCCACCGGAAGACTGCGAGGCGGGCCTCGCGGACTCCTGGCCAGCGCTTCCGGCCTTGCAGGGTCTCCCGTTCCAGGGCCGCGTTGAAGCTCTCCGCAGCGGCGTTGTCCGCGCTTGTCCCGACCGCTCCGCGGGAACGGATCACGCCGAGTTCGCGGCACGCCTTCACGAAGTCCTTCGAGGCGTACTGGGCTCCGTTGTCGCTGTGGAAGATGGCCCCTGCCAGGTCGCCGCCGCGTGTGCGGGCCGCGGCGGCGAGGGCGTCGGTGACCAGCTCGGTGCGCATGTGATCGGCGATTGCCCAACCCGCCAGGCGCTTCGAGCAGAGGTCCAACACCGTTGTCAGATACAGGAATCGGCCGTCACCGACGGGCAGGTAGGTGATGTCGCCGACGTACTT
>NZ_JBVJCT010000019.1:0-176555 GCF_055588305.1 Streptomyces sp. NPDC042002 | reverse complement strand
GCGGTTTACGGCGGACCCGGGGGGGGGGGGTGGGTAAAACCAGGGCAGGCTCCAGGGGGGCGTTTTGGGGGGGGGTGGACGGGGGGCGGCCCACCCCCCCCCTGGAGGACCAACCCGTCTCCTTTTTTCCCCCCCCGGTTCTACGCGCGTTACGGAACGCTGCGTGAAGTTCACCCTCGGTTGACGTCACCCTTTCCGCAGCCGACCCTCCCGCGACCGGCTCTCCCGTGACCGGCCCGTTCCGGACGGCTCACGATCACGGCCGTCAGCCCGCGATCAGGTGATCGAACTCGCCGTCCTTGATGCCCAGGAGCATCGCTTCGATCTCGGCGCGTGTGTAGACGAGCGCGGGCCCCTCGGGGAACCGCGAGTTCCGCACGGCCACGTCCCCGCCGGGCAGCCGCGCGAACTCCACGCAGGAACCTTGCGAGTTGCTGTGCCGGCTCTTCTGCCAGGCGACGCCGTCCAGCTCGGTCGCAGCCATGCCGTTGTACACGAATTCAGCCATACCGTTGTACACGTCATCCACGTCGAACACGTCGTGGTCCACAGGTCGCTCCCCGGTCGTGCAGTGGCTGAGGTGGCCATAGATGCAGTAGTCAACTGACTCGGATCATAGCTCTGTTCATGTGCAGATGCGTGGGCAGATGCACGTGCACGCGGGGTGGTCCTGCGGTTACAGCTTTTACCGGCCCTTGACTACCGGCTGTCGCTCGCCCGACTACGGCCTGCAGCTCACCGGAGTGCGGAACGAACTACATCCGCTCCAGCGCATTCCCCAGAGACCGCATCACATGCGACCTCCAGCCCCCGTCCATGATCTTCCGCGCCATCATCTGTGCGGGATCGTCCGGATCGAATCCCTCGTGTACTAGGAAGAGACGCGTACCGCGCCCTTCCTGTTCCAGTGTCCAGGTAATGGTCCAGTCCGCAGGACGGGCCGCGTTCGCGTCCGCCCACCGGACGCTCAGCATCCGCCCCGGTTCATAGGCGAGAACGCGCACGTCAACAGTGCCGGAGAAGTTCGAGTTGGGACGCGGGACCGCGGTCAGCGCGTACCGGTGGCCGACTTCGAGCCGGAAGTCCTCGGACCCCGGCATCTGCCACTGCGCGAGCAGCGCGGGCTCGGTGAGCGCACGCCAGACCTTGGCCGGCGGATGCGGCAGGAACTGGTCGACGCGGATGGTCGTGAGGTCGTCCCCGGAATCGGGGGTCGGGTCTTGCGGGTGGTTCCGCGGGTGGTCTTGCGGGTCGGGGTTCGTGCCGTGCGGGTCGGGGTTCATGTCTCGGCATCGTCGGGCATGCGGTCCAGGAGATCGCCGAGACCCTTCAGGCTGTCCCGCCAGAACCGCTCGTACGGATGGAGCCAGTCCTGCACGTCGACGAGCGGGGCGGCCTCCAGGCGGTAGATGCGCTGCCGGCCCGCACGCTCCTCGGACACGAGTCCGGCCTCCCGGAGCACCTTGAGGTGTTCCGAGAGGCTGGGGCGCCGCATGGCGAAGTGGTCGGCCAGCGCCTGGACGGGCTGGGGCCCCCGCTCGCGCAGCAGCCGGAGCACCTCACGGCGGGTGGCGTTGGCGAGCGCGGCGAAGAGCTGGTCCTCACGGGCGGCGAGGGGTTCGGCGGGAAGCCCGGCGGGGGCTTCGGCAGGAACCCGGGCAGGGGCTTCTGCTCCGGCGAACGCTCCGGCTCGGGCTTCGGCCCCGGTTCCCGTCATGGCGCGCTCAGCACCCTTCACTCCTACTCCGAGGCCGTCTCCAGGCCCTTCTCCGTGATCAGCATCAGACCGTTGCCGTCCGGGTCGCGGAACGAGGCCATGCGGCCCCAGGGGAGGTCGTCGGGACCCTCCACCGTGACACCGGCGGCGGCGAGCCGCGCGCAGTCGGCGTCGACATCGGTCGTGACCAACATGATCCCCCGGGTCCCGCCGGGCGTGAAACCCCCCATGCCCGGACCCGAGAGCGTGAAGACCGTCCGCGCTCCCCGAGGCGCCACCTGGAGCCACCGGCCGGGCGGCATGTCCAGGTCGGCCGTTACCTCGAAGCCGAGGACCTCCACGTAGAAGCGCAGGGCCCGGTCCTGGTCGGCGACGGGGAGCGTGACGAAGGAGGCGTGGGTGATGTTCATGGTCCGCACTATAGGTAGGAGATTCCCTACGCGTCAATCGTAGGGAATCTCCTACCTATAGTGCCCGGCGGAGGAACGGTCTCGGGGTCCCGCCGGGGCATGGCCCGCCCGAGTCCCGTAGGTGCGGGTGCGGACGTACGCCGCCGGGGCCCTCTGCGCTCTCGGCCCGGCCCGGCTGAATTGCCCGTGAGCAAACGCACGCCGGATTCCCGGCGGGGGTCCCCAGGTCCTCCTGGTAACTTGCTGCGATCGTTCGGGCGACCCGCATCCATCCCACCCTTGGGGGCTTCAGTGACTACGGCGACCTTCCCGTCCCGCCAGGCGCGTATCGCGGCCGCGACCGCGGGACTGGCGGCGGCGCTCGCGCTGACCGGGTGCAGCAACGGGAGCGACGACTCCGGGAACGCGTCCGCGAGCCCGAGCGCGTCCGCCACGGACGGCACCGGAACGGGTGACGCGGGTACGGGCGGCGCCGGTACGGGCGGCGGCTCCGGGAGTACGTCCTCGGCGGGCGGCAAGCTCCAGGGCAGCTGGCTGACCACCGCGGACGGCAAGGCCGTGGTCCTGATGATCAACGGCAAGCAGGCGGGCCTCTTCGCGACCGGCGGCACCGTGTGCAGCGGCACCTCGTCCGACGAGGCGAGCATGCGTATGATCCGCCTCACCTGCACGGACGGCAGCAAAAAACGCGCTGTCGGCATGGTCGACTCCGTCAGCGGTACGACTCTGAAGGTCACCTGGGAGGGCGGCCTCGGCAAGGAGACGTACACCAAGAGCGAGGGCGGAAAGCTGCCCACGGGCCTGCCGACGGCGGGCCTGGGCTCCTGACCCTGCGAGCCTCACGAGCTCCGGCGCCCGGAGCCGGCTCCTCCCGTCAGGGCATTTCGTCGGGGGCATTCCGACGGGGGGCCTCGCAGCGAGGGCATTCCGTCGGGAGCATTCTGTCCAAGCGGCTCCGTCAGTGCCTTCCGACAGCGCCTTCTGACGGGACCGTCCGTCAGGGCCTTCCGTCGGGCCGTTCAGACAGTCGCCTTCGTCGGTCCATTCCGACGGCGCGGGGAAGGTCCGCGGACAATAGCGGGCGATATCGGTCCCGGGCGGGTGAACGGCCAGGGGCGCGCAACCTCGGCGGACCCGTGTGCGTGATGATCCATGCACATCGTCACGACTCCCAGGGGAACCCATGCGCGCTCTGCCCATCGCCGTCACCGTCCTCGCGGCGGCCCTCGCTCTGACCTCCTGCGACGGCTCCGGCAGCTCCAGCAGTTCCGGGAAATCCGGTGAAACGGCCGGCTCCGCGAAGAAGCCCGCCGTCGCGGCCTGCGTGATCGGTGACACCGGTATCCAGGTCGGTCCCGCGAACGCCGCCACGACCGCCGGGGACACCGGCAACATCCCGGTCACCCTCACCAACAAGGGCGCCCAGTGCACCCTGAAGGGCTTCCCCGGACTCTCCGTCCAGGCAGGCGGCACCTCGGCGGACATCGCCGCGGACAAGTCCGCGGCGCCGGAGCCGCTGACCCTCGCCAAGGGGGACACCGCGTCCTTCACCATCACCTATGTACGGGGTGCGGCGGGCGACGCCAAGACCCTCGCCGTGAAGACACTGAAGATCGGCCTGCCCGGCGCCGCCACCACGCAGAGCTTCCCGTGGTCGTACGGCCCGGTCGCGGGCAAGGGCTCGGCGACCGAACCGAACGCCTCCGTGACGCCGTTCCAGCACGCGGGCGACTGACACGCGGGCGCCCGCCGGACATCTACGGGAGCGGCCGGACGCCGGACGCCTACAGGAACGACCCCGGGGTCCGGCGGGAGCCGCCGAACGCTTACCGGGAACGGCCGGGCGCTGACGGCAACGGCCGGGCTTTGGGCTCTTACGGGAGCGGGCGCCTGCCCCGGACCTGGGCCCGGTCCGCCGCCGCGGCGCCCTCGTGCCATCCGGCCTCGTCGGTGACCCCGCGCATCCGGGTCGTGACGGTTTCCGGGAACATCTGGTCCAGGTGGTCCGCGACCGCCACGTCACGGGCCGCGAGCACCGGCAGCAACTCCCCCTCCGTGGCGGTCACCTGGCCCTCGGCGACCGACGCGAGCCGGTCACCGATCCGGTGCGCGTACGCGGCGAGGAACGACTGCCGGAAGGTCTTCGTGCGCTTGCGCCCGCCCGCCCGCTGCGCCGCCTCCGCCTTCGTCATCGCCGCGGTGGCCTGTACGAGGAGCGAGGTGTAGAGGAGTTCGACCGCCTCCAGGTCGGGTTCGAAGCCGACCACGGTCGAGAAGCAGAGGGCGTCGTTCCACACGGCCCGGCAGCGGTTCGCCCCCGCCACCGCGTCCAGGAGCACCGCCTTGGCCGTCTCGTACGGCGGCTCGACGCCGATACGGCAGGCACCGGGCGCGTCCTTCGCGTGGGTACGGGCGGCGAGCAGCGCCTCGTCGATGCTGTGCCTGGCCATCAGCTCCTGCGCCTTGGCGCTGAGTGCCTCCGCCTCCTCCGGGAACCCGGTCGCCTCCGCCTTCGCGAGCAGGGCGCGGATGCGGGTGAGCATGCGTGTCTCCTGCGGGGCGGCCGCCGTGGCCGGCGCCCTCGGCGGATCAAGCGGCTCGATGGAGGGCAGGCGCAGGAGCAGACGGTAGAGCTCCAGGACGGCGGTGGCGCGGGAGAAACGGTCGGTGCGGAGGTCGTGGGGCTCGGCCTCCAGCTCGTCGAGCTGGGCCGCCCAGCGCGCTCCCCGGGATGCGCGGTCGCCGTCCCTCCCCTTGAGGATCAAGGACGTCACCAGGCGTACGTGTACGTCGTCCAGGTCGCGTCGCACGATCCGTACGACATCGGCGGGCTGCCAGCCGCGACGCCAGGCCGCCGCGACGAACTCCTCGCCGCGCCGGGCGAGTTCGGCGTCGGAGGCCGGGTCGGCGGCGAGCAGGGAGGCGCCGGTGTCGAGGGCCGTGTGGGAGCCGGCGTAGAGGGCGGCCCCGAAGGCGCGCTCCACGGTGCTGGACGTACTCATCCCCCGATCGTGTCACGGGCCGGCCGGGGCCGAAGTACGGCCCGATTCCGAAGCCGTCGACTCGTCCACGCCCTGTGGACAGCACGTCGACCGTCGAACTCGAGGCGACAGCAACCCTCCCCCGCGCCCGCCCGGCCCCCGCTCGCCCTCCATCCTCCCCGCCCCCGCTGACGCCCCCTCGATGCTTCGCGGGCCCCCCGCCGATGCTTCGCGGGCGCCTCGCGCGAGTACAGATGTCAACTTCAGGTTGACACTCCCGGGACTGTCAACCTAAGGTTGACACATGACGACGAATCCACCCGGCAAGGCATCCGTGCGTCTCGACGACCTCATCGAGGCCATCAAGAAGGTGCACAGCGACGCGCTCGACCAGCTCCAGGACGCGGTGATCGCGGCCGACCACCTGGGCGACGTGGCCGACCATCTGATCGGGCACTTCGTGGACCAGGCACGACGTTCGGGGGCTTCCTGGACGGACATCGGCAGGAGCATGGGCGTCACCCGGCAGGCCGCGCAGAAGCGGTTCGTGCCGAAGGCGGAGGTGGACCTCGACCCCAGCCAGGGGTTCGGCCGCTACACGCCCCGCGCCCGGAACGCGGTCATGGCCGCGCACAACGAGGCGAAGGCCGCGGGCAACACGGAGGGGCTCCCCGAGCACCTCGTCCTCGGCCTCCTCTCCGAGCCCGAGGGGCTCGCCGCGAAGGCGGTCACCATGCAGGGCGTAACCCTGGACGCCGTCCGCGAGGCCGCGACCGCGGCGCTCCCGCCGGCGGCCGACGAGGTCCCGGAACTCATCCCGTACGGCCCCGCCGCCAAGAAGGTCCTGGAGCTCACCTTCCGCGAGGCCCTCCGCCTCGGCCACAACTACGTCGGCACCGAACACATCCTCCTGGCCCTCCTGGAGTACGAGAACGGCAGCGGCGTCCTCAGCGGCATCGGCATCGACAAGACAGCGGCGGAGGCTTACCTCGCGCGCGTGTTGGAGGTCATCGCGGTGGGGGGACAGCAGCAGGACCAGCAGAAGAATCCGCAGGCGGATCAGTAGGCTCGGGAGATACGGACCCGAGCCACCGCCAAGCCCCGCACGTCGCGTCCGCGGCCATTGTCAGACCCTCCTGCGAGACTCGGAAGCATGACCGAGCGTTGGGCTCTCGCTCCGGCCGAGGACGGTGGTGCGGAGATCGCCGCCCTCGGCCCGGACGGGCTGCCCACGGGACCGGTCCGCCGGGAGGCGGACCTCGCGGAGGCCGTGCGGACGCGGCCGGACGTGAGCCGGTGGGTGTGGCGGTCGACGGCCGATGTCTACCCGCGACTGCTCGCCACGGGGGTGCGAGTGGAGCGGTGTTATGACGTGGAGGCCGCCGAGACCCTGCTGCTCGGACACGAGGGGCGGCTCGGCGAGCCCCGGTCGGCGGCCGCCGCGCTGGCGAGACTGCGCGGCGGCCCCGTGCCGCCGGACCCGCCGCAGCGTTCCGCCGAACCCGGTTCGCAGTCCTCCCTCTTCGAACCGCGCCCGGTGCACCTGCCGCTGTCGGATCTCCTCACGGTCTACGCCGACCAGCAGCGCCGCCACGACACGACCGCCCACCCGGAGCGGATGCGGCTGCTGACGGCCGCCGAGTCCGCGGGGATGCTGGTCGCCGCCGAGATGAACCAGTCGGGGCTGCCGTGGAGCGCGGACGTCCACCGGGGCGTGCTGCACGAACTGCTCGGCGAGCGGTACACCGGAGGCGGTGAGCCCCGGCGCCTCGCCGAGCTCACCGAGGAGGTGTCCGCCGCCTTCGGAAGACGGGTCAGACCCGATCTGCCGGCCGACGTCGTCAAGGCGTTCGCGCAGGCCGGGATCAAGGTCAAGTCCACCCGGCGGTGGGAGATCGAGTCGATCGACCATCCGGCCGTGAAGCCGCTGATCGAGCACAAGAAGCTGTACCGGATCTGGGTCGCCCACGGCTGGTCCTGGCTCCAGGACTGGGTGCGCGACGGGCGGTTCCGGCCCGAGTACCTGCCGGGCGGGACGGTCACCGGACGCTGGGTGACGAACGGCGGCGGCGCCCTCCAGATCCCCAAGGTGATCCGGCGTGCCGTCGTCGCCGACCCCGGCTGGCGGCTGGTCGTCGCCGACGCCGACCAGATGGAACCCCGCGTCCTCGCGGCCATCTCCCGCGACCCCGGTCTGATGGAGGTCGCGGGCCGCGAGAGCGACCTCTACCAGTCGGTGTCGGACCGGGCCTTCTCCGGCGACCGCGCGCAGGCCAAACTCGCCGTGCTCGGCGCCGTCTACGGCCAGACGTCCGGCGACGGGCTGAAGAACCTCGCCCTGCTCCGCCGCCGTTTCCCCAAGGCGGTGGCCTACGTCGACGACGCGGCCCGCGCGGGCGAGGAGGGGCGCCTCGTGCGCACCTGGCTGGGGCGGACCTGCCCTCCGGTGGCCGGGGCCGGCGACGACAGCGGGGAGGAGGCGGGCATCCCGCAGGACGAACCCGTCGACACCGCCGTCGACCAGGGCTGGGTGCCGGGCTACGCCTCCTCCGACTCCCGCGCCCGCGGCCGGTTCGCGCGCAACTTCGTCGTGCAGGGCAGCGCCGCCGACTGGGCCCTGCTGGTGCTGGCTGCCCTGCGCCGCACCTGCTCCCAGCTCGCCGCCGAGCTGGTCTTCTTCCAGCACGACGAGGTGATCGTGCACTGCCCCGCCGAGGAGGCCGACACCGTCGTGGCCGCCATCCGCGACGCGGCCGAGCTCGCGGGCCGCCTCACCTTCGGGGAGACGCCGGTGCGGTTTCCGTTCACGACGGCGGTCGTGCAGTGCTACGCGGACGCCAAGTAGCGCGTCCACGCGGCCTCCCGCGGCCTCCCGCGGCTTCGCCGCAAACGCCCTGCGGGACGGCACAGGAGGTCGGCGTCGCAGTCGGCGTCGGCGTCGGCGTCGGCGTCGACCCAGCGCCCTTCGGCAAGACGGTCGGCGTCGGCATCGGCGGCGTCGGCGGGCGCTACTTCGACAGCAGCTTCCGGAGTTCGCCCGCTACTGGGCTGTCCGTCTCCTCCAGGGCCTCCAGCGCCGACGTCCACTCCTGGTACGCCGCTTCGGCGTCGCCGCGTTCCCGCAGGAGCAGGCCTCGCTGGTGGCGGGCGAGGCCTCCCGTGTAGCGGTCGACGCGACGGTCGGCGCGGCACCGCAGCAGATCGCACTCGCGCGCGGCCCGTTCCCAGTGGCCGACGCCGCGCAGGGCGCGCACCAGGCCGAGCCGGGTCTGTGACTCGCCGTGCCAGTCGCCGTGGCCGCCCAGGATGCGCAGGCTCTCCTCGAAGTGCGGTACGGCGGCGGCCGGTTCGCCGAGCGTGAGGTGGGCGTAGCCGATGTTGCAGTGCGCGGAGTGCCGGATGATCACGTCCTGCACGGCCTCGCCGATGGCGAGGCTGCGCTTGTGCTGGTCGATGGCGGCCCGGGGATCAGTGTGCTCGTACAGGTTGCCGAGGTGGCTGTAGGTGATGGCCTTCATGTGCGGGTCGCCCAACTCCCGCGAGAACGTGAGACTTTGGAGCAGGGCCTCACTGGACTCGGCATAACGGCCGAGGCTTTCGAGGAGCATGCCCCGGTTGTTCAGCCCCCGTCGCATGCAGGACGGCACCCCGAGGCGGCACCAGATCGCGAGCGCCTCGTCGTTCAGGGTGAGGGCCTCGCCCACACGGCCCGTCAGGAAGTGCAGGCCCCCGAGGTCGCCGAGCGCGAACGCCTCCGCGGCCTCGTCACCGAGGAGCCGAGCCGATTCGAGCGCGGCCCGCTGGAGGACCTCCAACTCGGCCACGCGGCCACTGCGTTGGACGTACGGGTTGAGCTTGCGGGCCAGCAGGGGAACGTACGGCGAGGTCCGCGCGTACCGCTCCGCCAACGCAACCACGTTCGCCAGCTCCGTGTCGCCCCAGGCGAAGGCCTCCCGCCCGGAGCAGAACGGGGGCGTGGCCGCGACGTCGGCGGTGTGCCCGGCCGGCTGCGAGGTGGTCGGCCTGCCGCGGTCCTCCCGGTCGAGACCGGGTTCGAGGACCGCCTCCAGGGAACGGGCGGCGACACCTGCGTACCAGCGCAGGGCCCGCTCGGCGACGACCGCGTCATGACCGAGGGGCACGGAATCGCCATGACTGCCCGGAACGGCCGGACCGCCGCTGCCGGAGACCGGGGCGACCTCACCTCGGGAGGCGGCTCCGGCGGCCGGAGCGCCCGCGTTCGCGCGCGCGCCTGTGCCCACTCCCACTCCCGCTGTCGCGAGGACACACTCCGCCGCGCCCGCTATCTCCCGGGCGAAATCCCGTACGAGGTCGTGCGGCGCGTAGCGGCCATAGGCGGTCTCCTCCAGGAGGGCGACATCGACGAGGCGGTCGAGCGCGGCCTCGGCGCGGCGTTCGTCGGTGCCGGTGAGCCGGGCGAGGAGGGCGGCTCCGTAGGCGGGCAGGTCGAGCGCGCCGATACGGCACAGGGCGAGCGCCGCGTCCCGGTCGGCCTCACGCTCGGAGGCGCGCAGCGCGTCGTGCGCGACGGCGAGCGAACGGCGCACGCTCAGGTCGTCGTACTCCAGGTGATGCAACCGTCCTTCCGTGGCGGCCAGTTGACCGGCCAGAACGTCGGGGGTCAGGGCGCGGCGGGCGGCCAGGCGGGCCGCGACCACCCGGAGGGCGAGGGGCAGTCGGCCGGTCAGTTCGACGAGAGGGTGCCCGCCGTCGAGTCCGTCCCGGCGGCCGGAGACCGCGCGCAGCAGGGCCGCGCTGTCCTCGTCCGTCAGCGGGGTCAGCGGGAAACGGTCGGCGCCGTCCAGGGCGGTGAGCGGCGAGCGGCTCGTCACGATCACCGCGCAGCCCGCGCCCGCCGGCAGCAACGGCCGCACCTGGGCGGCGTGCGCCGCGTCGTCCAGCACCATGAGGGTGCGGGTGGGCGCGAGCATCGAGCGGAGCAACGCCGCCGCCGCGTCCGGGTGTTCGGGGATGCTCCGGGGTTCCGCGCCCAGGTCGCGCAGCAGCGCGGCGAGCGCCTGACCGGCGGTGAGCGGGGTCATGCCGGGGGTGGCGCCGTGCAGGTTGACGTAGAGCTGACCGTCGGTGAATCGTTCCCTCAGCCCGTGGGCGACGTGCAGCGCGAGCGCGCTCTTGCCGACGCCGGCCATCCCGCTGATCACCGCGACGCGGGGCATCCCGGCGGCGGGGTCGCCACCGGCAGGCCGGCCGTGCGAACCGTCCCGCGTGCCGTCGGCTGACCCGCCGGCGGCCGACCCGGTGGCTGATCCGGCAACCGTCCCGGCGATCGTCACGTCACCGGACGCGTCATCGGACGCCCCTCTGGACACGCCCGCGGACGTGCCTGCCGACATGCCCGCGGACCAGACTGCGGACGTGCCCGCGGACCGGACTGCGGATGGTGTGGCGACAGGCCCGGCGTCCTGGCGCGCCGGGGCCTCCGCACGCGTCAGGCGAACGGGGTGTTCCGGGTCCAGGATCTGGCGCAGCCGGTCGCGGGCGTCTTCGCGACCGGTGAAGTACGCCGGGGGCGGAGGGAGTTGGGCGGGGCGAGGCGGCGAAGACGCGGCCCGGTCGGCTCGGTCGCTCCGGCCTTCGGCGCCTACCCGGGTCCCGCCCCCACCCATGACTCGATCGCCTGCACGCGCCACACCCAGAGCCCGGTCGCCGGCACGCGCCCCGCCCAGGGCCCGACCACCGGCACGCGCCCCGCCCGGGGTCCAGTCGTTGTCCCGCAGGATCTCCAGGTGGGCCCTGCGCACCGCCGGGCCCGGCTCGATGCCGAGTTCGTCGAGCAGGCGGGCCCGCAGGTCGCGGTGGACGGCGAGGGCCTCGGCCTGGCGTCCTGTGCGGTGCAGGACGAGCATCAGAAGCCGGTGGAACGACTCGCGGAGCGGATGCTCGGCCGTGCGGGCGGCCAGCTCCGGTGCCAGCCGGTCGAGCCGGGAGGCCGTCGGGGCGAGGCACAGCTCCGCCTCGTACCGCCACTCCAGGACGAGCAGCCGGGCCTCCTCCAGACGCTGGACGAAGGCGTGTCCGCCGGTCTCGGGCGGCAGGCCGCTCAGCGGGGTGCCACGCCACAGCGCGAGCGCGGCGGTGGACTCGCTCAGCGCCCGCTCCCAGTCGCGCTCGGCGTGCGCGTCGCGCGCGACGGTGGCGTGCCGCTCGAAGACACGGACGTCCAACTCGCCCTCGCCGACCCGCAGGACGTAGCCCGGCGGTACGGCGCGCAGCCGTTCCGGATCGTCGAGGAGGCGGCGCAGCCGGGTCACATGGTTCTGCAGGGACGCCTGGGCGGAGGCGGGTGGCGCCCCGCCCCACAGCGCGTCCTTGAGCACGTCGACGGAGACGACCCGGCCCGGTTCGAGGAGCAGCGCGGCCAGCAGGGCGCGCGTCTTGCCGCTGCCGATCGAGCCGACCCCGCCGTCGGCGCCGTACAGGACCGGCGGCCCCAGCAGCCCGAACCGCAGCCCGTTCCGCATCTCGCCGCCCCACTGCCTTTCCGCCCGGCCGCTCCGGCCGCGCACCACGGCGGTTTCCCGCCCTCTCGGGGCGAGTTCACGCCGATCGACTGATCGTTCCCGTGGGAACCGTTGGCCTCATGTTAGCGATCCGTTGGCGCGGCCTGATCTGATCAGCACATCGGATCTGGCCCGACGGTGCGCGCGTACTACGCGTAACTCGGGGGAGTGTCGCCGCCGCGGCCGGATCCGGGGACGTGAGAGGCCCCGGTCGCGAGGTGATCGACCGGGGCCTCCGTCCGTACAGGAACCACAGGAGCCACAGGCGCCGCCAGGGCCTGTGAGCCGGGGTTCAGATGACCGGCGGGCGTCCGAGACGGGTCAGCCGCCACACGGTCCGCCAGCGCATCGGGCGCCGCTCTCCGCCGGACTGCCGCAGCCCCTCCGCGAATCCGCCGAACCAGGCCCTCAGCCCGCCGGCCGACCGCGTCCGCAGCAGTGTGAGCACGATCCAGATCCCCAGGTGCAGCGGGATCAGCGCCAGGGGCAGCCGACGGCGGGTGAGCCAGACCCGGTTGCGGGCGGTCACGCGGTAGTAGATGGCGTGCCGGGCGGGCGAGGTCTTCGGGTGCTGGAGGAGCAGTTCGGGCTCGTACAGCACGGTCCAGCCGGCGTCTATGGCCCGCCAGGCGAGGTCGGTCTCCTCGTGCGCGAAGAAGAACTCGGCGGGCCAGTCCCCGGTCTCGGCGAGCATCGGCATGGACAGCGCGTGACCGCCTCCGAGGAAGCCGGTGACCGGTCCGCCGCGCATCGGGTCCTTGGCCCCGACCCGCGGTACATGGCGGCGCTGCGTCTCCCCGTGCTCGTCGGCGATGCGGAAGCCGACGATGCCGAGCCGCGGCCGGGCCGCGTACAGGTCACGCACCTTGCGCAGCACGTCGCCGTCGATGAGGAGCCCGTCGTCATCGAGCTCGACGACCACGTCCACGTCCCCGAACTCACGGAGCCGGCTCAGACCGACATTCCGGCCACCGGGGCAACCGAGGTTGTCGTCCAGTTCGATGGCCGTCACCTCGCCCGGCAGGCCGAGGCGTTCGGCGAACTCCGGCAGTGGGCAGCCGTTGCCGACGATCACTATCCGGGTGGGCGCCACGTCCTGCTTGGCCACGGAAGTGAGCAGTGCGTCGACCTCGACGGGCCGATTGCCCATGGTCACCACGGCAACGGCGATCCGTGGCCCCTCCTCCGCCTGTGACACGACACCCACCCCATCCCGGCCGACAACTGTGCCGCGATGCTAGCCGTTCACCGGAATTCCCCCTCACGTACTCCGCCGTGTCCGTCGCGCGTACGTCCTGGTCTACGCCCATACGTCCATGATCAGGAGCGCCGATTCTCCTTGCGACGGACGAATTTCAGTCCCGACCAGTCCTCTCCCAGGGCCGCCACCTTCACGTCGACGACGCCGAGGGGCAGGAAGAGGTCCCGCAGATCGTTCTCCGTGATGTCGCTGCGGTGCCCGGCCGCTCGGCGGGGCCAGGCGATCCAGAGCATGGCCTCGTCGGACAGGTCCGTGACCAGCCCGGCCGCCTGTGTCACCAGTTCGGCGCGCTCCCGGAAGAAGGCGACGGTGACGTCCGCCCCCTTCGGGCCACCGTCCCCGACCTCGCAGTCCTCGGGCAGCCCGGGAATCTCCCAGCCCCGCGGCCCGTGGGCCAGCCGTACCCGGTGCCCCTCCTTGATGCCGATCTTCCGGGCGAGCGGAGTATCGGAGTCCCCGCCGCCCGCCACGCTGGATCCCGTCATCCCCGCAGGATGACACCGCGCGGGCCGCCCGGACACGGGACAGCGGGAAGCGCCGGCCCGTGCGGTGGAGCCCGCGGCTCGGCGCCCGCGGCTCGACCGCGGAGTGGAACCCGCGGCTCGACTACCGGTTGTCGGCGAGCGGGTTCATGCTGGTGGGAGCGGCCCGGTGCCCCCGGACTTCCCCGGCGACCCCCGGGGATGCCCGAGGCCTCCCGAGCCGGGGACAGCGGGCGCCCGGTCCACCGTCGGCGGGCGCCACCAGGTTCCGGAGGGCGCCATGAGCTCACCATCCGTCCCGCCACCCGCACCGCTCCCTCCGCTGGGGCCGGGGGCCACGGACAAGGGCCTCAAGGGCGGCGCCCTGGGCCTGTTCTCCAGCACGGTGATCGGACTGGCCTCCACCGCGCCCGCCTACAGCCTCGCCGCCACCCTCGGCGTCATCGTCGGAATCGTGGGCTTCCAGTCACCGATCGTGATCGTGCTGGCGTTCGTCCCGATGTTCCTGATCGCCTACGGCTACAAGGAGCTCAACCGGGCCGACCCCGACTGCGGCACCACGTTCACCTGGGCGGCCAGGGCCTTCGGCCCCCGTACCGGCTGGCTGGGCGGGTGGGGCATCGTCGCGGCCGACATCATCGTGATGGCCAACCTGGCCCAGATCGCCGGCGCGTACGGCTTCCAGCTCGTCGGCGCGGACGGGCTGGCGCAGAACACGTTCTGGGTCACCGTGGTCGGCGTCCTGTGGATCGCCGTGATGACCCTGATCTGCTACATCGGCATCGAGCTCTCGGCCAACCTGCAGAAGGCGCTGCTCTCCATCGAGATCGTGGTGCTGTGTCTGCTGGCGGTCACCGCTCTGGTCAAGGTGTACGGCGGTACGGCGCCGAACGTCTCGTCGGAGATCTCGTGGTCGTGGTTCAACCCCTTCGAGATCAACTCCTTCGACGACCTGACCAAGAGCATCCTCGCCGGTGTGTTCATCTACTGGGGCTGGGACACCGCGGTGTCCGTGAACGAGGAGACCGTCGACCGCGACCGCACCCCGGGCCGCGCCGCCGTCATCTCCACCGTCATCCTGCTGCTCGTCTACGTCATGGTCACCACGTCCGCGCAGGCGTTCGCCGGAGTGGGTCAGCACGGCATCGGCCTGGGCAACCCGGACAACTCCGGAGACGTCCTCTCCAGTCTCGGCGCCGAGGTCTTCGGTACCGGGAGCTGGGGCACGGTCGCCACCAAGCTCCTGATCGTGATGGTGCTGACCTCCGCGGCGGCCTCCACCCAGACGACCATCCTCCCGACGGCCCGCACCACCCTGTCGATGGCCGCCTTCAAGGCCATTCCGCAGCGCTTCGCCCGCATCCACCCCCGGTTCCTCACGCCGACCTGGTCCACCGTGGGCATGGGCCTGGCCTCGATCGCCTTCTACGTGATGCTGACCCGGGTGAGCGAGAACGTACTGGCCGACTCCATCGGCTCGGTCGGACTGATGATCGCCTTCTACTACGGTCTCACCGGCTTCGCCTGCGTCTGGTACTACCGCAGGGTGCTCACCCGCAGCCCGCGCGACCTCTGGACACGCGGGATCATGCCGGGCCTGGGTGGCGCCATGCTCCTCTACTTCTTCATCAACGCCTGCATCGTGTACGCCGCCGCCGACTACGGCAGCACTTCGTGGACCCTGCCGTTCCCGCCGCACTGGCAGCTCGGCGGCGTCTTCGTCACCGGCATCGGCGCACTCCTCGTCGGAGCCGTCCTGATGTTCCTGTACAGCGCGTTCCGGCCGAGCTACTTCCGCAAGGAGACGATCGCGGTCTCGTCCCACGACCCGAGCGGCCACTGACCCCCACATGGCGGAACCGCCGGCCTCCAGGAGGCGGGCGGTCGCGGGGGACGGTCCGGGAAAGCGGTGAACCGTCCCGGTGGCGCGGAGGAAGAGGCCACGGGGACGGTGTTCCGGAGGGGCGGCGTCAGGCCGGTGCGCCCACCGCGACGTCCGGCGAGCCGTCGGGCCGTACCTCGCCGTCCTCGTCGACGTCCGGCGGAATGGTCGACAGCGCGCTCGCGTGCAGGTCCTTCGTACGCAGCATGGTGAATCCGACGAGCGCGGCGATGAACCCGAGGATCGCGCTCAGGGTCATGGCGCCGTGGAAAGCGCTCATGAACGCGTCCTGCCCGGTGGCCAGCACCTTGTCGCGCAGGGGCCCCGCGGCCTTGGCGACGGCGTCGAGGGAGCCGGCGCCGATGCCGTGCGCGGCCTGCTCGGCGGCGTCGTTCCCCATCTGCTTGCCGACGGCGGAGGAGGTGAAGTCCAGGGACACTCTGTGCTGGAAGTACGCGCCGACGCCCGCGATACCGACCGCGATACCGACCTGCTGGAAGGTCTCGTTGATGCCGGAGGCGACACCGGCCTTGGCGGGTTCCGTGACGCCGATGGCCAGCGCGGCCCTGGCCGGGTTGAAGGCGCCCATGCCGAAGCCCGCGATGACCAGCGCCGGGACGAGCACGGTCCAGGACGAGTCGGCCTTGGTCAGGTTCAGGAACAGGATGCCGACGCCCATGACCAGGGTCGAACCGCCCAGCAGCACCCGGAAGGGGACCTTGCCGATGAGGCCGCCGCCGAGGGCGCCGGCCACGAACATCGCGCCCGTCAGCGGCAGGAACCGCAGACCCGTGCCCCAGGCGTCCACGTGCAGCGTGTTCTCCAGGTAGCTGGTCTCGAAGAACACCGACGGCAGGGCTCCGGCGTTGCCGATCATGGCGACGAGGGAGACGCCCACGAAGGTGGGGCTCCGGAAGAACGCGGGGTCGATCAGCGCCCGCTCGCCCAGCCGCCGCTCGATGACCACGAAGAGAGCCAGGAAGAGCACGCTGCCGGCGTACAGGCCGAGCGTGGTGCCGCTGGTCCAGCCCTCGACGGGCCCGCGGATGGTGGCGAAGACCAGTGCTCCGAGCGCGACGCCGAAGGTGGCGAGACCGGCCCAGTCGGTGGGGTGGGCCCGCCTGTTGAGCGACTCGCGGACGCGCAGCGCGCCGACGAGGAGGGCGATCACACCGACCGGCACGTTGACGTAGAAGATCCAGCGCCAGGACAGCGCGTTGATCAGCGAGCCGCCGATGAGCGGGCCGGTGGCGACGGCGAGACCGACGGCGGCACCGAACGCGGTGAAGGCGGTCGCCCGCTCCTTGCCGTGGAACTCGTGGCTGAGCATGGCCGGGCCTACCGCGAACATGATGGCGGCGCCGACGCCCTGGATGGCACGGAACCAGCTCAGTTGCCCGGCTCCGTCGGCCAGACCACAGGCCAGGGAGGCGGCGGTGAAGACGGCGAAGCCGACCTGGAAGACCCTCTTGCGGCCGATCCGGTCGGCGAGCGAGCCCGCGGCCACCAGGAAGATCGCCAGCGTGAGGGCGTAGGCGTCGAACACCCACTGCAGGTCGGCGAAGCTGCTTCCCAGGGAGCGGTGGATCTGCGGGAGCGCGATCGACACCACGCTCAGATCGAGCATCAGCATGAACGAGCCCAACGCGACGATCCCGAGTGTCCACCACCTCGCGGGCGATAACGCGCGTTCTACGGACATGCGAGAACCTTTCAATCAACGGGACTCTAGATGATGGAAATCTAGATGATTGGAAAGTCATGCGTCAACGGTCGTGACGGTCAGTAGCAACCAACGGGTTGATCCACCGTTGGCCAACCATCAGCTGTGAGCCGATCACCTGGAGTGACGGTCGCGGGCACAGCGAAAGCCCGCGGCGCCGTTCATGGCGGTGCCGCGGGCTTCTTCGAGGATGTGCGCGTCAGTCGGAACGCGTGCGTCAGTCGGAGCAGACGGACGCGGGCCAGCGGCCCGCCATCAGCACGCCGAGCATCTTGCGCAGCGCCTCGCGCTCATCCTCCGCGAGTACGCCGAAGAAGGCCGACTCGACCTCCGTGGCCACCCGGTCGGCCGTCGCGAGCGCCTCGCGTCCGGACTCGGTGAGGATCAGGTTGTAGCGCCGCCGGTCGGCCGGGTTGCGCCGGCGCTCGACATGCTGGTTGCGCTCCATCTCGTCGATCACGGTGACGACCGTGGTGGGATCGAGGTTGAGCAGCCGGCTCAGGTCCTGCTGGGAGAGTTCGGGGCCGTCGGCGAGTGCGGCCAGCACGAAGAAGTCGCGGATGCGCATACCGACCGCACTCAGCGCCTTCTCCACATCCTCCACCAGCACCAGCCCCGCCTTGTGCAGCAGATAGCCGGGACGCTCGGCGATGAGGAAGTCCTTCCGGGGGTTCACCCCGTACCGCTCGGCGCTGCCGCTGCCGCTGCGCACCATGAGCCGACTCCTTCGATCGTGGCAAGTCTCCACCATCGAAGATACAACGATCCCCCGACGAGGAACCCACCCACAGGGGGAATCCCCCGGCCCCGGCGCCGTCCCCAACAGGTTCCAGGCCGAAGGGAATTCACCCGTCTCGAATCGGCACAGTGGTCAATCCCTGGATTGGGGGCACTGTCGGGGGTGAGCTCCACGGGGACGTTGGCTGCATGACGATCCATCACCCCCGCACCAACAGCTCACGGAACTCCCTGCCCCTCGCGGTCGCCCCACCCCGGATGGGGGCGGCGACGACCGCAGCTGATTCAGGGCGACTCAGTGGTCTCAGCCGTCGCTCCGGTGGAAGGTGACGCTGCGGGGGGCTCCTCATGCCGCTTGACCCACGCCTCCCAAAGGCCCGGCGGAACCTTCGTCGTCAAGCCTCCGCCCGTGGTGAACGCGAGTCCCTGGCTGTACCCACCACCGCCACAGCCGTCGGACTGACGGGCGAGCTTCACGTCGGCGGTCGCGTCGATGACGGGGCCGGTGGCGCCCTTGCGGGTGACCCGGAAACGGACCGGGGCGGTGTCCGGATCCACGTCGTCCGGCAGCGGGAGGTGCACCTTCGTGATGTCCTCCTGCGGCAGCTTCCCCTTCACGCACTCGCCTCGCCTGCACAGCTCGTAGGAGGCGCCGGCGAGGTTGCCGTATCCCCCGTGCGGGAACATCAAGCCGACACCGGACACGACGCCCACCCCAGCGCAGGGCACAGGGCGGGTGCACGCGGACACAGCCGCGAACAGGCCGAGCACGACGAGCACCACACGCAGCCGTACGGCCGGTCTCACCATCTGTCGACCCTCCCAAGAGCGCCTGCTCGGCACTGAGTACAGCTACGGGAAGCATCCTGCTGCACCGTCAGACACCGCCGCCCGTGAGCGGTCGTAGGGTGGTGCGGAACCGTCCCGGTCGGTCCCGGCGGATCAGTTCCGGGTCGATACGGCGGCCCACCAGTGGCAGTGAGCCCACCACGGCCATCGCCACCACGCCTGCCGTGGCGAGCGCGGAAGAGGCCCAGCACCAGATCACCGGCCGCTCCTCACGTATCGCTCACGCGAGTCCGTCCAGGGCGCCTCAACCGGTTCACCAGGATGCGAGCCGGAGGGAGGCGGAGCCCCTGGCAGCGCGTAGCCGCGCCGCCGCGAAAGTGAAGGGCGCCCCGGATGTCCCCGGGGCGCCCTTCGTGGTGGCCGTCAGAAAAGGCTGCTCAGCGCACGTCCACGTAGTCGTGGTAGCTCTCGGCGTCCACGTAGGAGCCGGACGCGAGGTAGACCCCGACCCAGGTGCCGTCCTGCTTCGCGGTGAAGCGGGCGGTGAAGTGGCCGTGCGAGTCGGCCTTGACGGAGCCCAATTCCGTCCAGGACTTCTTGCCCTTGGCCTGGAAGAGGATGTAGACGCGCTGTTTGCCGAACGCCACCCACTTCGTGCCGCTCAGCCGCTGCAAGGTGCCGGTGGTCGTCACGGTGTGGCCCTTGCGCACCGGCTCGGGGCCGGCGTTGAAGCCGGTGATCCGGGTGGCGGTGCGGTTGAAGTGTACGGAGTTGGAGTAGCCGGACTGGTAGTCCGACGACCCCGTGGAGTACAGCCGCCAGTAGCCCTTCGGCACCGACACGTGCCCGTCGAGGTCGAAGGTGCCGTCGGACTTCGTGGTGAACCAGCCGAGCGACTTCCAGCTGGTCTTGCCGTCGGCCGATTGCTGGAGGTACAGCTTCCGGTTCGGCGGCACCTTGCCGTTGCTGGCGCTCATGCTTCCCTGGATGTGCAGGTTGGAGTACTCGTCAATCCAGCTCGAACAGAAGCAGATGTTCGTCTTGTTGATGACGTCGACCTTGAACTGCGCGTGCGAGGCGGTCAGATACGGGTCGGCCAGGTAGCTGTCGCGACTGGTCTCGACCGTGTATGTGCCGTCGTCGTACGGCATGTACGGGTCGGTGAGCGTGAAGCGCCCGCCGACACCGCTGGTCGCCGTGGCGTAGTAGCCCATGTCGAGCGCGACACCCTTGGCCGGGCGCCAGGTGCCGTCGTACAGATACTCCACGACACCGGACGAGGACGCCTTGGCGCCGAACTTGATCTGCACGCTGGAATGGTCCAGCCGGATCCGGCTCGGGCTGACCACGACCGGCAGGGTCTTCGCATCGACGAGCACATAGGTGTTCGTGCCGTCGGGGTTGGCGATCCAGAAAGAGAGGGAGACCGGCACGGACGTGGCGTTGTCGCCGTTCAACTTCGGTGCCACGTCGATCGCGTAGCTGCCGTCGGCGGCGGTGACGGCGCTGTAGGCGTTCTCGGCCACCACGCTCAGCGTCTTGCCGGCCAGCGGCGAGGTGTCGCCGGTGATCGGGTCGAAGAGCGAGATGCGGCCGCCGAGTGTGACGTGCTTGTGCTCCACGTCCAGTACTGCGGGGCTGATGCTGCGATCGGCGAAGACCGGCTTCGGCTCGACGTCCACAGTGGTGGCGTGCGCCGACGAGGTGCTGTCGGCGTCACTGTCCTGGGCGCTGACCGTCACGTCGTAGCTGCCGTACGACGGCAGTTGCGACATGCGAGGCGAGCGCCAGACGCCGTCCTGGGGCGTACCGGAGACGAGCGTGAAGCCGGTGACCGCAACGGTCACCGGGTTCGCGCCGCGCAGCTCGGTCAGGTCGGCGGACACCTCGGTGATCGCCGAATCGGAGGAGACGGCGACCGTCAGGAAGCCGGCGTCTGAAGGGTCGGAGCCGACGTTGCCG
Source organism: Streptomyces sp. NPDC042002 (assembly GCF_055588305.1). NCBI lineage: Bacteria > Bacillati > Actinomycetota > Actinomycetes > Kitasatosporales > Streptomycetaceae > Streptomyces > Streptomyces sp. NPDC042002. Next base: position 156,068 of record NZ_JBVJCT010000019.1, on the reverse strand, counting down.
AACACCGGGGCGCCGGTGCCGTCGGCAGACGCGCTGCCGCTCGGGTCGGGCGCCGGGTCGCCGGAGGGCTGGGTGGACGGGGTCGGACCGGCGGGAGTCGCGGTGTCCGACGGTTCACCGATGGATGGGCTGGACGGAATCGGGGTGTCCGAAGGAGTGGCGGACGGGGCGCTGCTGGGCGTGTCCGCCGACGTCGGACCAGCCGTCGGATTCGTGGCCGCGGTGGCCGCCGGGTCCTGCCCGGGCGTGCCGCCGTCGGCCGCGTACGCCAGCGCCGGCGCGGCGAGGAGCGCGGCGCCGAGGGCGGCGGACACTGCCGCCGACACCAAAGAGCGTGTTCTCACTGCTGGATTGCCCCCACGGGAATGGCGCGGCCACGCTGCCCCGAATATCCGGAGGCCGGCCGCGCTCTTTTGTACGGTTGCCGTGAACATGACGCAACGCATCGGACTCTACCGGTCCCCCCGACAGGGGAGCGAGCGGGTTTACGGAACTGGTCTAAGACCTCAACCACCCCTGCCTACAAGGCTGTTGTCGGCAATCGCCGGGTCAGTGATCTCCGCGTCCGGTTGGGGGGAGCTACTGGCGGAAGCGGACATCGGAGACCGATGCCTCTACGACGGAAGCCGCCACACGGCGGGCACGATCCTGAACGAGCCGGGGGTGGACATGCCGACCATCATGAAGATCCTTCGGCACACCCAGATCAGCCGGACCCGCGCTACGTCAAGGGGCGCTCGCGCCTCTCGAAGGACGCCATACGCCGCATGGGGAGATGCCTTCCTCCCCGCCCCGAAACCGGCGCCTGAGCCCGCGGCTGAGACCAGAACTGAGACTGGCGACCGCCGCGCGGCCCGCGCACGCGCCCGTCGCCGCATCCGGAAAAAGCAAAAGCCCCAGGTCACGGCGAGTGAGTCCTGAGGCTTCCACAGAGCCGCCTTCGGGATTCGAACCCGAGACCTACGCATTACGAGTGCGTTGCTCTGGCCATCTGAGCTAAGGCGGCGCGCTGCTCACACCTATGGTGCGATCAGCAACGTCGGTAAGTCTACACAGTTTCCGGGGGTGCTCCGCACACGCCTCGGGGCATGCGCTCCAGGGGTGGGCGGAAGGGCTATGAGCAGCGCTTTCCCTTCTCGGGAGGGGTGCCCTGGAGGAGGTAGCGGTTGATCGTGGAGTCGATGCAGGTGCTGCCTCGGCCGTAGGCGGTGTGGCCGTCACCGACGTACGTGAGGAGGGTCCCGGAGGAGAGCTGGGAGGCGAGGGACTGGGCCCAGGGGTACGGGGTCGCCGGGTCGCGTGTGGTGCCGACGACGAGGATCGGGGCCGCGCCCTTCGCCTCGATGCGGTGGGGTTCGCCGGTGTTCTTCACGGGCCAGTAAGCGCAGTTCAGGGAGGCCCAGGCCAGGCCCTCGCCGAAGACGGGGGACGCCTTCTCGAAGGCGGGGAGTGCCTGCTCCACCTGGTCCGGGCCGGAGAAGGCGGCCGGCAGGTCGAGGCAGTTCACGGCGGCGTTGGCGGACATCAGATTCGCGTACTGACCGTCGGCGCCCCGCTCGTAGTAGCTGTCGGAGAGGGCCAGCAGGCCCGCGCCGTCGTTCTTCTTCATCGCGGAGGTGAGCGCGTCGCGCAGCTGCGGCCAGGCCGTCTCGTCGTACATCGCCGCGATCACCCCGATCGTCGCGAGCGCCTCTCCGACCTTGCGCCCGTCCGGGTCGCCCGCCGGGATGGGCTCCTTGTCCAGTTGCTGGAAGAACGCCTTCAGGTTCCGGCCCACCTGATCCGGGCTCGTCCCGGCGTCGCCGAGCGGGCAGTCGCTGTGCCGCACACAGTCCTTCGCGAAGGACTGGAACGCCGTCTCGAACCCCGCCGTCTGCTCCTCGTTCAGCTTGCGCGAGGTGAGGGACGGGTCCAGCGCGCCGTCCAGAACGAGCCGCCCCACCCGGTCCGGGTAGAGGCCCGCGTACGTCGCCCCGAGGAACGTCCCGTACGACGCCCCCACATAGGACAGCTTCTGGTCGCCAAGCACGGCCCGCAGGATGTCCATGTCACGGGCCGCCTCGACCGTGGAGACGTGCCGGAGCAGCTCGGGCGAGTGCGCGCCGCAGCCCTCGGCGAACTTCTTGTACGCCTCGACGAGCCGATCCGTCTCCCGACCGTCGTCCGGCGTGGTGTCCGTCTGCGTGAACGCGTCCATCGCGCGGCCGTTGAGGCACTCGACCGGTTCGCTGCGGGCCACTCCCCGCGGGTCGACCGCGACCATGTCGTAGCGGGCGCGGACCTGCGCCGGATAGCCGATTCCTGCGTACGACTGGAGATAGTCGACCGCCGAACCGCCCGGGCCGCCCGGGTTGACCAGCAGCGAACCGAGGCGCTTGCCCGGTCCCGTGGCCTTCTTGCGGGAGACCGCCAGCCTGACGTCGCCCGAGCCCGGCTTCGCGTAGTCGAGCGGCGCCTTCATCGTGGCGCACTCGAACCCGGGGACACCGCAGCTGCGCCAGTTCAGCTTCTGCTGGTAGTACGGCGACAGCGCCGCCGGTGTGGCGCTCGGCAGCGCGGTGAGCGCCGCCTCGGTCGTCGCGGCCGCCTTCGTGGAACTCCCGGAGGAGCAGGCGGAGATGAGCAGCGCCGCGGCGGCCAGCAGCACGCCGCTCGCACGGAGGGGTCGGGTCGGCCGAGAGGTGCGCCTCATGTGCATCTCGCGAGCGTAACCTTGCGCGATCAATCGATCACCTCCAGTCGCAGAAGCGGCTCGTACGAGTGACTCGGTCAACGCGTCGCCGGACGCGTCGCCCCCTGACCGGGCCACCGCCAGCTCGGCCGCACACCCTCGCCGGGCCGCTCACCGCGGCACCCCGAAAGCAAGCGGGACGCGGGCGGGCGCAAGGGGGTCAGCCCGCTCGGAGCGCCATCGTCATCGCCTCCACGGCGAGCAGCGGGGCGACGTTGCGGTCGAGTGCCTCCCGGCAGGCGGCGATCGCGTCGATGCGGCGCAAGGTCGACTCCGGCGAACTGCCACGGGCCAGCCGCTCCAGCGTGTCCCCCGCCTCCACGTTGGCGATGGCCAGGCGGGAGCCGAGCTGAAGGGCGAGCACGTCGCGGTAGAAGCCGGTGAGGTCGATCAGGGCCAGATCCAGGCTGTCGCGCTGCGTACGCGTTCTTCGGCGCTTCTGCCGGTCCTCCAGCTCCTTCATGACGCCCGCCGTGCCACGCGGCATCCGGCCGCCCTGAACCGCGCCGAGCGCCGTCTTCAGGTCCTCGGTCTCCTTGACGTCGACTTCCTCGGCGAGCTGTTTCGCGTCCTCCGAAGCCGTGTCGATCAGCTCCTGGGCCGCCTTGAGACAGCCGCCGATGTCGTCGATCCGCAGCGGGAGCTTGAGGACGGCGGCGCGGCGCTGCCGGGCGCTCGGGTCCGTGGCGAGGCGGCGGGCCCGCCCGATGTGGCCCTGCGTCGCGCGCGCGGCGGCCGCCGCGACGTCGGGCTCGATGCCGTCACGGCGTACGAGGATGTCGGCGACCGCTTCCACCGGCGGGGTGCGCAGCGTGAGCAGCCGGCAGCGGGAGCGGATGGTGGGCAGCACGTCCTCGATGGACGGCGCGCAGAGCAGCCAGACCGTGCGGGGAGCGGGCTCCTCGACGGCCTTCAGCAGGACGTTGCCCGCGCCCTCCGTGAGACGGTCCGCGTCCTCCAGGACGATGACCTGCCAGCGGCCGACGGCGGGGGAAAGCTGGGCGCGACGGACCAGGTCGCGGGTCTCCTTGACGCCGATGGAGAGCAGGTCGGTGCGGACGATCTGCACATCGGCATGCGTCCCGACCAGGCTCGTATGACAGCCGTCGCAGAACCCGCAGCCGGGGATTCCGCCGAGAGCACGGTCGGGGCTCACACACTGCAACGCGGCCGCGAACGCGCGCGCCGCCGTGGACCGGCCCGAGCCGGGCGGGCCCGTGAACAGCCAGGCGTGCGTCATCTTGGACGCCTCGGGGAGCGGGGCCTTCGCTGCGACCGCGGTGACAAGGGCGTCGGCGTCCCGGGCAGCGGCGGCGAGCTGCTCGCTCACCTTCTCCTGGCCCACCAGGTCGTCCCACACAGGCATGGGCTCCGCCCTTCCGTCGCATTTTGTCTCGCGTCGTCCATTGTGCGGGTCGCCACTGACAATCGGGCCCACCCGCCCGTTCACCGGACGCGGGCGCCGCCGGCCGCGAGTCGCCGGACACGGCTGCCGGCTGCTCGACACAGGCCGCCGGCGGAGCAAGGTTCTGCCCCGCCGCGCCCAGCTCGCCCGTCTAGCCCGTCGGCGAGGACTAGCGTCGCCGCCCGCCGCGGCCCTGTCCGTGTCCCTCGTCCCAGTCGTCCTCGTCCTCGCGCGGGCCCAGCAGTTCGTCCGCCAGGGTCGGAAGGTCGTCGAGCGGGGTCTCCTCGGCCCAGTCGGGGCGGGGCCTGCGGCGCGGGGCACCCGTCTCGTCCACCTGCGGCAGTTCCCGCGTGCGGTCGACGGGGCCCTCGGGCCCGGCCGCCGACCGCTCGCGCTCGTCGCGGAAGAAGCCCCGGGGCATCCGGTCCGCGGGATCTCCGGACGACGCGTCGGCCCTGGCCCCCGCACCCCCGTCCCGTACCGGAGGAAGGACAGCCGTCTCGTCGGCCGCACCCGGACCCGGGGAGACGGACGGCAGCACCGCCGTCTCGTCCGCAGCCCCGCCCGGAACCGGCGGCTTCGGCAGCGTGGCCGTGTCCTCGGCGTCCGAGCGGGACGCCGGGCGCGTACCCGCGCGGCCCTCACCCGGTCGTACGGGCGGAAGCACGGCGGTCTCGTCGGCCACCGGGTTGGTGACGACCGGCGTGGGGAGAGTCGTCTCGTTGTCCGGTACGGAAGCCGCCGCGGCCCATGAAGGCACAGAGGCGGACGTAGAAGCGGAAGCGGACGGAGCAGGTGACGGCGACGGAGACGGAGATGCCGAGGCCGTCGAGGACTCACCGGCATCGCGTCCCGACCCGGCGCCGGTCCCCGAACCGGTCGGGGCTCCGGCCCTCGGACCGGCCCCGGTACCCGTCCCGGCGCTCGACACCGCGGCCTCGGCCGAAGCCGCCGCGGCCGCCGAAGCGGCGGCCGCCTCCGCGGCGATCCGCCGGGCCTCCTCGGCGCGCAGCAGCGCTTCCTCGGCCTTGCGCTGCTTCTCCAGACGGCGTGCCTCGGCCTCGGCGCGCAGCCGCGCCTCCTCCTCGGCCTGCCTGCGCACGCGCTCCTGCTCCACGGCGCGGGCCTCTTCCTCGGCGAGAAGCCGGACCCGCTCCTCCTCGGCGCGGCGGCGGGCCTCCTCGGCGCGCTGCCGGGCCTCCTCCGCCTGGCGCTCCGCCTCGCGCCGCTGGGCCTCTTCCAGCTCGCGCTGCTTGCGCTCCTCCTCCTCGGCGCGCAGTTTCGCGAGCTGCGCCTGGCGCTCGCGCTCCAGACGCTCCTCCTCCGCCTTGCGGGCGGCCTCTTCCTCGGCCTTGCGCCGGGCTTCCTCCTCGGCCGCCCTGCGCGCCTCCTCCTGGGCCTTCACCTCGGCCTCGGAGAGCGGCAGCATCACGTCGAGCCGGTGCCGTACGACCGTGGTGACGGCCTCGGGCTCCTGCGCGGCGTCGACGACCAGGTAGCGGCTCGGGTCGGCGGCGGCGAGCGTCAGGAAACCGGACCGCACGCGCGTGTGGAACTCGACCGGCTCCGACTCCAGCCGGTCGGGCGCCTCGGTGAAGCGCTCGCGGGCGGCTTCCGGCGACACGTCCAGCAGGACCGTCAGATGCGGTACGAGCCCGTCCGTCGCCCACCGGTTGATCCGGGCGATCTCCGTCGGGGACAGGTCACGGCCCGCGCCCTGGTAGGCCACGGAGGAGTCGATGTAGCGGTCGGAGATGACGACGGCGCCGCGCTCCAGAGCGGGACGCACCACCGTGTCGACGTGCTCCGCGCGGTCGGCGGCGTACAGCAGGGCCTCCGCGCGGTGCGAGAGTCCCGCGGACGACACGTCGAGCAGGATCGAGCGCAGCCGCTTGCCGACCGGCGTGGCGCCCGGCTCACGGGTCACCACGACCTCGTGGCCCTTGCCCCGGATCCAGTCGGCGAGGGCCTGCGCCTGAGTGGACTTGCCTGCCCCGTCGCCGCCCTCCAGAGCGATGAAGAAGCCGCTCGTCGCGGGCACCTGCTCCGGGTCGTCACCGCCGCGCAGCGCGTCCAGCAGGTCCTTGCGCAGCGGCACCCCGGAACGGTCGTCGGCCTTGGCGAGCACCACGGCGGCGACAGGCAGCAGAAGCGCGCCGACCAGCATCAGGGTGAAGGCGGCGCCGCCGTGCGCGAACACGAACTTGCCGCTTTCCAGGCGGTGCGGGCCGATCGCGGCGGCCACCAGCGGCGCCACGATCGCGCCGACCGCCACGAAGACCCGTACGACCGCGTGGAGGTGTTCCGTCGTGCGGGCTCGGCGGTAGTCCTCGGCCTCCTGGTCGAGGAGCGCGTGCCCGGTGTTGGCGGCGACACCCGCGCCGACACCGGCGAAGGCCACGATCAGCAGTACGGCGGTGACGTCCGGGACGAGGCCGGCGACCAGCAGCGCGACCCCGGTGAAGGCGATCGCGAGCGCGAGCAGCCTGCGCCGCGACAGCGACGGGAGCAGTGCGGGGGCCGTGCGGATGCCGACGACGACGCCGCCGGTCAGGGCCAGCACCAGCAGGCCGTACAGCACGGGTCCGCCACCCAGGTCGATGGCGTCCAGCACGGAGACGGCGACGGCCGCCGAGATCGCCCCGGCGACGGCCGCGCAGGCCGGCACCAGGAGTGGAATCGCGCCGGTGCGGCCCTTGTCGATGCCGGTGCCCGTCTTCGGGCGGCGCAGTCCTTCGAGCGGCGACCGCGCGCGCGGGGTGCGGGCGTCGGGCAGTTCGAGGAAGGTGATCACCGACAGGGAGGCCGCGAACAGTCCGGCCGCGACGTACGAGGCGAGCGCCGCCTGGTGCTGGTCGAACCAGTCGATCCCGGCGCCCAGCAGGTTGCTGACGAGGGAGACGACGACCAGGGTGACGGCCGCGATCGGCACCGCGACGAACGCCGTACGCAGGGACAGCCTCCGCAGCGCGTCCATGTGGTCCGGCAGCGGGCGCACCGTGGCGCCCTCCGGCGGGGGCGCGGGCAGCAGCGCGGGCGCCGCGCTCTCCCGGCACACGGTCCAGAACCGCTCGGCGACTCCGGACACGAAGACGATGACCAGCAGGACGGCGAGCGCGTTGTCCGGGGTCCAGTCGATGAACAGCGGCGCGACGATGAGGAGCGCGGCCCGCAGGCCGTCGGCTCCGAGCATGGTCCAGCGCCGGTCGAGGATCCCGTCGGGGGAGGTCAGCGAGCTCAGGGGCCCGAGGAGCACGGCTCCGAAGAGCAGCGTCGCGAGGACGCGCGCTCCGAAGACGGCCGCCACGGCGAGGGCGGCCCCGCGGGCGCCACCGCCGAAGGAACCCTCGGAGATCGCCGCCTGGAGGGTGAGGACGACCAGGACGAGAAGGGCCAGCGCGTCGGCGACACCTCCCACGAGGTGGGCGCTCCACAATCGCTTCAACTGCGGTTGACGCAGCAGGGCGCGGACGGCACGCTCACGTGAATCCGCGACCAAGGCGTCGTCGGGGGCCCAGTTCTGGACCGTTGGCTGCTCGGCTCGCGTCATCCTGCCAGCCTATCCGGACCCACTGACTCCCCGAAGGGGTGCCCGAACATACGGACGCCCCCACACCAAATGGTGTAGGGACGTCCACTTCTCCGACATGGGAGGACTCAGCCTTCGGAGGCCGCCGTCTTCTTCGCGGCGGTCTTCTTGGCGGGCGCCTTCTTGGCAGCCGTCTTCGAAGCCGTCGTCTTGGCGGCCGCCTTCTTGGCCGGTGCCTTCTTGGCGGGCGCCTTCTTGGCAGCCGCCTTCTTCGCGGTCTTCTTGGCCGGACCCTTGGCACGCTTCTCGGCGAGCAGCTCGTAGCCGCGCTCCGGCGTGATCTCCTCGACGCTGTCGTCCGAACGCAGCGTCGCGTTGGTCTCGCCATCGGTCACGTAAGCCCCGAAACGGCCGTCCTTGACCACGACCGGCTTCCCGCTGACCGGGTCCTCGCCGAGCTCCTTCAGCGGCGGCTTGGCAGCCGCACGGCCCCGCTGCTTGGGCTGGGAGTAGATCTCCAGAGCCTCTTCCAGCGTGATGGTGAAGAGCTGGTCCTCGGCGGTGAGCGAGCGCGAGTCCGTGCCCTTCTTCAGATACGGCCCGTAGCGCCCGTTCTGCGCGGTGATCTCGACGCCCTCGGCGTCCTTGCCGACGACGCGCGGCAGGGACATCAGCTTGAGGGCGTCGTCCAGGGTCACCGTGTCGACCGCCATCGACTTGAACAGCGAGGCGGTACGCGGCTTGACGGCGTTCTTGCCCGTCTTGGGGGTGCCCTCGGGGAGCACCTCGGTGACGTACGGGCCGTACCGGCCGTCCCTGGCGATGATCTGGTGGCCCGTGTGCGGGTCGGCGCCGAGCTCGAAGTCACCGCTCGGCTTGGCGAGCAGTTCCTCGGCGAGTTCGACCGTCAGCTCGTCCGGCGCCAGGTCCTCTTGCACGTCGGCGCGCTGGTGGTTCTCGGAGTCCTTCTCGCCGCGCTCGACGTACGGGCCGTAGCGGCCGACGCGCAGCACGATGTCGTTGCCGACCGGGAAGGAGGACACCTCGCGGGCGTCGATGGCGCCCAGGTCGGTGACGAGCTCCTTGAGGCCGCCCAGGTGGTCGCCGTCGCCGTTGCCCGCGTCGGCGGCACCGGCCGCGTCGCCCTCGCCGAAGTAGAAACGCCGCAGCCACGGCACGGCCTGCGCCTCACCGCGGGCGATGCGGTCGAGGTCGTCCTCCATCCTGGCGGTGAAGTCGTAGTCGACGAGCCGCCCGAAGTGCTTCTCCAGGAGGTTGACCACGGCGAACGACAAGAAGGAGGGCACCAGGGCCGTCCCCTTCTTGAAGACGTAACCGCGGTCGAGGATCGTGCCGATGATCGACGCGTACGTCGACGGGCGGCCGATCTCGCGCTCTTCGAGCTCCTTGACCAGGGACGCCTCGGTGTAGCGGGCCGGCGCCTTGGTGGCGTGGCCGTCGACCGTGATCTCCTCGGCGGACAGCGGGTCACCCTCGCCGACCTGCGGGAGGCGTCGCTCGCGGTCGTCGAGCTCGGCGTTCGGGTCGTCCGCGCCCTCGACGTACGCCTTCAGGAAGCCGTGGAAGGTGATCGTCTTGCCGGACGCGCTGAACTCGGCGTCACGGCCGTCGGCGGCCCGGCCCGCGATCTTCACGGTGACGGAGTTGCCGACAGCGTCCTTCATCTGGGAGGCGACGGTCCGCTTCCAGATCAGCTCGTACAGCCTGAACTGGTCGCCGGTCAGTCCTGTCTCCGCGGGGGTGCGGAAACGATCGCCCGAGGGGCGGATCGCCTCGTGCGCCTCCTGCGCGTTCTTGACCTTCCCGGCGTACGTACGCGGCTGCGCCGGCAGGTAGTCGGCGCCGTACAGCTGCGTGACCTGGGCGCGGGCGGCCGTGATCGCCGTCTCGGACAGGGTCGTGGAGTCCGTACGCATGTAGGTGATGAAGCCGTTCTCGTACAGCTTCTGGGCCACCTGCATGGTCGCCTTCGCTCCGAAGCCGAGCTTGCGCGAGGCCTCCTGCTGGAGCGTCGTCGTGCGGAACGGCGCGTACGGCGAGCGGCGGTAGGGCTTGGACTCGACCGAGCGGACCGCGAAGCTCGTGTCCTGGAGGGCGGCGGCGAGCGCACGGGCGTTCGTCTCGTCCAGGTGGAGCGTGTTCGCGCCCTTGATCTGGCCCAGCGAGTCGAAGTCACGGCCCTGCGCGACGCGCTTGCCGTCGACCGCGGTGAGGCGGGCGACCAGGTTGGACGGGTCGCTCGCGTCGCCGGTGCGGCCGGTGCCGAAGGTGCCGGTCAGGTCCCAGTACTCGGCGGAACGGAAGGCGATGCGCTCGCGCTCCCGCTCGACGACGAGCCGGGTCGCCACGGACTGGACGCGGCCCGCCGACAGACGCGGCATGACCTTCTTCCAGAGGACCGGCGAGACCTCGTAGCCGTAGAGACGGTCGAGGATGCGGCGGGTCTCCTGGGCGTCGACCATGCGCTTGTTCAGTTCGCGCGGGTTGGCGACGGCGCTGCGGATCGCGTCCTTGGTGATCTCGTGGAAGACCATGCGGTGGACGGGAACCTTGGGCTTGAGGACCTCGAGGAGGTGCCACGCGATGGCCTCGCCCTCGCGGTCCTCATCGGTGGCGAGGAAGAGCTCGTCGGAATCCTTCAGGAGATCCTTGAGCTTCTTTACCTGGGCCTTCTTGTCGGCGTTGACCACATAGATCGGCTGGAAGTCGTTGTCGACGTCCACGCCGAGGCGGCGGACCTCACCGGTGTACTTCTCCGGCACCTCCGCGGCACCGTTCGGAAGGTCACGGATGTGCCCGACGCTCGCTTCGACGACATAGCCGGGGCCGAGATAGCCCTTGATCGTCTTCGCCTTGGCAGGCGACTCGACGATGACGAGTCGGCGGCCGCCGTGTGCGGTGTCGCTGGTCGGGGACAACTTCGCTCTTCTCTCCGGTCGACGCGGAATCTCCTCGGGGCTTGATTCCCGAGGGGTCGGGTCATGCTGACGCTGCGGAGTGTGACGGTACATCCCGCCCCCGTGTCAAACGGGAAAAGCCCGCAACGGCCACTCGAACGGTAACCCGACTACCGCCATTCCTGCCGCCCGGAGTGTCGACCAGCTCTTTCGGGCCCATCCGGAGGGTAACTTCCCGGTTACCGAAGTGGCTGTCTCACGCGCGGTCTCACACGCGCGTGAAGCACCACATTCCGAGCGCCAGCGCTCCACTTCCGGCGACGCTCGCGAGGGTCGCCGATGCGACGCGGTTCACACCGTGGGCGACCGGCTCGCCCTGCCGCACCCGCACCACTGTCCAGGCCAGGATTCCTCCTCCGAACAGGGCGAACACCACCCCCGCGAAGATCGCCGGTCCGCTTTCCATGGCTCTGTCCTCCCGCCCCGAGTTCTCAGGCTCGGGAGGCTGACACGCCCCGGCAGCGGCCGTACGAACCCACGGTGAACGCCGGGCAACCAGCACCCCATGGGGCGCCCACACCACACCTGCCACCCTCATCCACCCCGCAGTCCGCCCCTCATCGGCGTGGCCCGCGGCGCGCCCGACTGTGGCGAATCCGTCGCTCCCGTCCCCTCGTGGCCCGGCCGGCCGGCTGAACGCCTTCACCTCCCGCTCCCGGTCGTCCGGTCCACCTCGAACCTGCCGACACGACGATTTCCTCGCAGCCGATCATCTACTTCTCGCCTCTTTCCGCAGTCCACTTCCCGCGGCTCAAGTCGGTCTTCATAACCATGTCCATATCCGTCTGCCGTGCTGCGGCGGCAATGCCGAAGGGGCCTGGATGGGGAGGTTCACCGCGGTGAACCTCCCCGGCCGGGTGTGATGGCGGAAGGTGCTGAGGATCCAGAGCGCGACGAAGGCGGTGGTTACGGATGCGGATGCGGCTGCGGCTGCGGCTGCGGCTGCGGAGGAGGCTCTGGCTATTGCGGGGCCGTGTCAGGGGCTACGGCGGTGGCGGTGGCGGTGAGCCGGGGTCGCCAGGCTCCGACGGACGCGCGGCGCCACAGTCGCCGGGCCGAGGGGTCTGCGCGGCCGGGATGGCCGGGATCGCCGGAAGCGTTCTCCGCCCATCGGATGTTGGCCGGATTCCCCTCCCGGTGGACGTGCCGATCCGGTGCCCGGCGGGGCGCGGTCGCGGGGCGAGCCGATCTCCGCGGAGTGAGCGAGCGCCGGAGCCTCGCTCGGCGGACGCCCGCACCCCGGACTCCGGATCGGCACGGCGACATCCGCCCGCGCCGCGTCGGACCACTCCTGGCGGGCGATGTCTTCCGGAGGAGCCACCCGGCGGAAACGGCGCGCAGGACCGCAGGACCGGACCGCTGGGCCCGACCGCGGGCCCGCAGGACCGAACCGCAGGACCGCCGGACCGGACCGCAGGACCGCCGGACCGGACCGCAGGACCGGAAGGTCAGTCACGCCGTAGGTGCCGCAGGCCTGAGGAGCCGCCGACCTCGCCCCGCCCCTACCCCAGCGCAAGCTCAGCCCCGCCTCACTCCACTCCGCCCCCGGCATCACCCGGCTACTCGACCGGCTCCAGGAATCCCTGCTCGACCAGCAGGCGGATCTGTGCGGGCGTCCGGTCGCGCAGCAAGACCGGGTCCTCGCCGACCAGTTGGGCGATGGCGTCGAGAATCCGTCCCGCGCTCAACGTGCCGTCGCACACGCCGGCGAAGCCCGCGCCGACCGTGTCCACCTTGGTGGCCCGGCGCATTCCGCGGTGCTGACGCAGCACCACATGCTCCGGGTCCTCGGCGCCGGGCAGTCCGACCTGCTCCTGCACGACCTCCGCCACAAGTCTGAAGTGACCGGCGAGCAGGCCCGCGTCGTCGTGCCGCCGCAGATAGTCGACGCGGTCGAAGTGCTCGCGCACGGCCTCGCCGAGCGGCTGCTCGACGGAGTGAGGCCACTCCTCGACCGTGATCGAGGGTTCGGTCGCCGCCGTCCTGCGCAGCGTGATCCATCCGAAGCCGACGGCCTTCACCTTGCGCGCCTCGAACTCGTCGAGCCAAGCGTCGTACCGCGCCTGGTAGTCCGCCGGATCGCCGCGGTGGTCACCCGCGTCGCGCAGCCACAACTCCGCGTACTGCGTGACGTCCTGCACCTCGCGCTGCAGGATCCACGCGTCGCAGCCGCGCGGCACCCAGGAACGCAGCCGGTCCTGCCAGTCCTCGCCTTCCACGTGCTGCCAGTTGGCCAGGAACTGGGCGTACCCCCCTTCGTTCAGCCGGTCCCCCGACTCCTGAACGAGGGTGCGGCACAGATCGTCCCCGCCCATTCCGCCGTCGCGGTACGTCAGCCGGGCGCCCGGCGAGATCACGAAGGGCGGGTTCGAGACGATCAGGTCGTACGTTTCGTCGGCGCGGACCGGCTCGAAGAGGGAGCCTTGGCGCAGGTCGGCGGCCGGGGCGCCGGAGAGCGCGAGAGTGAGCGCGGTGACGTGCAGCGCGCGGGGGTTCAGGTCGGTCGCCGTCACGCGCGTGGCGTGCTGCGCGACGTGCAGGGCCTGGATTCCGGATCCCGTACCGAGGTCGAGCGCGGAGTCGACGGGCGTACGCACGGTGATGCCGGCGAGCGTCGTGGAGGCGCCTCCCACACCGAGGACGACACCTTCCTCCCGGCTGCCGATGCCGCCCGCGCCGCCGACGGCGCATCCGAGGTCGGACACGATGAACCAGTCCTCACCGCCGGGCCCGCCGTAGGGCCGGATGTCGACGCTCGCCGCGACCTCGTCCCCGCCCGTCCGGGTCAGCCAGCCGCTTTCCAGGGCGTCCTCGACGGGCAACACGTCCGCCACGCGCGCGTGGGGCACGGGCTGCTGCAGCAGGAACAGCCGTACGAGCGTCTCCAGCGGTGTGTCCCCACGGGTCGCCCGGAGGGCGGGCACGGTCTCACTGCGCGCCAGAGCCGCGTACGCGGGGGCGCCGAGCAGGTCGAGGAGTCCGTCCGCGGTGAAGGAGGCGTCGAGCAGGGCGCTCCGCAGCCGGGCGGCGATGTCGGCGCGATCGGACGAGGGCAACGGTGACAGGCTGGTGTGACTCACGCCTCCCATTGTGTCCGCTATCGCCCACCGGCACCCACACCTGTGGACAACGCACCACCTGTGGACAGCGCATCAGCCACGGGCGCCGCGTGTTGGACGGGGCATGCCGAGAGCCCGGCACGCACGCGCGCCGGGCTCTCATTCGGTCGTACGGGCGAACACCACCCTGAGGACTCCTCGTGAAGACTCGGCTCCGGGCCGCCACCGAGAGGTCCCCGGCGACTCAGCCCGCGGCCGCCTTCGGGGATCCGGACGCCGACTTGCAGCTCTCCTGCTGCGCCATCGCCTTGCCCACGTCGCCCTCCTCCAACTGCTTCAGGGCGTCGTTCCCGCTCTGGCTCAGTTTGGCGAGCTGGGTCGCGATGCCCTTCAGGCCGTCGGCGAACTTGGCCTGGTCCTTGGTGTCGAGTTTGTCGACCTGCTTCTTCAGGGCGGCGTACGACGCGGAGATGCCGTTGAGTTCGTTGACCGCGTTGGTCTGCTTCGTCTGGCCACCGTCGACGTTCGGCGGTCCCGCGTTGTCGACGGCGGTGCCGATCGCCTTGTAGGCGTCGGACATGTCCTGGAAGGCCTGTGCGTCCGTGCTCTGAACGGCATCCGGCGTGCTGTTGTCCGAGGTCTGCTTCTGGATCGCGGCGTTCGCGTCCTCGATCTTCTGCGCCTGCGGCTTCACCGCGTCACAGACCTGCTTGGCCCAGGAGTTCAGCTTGTCGTTGCCGCTGTTGCCGCTGCTGCCGCATCCCGACAGCGCGAGCACCAGTACCGCACCGCCGGACAGTGCGGCCGCGAGCTTCTTGTTCACCGGTTTGGTCCCTTCCATGGCTCTCGGCCCCGGAACTTACACGCCATGTGGGCGGCACCCCCAAGGCGGATGTCCGCTAAGACACTTATTGAAGCCATTTGCACCAAGCGAGAGAAGGCTCACGACGACGGTGTGAACACACACAGGGCGGGCGCACGGCGCGTCAACACGCGCCATCCACCCGCCCGTTGGCCCACTCCCTGACCAGGCACGGAAGTCCGTGCCGCGTCAGGCGCAGAACCTGTGAGCTATGAAACCACCGCCGGATCGGCCGACTTGGCGACCCCTTCCTCGTTGTCTTCCTCGTCACCCATGACGATCCCGCGCCGCTTGGAGATGTACACGGCACTCACGATCACGACGAGCGCGAAGATGGCGATGAACACCCGTACGCCGACACTCTTGTCGTCGCCGTACGAGAATTTGACGATCGCCGGAGCGATCAGCAGTGACACCAGGTTCATGACCTTCAACAGCGGGTTGATCGCGGGGCCCGCCGTGTCCTTGAAGGGGTCACCGACCGTGTCGCCGATCACCGTCGCGGCGTGGGCCTCACTGCCCTTGCCGCCGTGGTGGCCGTCCTCGACCAGCTTCTTGGCGTTGTCCCACGCGCCGCCGGAGTTGGCGAGGAAGACCGCCATCAGCGTGCCGGTGCCGATCGCGCCGGCGAGGAACGAACCGAGCGCGCCGACGCCGAGGGTGAACCCGATCGCGATCGGCGTGAGCACCGCGAGCAGCCCTGGTGTGGCGAGTTCGCGCAGCGCGTCCTTGGTGCAGATGTCGACGACGCGCCCGTACTCGGGCTTCTCGGAGTAGTCCATGATCCCGGGGTGCTCGCGGAACTGCCGCCGTACCTCGTAGACCACCGCCCCGGCGGACCGCGACACCGCGTTGATCGCCAGCCCCGAGAAGAGGAAGACGACCGCGGCGCCCGCGATGAGACCCACCAGGTTGTTGGGCTGCGAGATGTCCATCATCAGGTTCAGCGGCGCGCCGGGGCCCGAGACCTTCTCGCCCACGTCGCTCGCGGCCGTGGTGATCGCGTCACGGTACGAGCCGAAGAGGGCCGAGGCCGCGAGGACGGCGGTGGCGATGGCGATGCCCTTGGTGATGGCCTTGGTGGTGTTGCCGACGGCGTCCAGGTCGGTGAGCACCTGCGCGCCCGCGCCCTCGACGTCACCGGACATCTCGGCGATGCCCTGCGCGTTGTCGGAGACGGGACCGAAGGTGTCCATCGCGACGATGACACCGACCGTGGTGAGCAGGCCCGTTCCGGCGAGCGCCACCGCGAACAGCGCCAGCATGATCGACGTACCGCCCAACAGGAACGCCCCGTACACACCGAGGCCGATCAACAGGGCGGTGTAGACGGCCGATTCGAGACCGATGGAGATACCGGCGAGGACGACGGTGGCCGCGCCGGTCAGTGAACTCTTGCCGATGTCCCGGACGGGACGACGGGTGGTCTCGGTGAAGTAGCCGGTCAACTGCTGGATGAGCGCGGCCAGCACGATGCCGATCGCGACGGCGACGACCGCGAGGACCCGCGGATCACCGCCCTTGGCCTTGATCGCCGCGTCCGTGACACCGTCCAGTTCGGCGTAGGTCCCCGGAAGGTAGGCGTAGACGGCCAGGGCGACCAGCACGAGCGAGATCACCGCGGAGATGAAGAACCCGCGGTTGATCGCGGACATGCCGCTGCGGTCGGAGCGCCGGGGCGCCACCGCGAAGATGCCGATCATCGCGGTGAGTACGCCGATCGCGGGCACGATCAGCGGGAACGCGAGCCCGGCGTCGCCGAACGCCACCTTGCCGAGGATCAGCGCGGCGACGAGCGTGACGGCGTACGACTCGAAGAGGTCGGCGGCCATGCCTGCGCAGTCGCCGACGTTGTCGCCCACGTTGTCGGCGATGGTCGCGGCATTGCGCGGATCGTCCTCCGGAATGCCCTGCTCGACCTTGCCGACCAGGTCGGCGCCGACGTCGGCGGCCTTGGTGAAGATGCCGCCGCCGACTCGCATGAACATGGCGATCAGTGCCGCGCCGAGACCGAAGCCCTCCAGGACCTTCGGCGCGTCGGCCGCGTACACGAGCACCACACAGGAGGCGCCCAGCAGACCGAGCCCCACCGTGAACATGCCGACGACGCCACCGGTGCGGAAAGCGATCTTCATGGCTTTGTGCGAGACGGCGGTGAGATCCTTTTCGGGCTCACCCTCCGCCGGGGTCGCTTCCCGTGCGGCGGCGGCCACGCGGACATTGCTCCGTACGGCGAGCCACATACCGATATAGCCGGTGGTCGCCGAGAACACCGCGCCGATCAAGAAGAAGATCGACCGTCCGGCGCGCTGATTCCAGTCGTCCGCGGGCAGCAGCATGAGCAGGAAGAACACCACGGCGGCGAATACGCCGAGCGTGCGCATCTGGCGTCCCAGGTAGGCATTCGCGCCCTCCTGGATCGCCTTCGCGATCTCCTTCATGCTGTCGGTGCCCTCGCCGGCCGCGAGAACCTGGCGCACCAGGATCCCGGCGACCGCGAGCGCCGCCACGGCGACGACCGCGATGACCATCACGATGAGACGGTTGCCGTCCGTCAGGACCGCGGCTGCGAAGGTTGTGGGGTGGTCAAACTGCTGAGGGGTAGAAAGCCCCGCCATTCGTCCTCCTTGACGCTTGGGCTGAGCTCAAGATGTGGACGGATTCTAGGTACCGGAACCTGATCAAAACAGTGCGCGGTAAGCGGAATTAGCCGCCACTTGCTCTTCAGTGAATGATCGACAGGCGCCCACGGACCCAAATGCAGTAATGCCCCAGAAGCGTTGACGCTTGATCCAATTATCGCGCGATTGATCGTGAATCAATTCACGAAACGCCGTGCACGATCACCATATGGACGAGCGCGAGATCCCGGACATGCCGAAGGGCCCCACCGAGTAGGGCCCTTCGGGGCAGAAAAAGAGGGGCGGTTGTCAGGAAAGAGCCACGGCCGGCGGCGTAGTGGGCCAGCTCATCCTGATCAGTCCGCCGTGCTCTCCGGCGATGACTTCCACGTCGTCGACGAGGCCGCTGATGACCGCGAGGCCCATCTCGTCCTCCTCGGTCTCCGCGTCCGAGCCACCTGAGGCGGCGCCGGACGCCGCCCCTCCGGGCACCGAACCCGGTGCCTCGTCACCGACCTCGATGGAGAACTGCTTCTCCTCCTCGATCAGCGTCACCTGCACCGGCGCCGAGATGCCGCCGCTCTGGTGCAGTCCCACGGCACGAGTACAGGCCTCGCCGACGGCGAGTCTGACCTCGTCGAGGACGGCCTCGTCCACTCCGGCCCTGCGCGCCACCGCTGCCGCCACCAGTCGGGCGGTCCTGACGTGCTCGGGCAGCGCGCTGAAGCGGAGTTCAACGGTGGCCATGCATCCCCCTCTGAACTACGGGCGTGCTGTACTACGGGCGTGCTACCAGGGGACCGGGCCGTGGGCCCGGACCCCCACTTCTGCGAAGCCCGGGCCCACGACCCGGGAGACCGGTGGTCAGTCGGTCGCGTTGACCGCCTCCTCCACCGAGGTGTGAATCGGGAACACCTTGGTGAGACCAGTAATACGGAAGATCTTCAGAATGCGCTCCTGGTTGCAGACCAGACGCAGCGAGCCCTCATGGGCCCGGACGCGCTTCAGGCCGCCCACCAGCACGCCGAGACCGGTGGAGTCGAGGAAGTCCACGCCCTCCATGTCGACGACGAGGTGGAAGCTGCCGTCGTTCACCAGCTCGACCAGCTGCTCCCGCAGCTTGGGCGCGGTATATACATCGATTTCGCCGCCGACCTCGACGACCGTACGGTCGCCATTAGGGCCGGACACATTGCGAGTCGACAGGGACAGGTCCACGGATCCTCCAGCACCTTGCTATCGAGCGGTCGCCCCATGGGACACCTCGGCAGAGCCCCCGGGACGGTTCGCCAGCCGCGATGGCATTCAATCACTTACCGGCAGGCGTGCACGACGCCTTGGGCCCATTGTCCGTCACGCCAGTGACACACTCGATGCCGATGGCCAAGAATCACCGATCCGATCGATCCTCGGCGGACACCGCTTCCCGCCCCTCGCCGAGCACTGTCCTGGACCGGCTCGCCTCGGGGCCGAGCCGGGCTTCGCGCATCACTCATACGGAGCACTTGCCCCCGCGAGCGGGTCGCCATGCCGTCTGGCCGGACCGGATCCGTTCGGAGGTCATCGCCGCGGTGCAGGCGGCGGGCATCGAACACCCCTGGGCCCACCAGGCACGCGTCGCCGAGCACGCCCTGGACGGCGAGTCGGTGATCGTCGCCACCGGCACCGCCTCCGGCAAGTCCCTGGCGTACCTCGCCCCGGTCCTGACGGCCCTCCTGGAGGGCTCCGAGGCCCCGAACGGCCGGGGCGCCACCGCCCTCTACCTGGCCCCCACCAAGGCCCTTGCAGCCGACCAGCGCCGCTCGGTGAAGGAACTTTCACAACCGCTGGGCAATGCCGTACGCCCAGCCGTGTACGACGGCGACACACCCTTCGAGGAACGCGAATGGGTACGCCAGTACGCCAACTACGTCCTGACCAACCCCGACATGCTGCACCGCGGGATATTGCCCTCCCACCCCCGCTGGGCCTCCTTCCTGCGCGCCCTGCGCTATGTCGTGATCGACGAGTGCCACACCTACCGAGGCGTCTTCGGCTCCCACGTCGCCCAGGTGCTGCGCCGTCTGCGCCGCATCTGCGCCCGCTACGGCGCGTCTCCCGTCTTCCTGCTGGCCTCCGCGACCGCCGCCGAACCCTCGGTCGCGGCGCGCCGCCTGACCGGCCTCCCGGTCGTCGAGGTCGCCGACGACGCCTCCCCGCGAGGGGAACTCGTGTTCGCCCTGTGGGAGCCCCCGCTGACCGAACTGCACGGCGAGAAAGGTGCACCCGTCCGGCGTACCGCCACCGCCGAAACGGCCGATCTGCTGACCGACCTCACCGTCCAGGGCATGCGCTCGATCGCCTTCGTACGGTCCCGGCGTGGCGCCGAGCTGATCGCGGTGATCGCCCAGGAACGCCTCGCCGAGATCGACCGCTCACTGGCCCGGCGCGTCGCCGCCTATCGCGGCGGCTACCTCCCCGAGGAACGCCGCGCCCTGGAGAGCGCGCTGCACTCCGGGGAACTCCTCGGCCTCGCCGCCACCACCGCCCTCGAACTCGGCGTCGACATCTCCGGCCTCGACGCCGTCGTCATCTCCGGCTACCCGGGCACCCGCGCCTCCCTCTGGCAACAGGCCGGCCGCGCCGGCCGCTCCGGGGAGGGCGCTCTGGCGATCCTGGTCGCCCGCGACGACCCACTGGACACCTTCCTCGTCCATCACCCCGAGGCCCTGTTCGACCAACCGGTGGAATCCACGGTCCTCGACCCCGACAACCCGTACGTCCTAGCCCCGCACCTGTGCGCCGCCGCCTCCGAGATCCCGCTCACGGACGACGACCTGGAGCTCTTCGGCCCCGCCACCGCCGGTCTGCTGCCACAGCTGGAGGCCGCGAAGCTGCTGCGCCGCCGGGCCACGGCCTGGCACTGGACGCGCCGGGAGCGGGCCGTCGACCTGACCGACATCCGTGGGGGTGGCGGGAGCCCGGTGCAGGTCGTCGAGTCCGGGACCGGGCGCCTGCTCGGCACGGTCGACGAGGGCGCCGCGCACACCACGGTCCACGAGGGCGCGGTCCATCTGCACCAGGGCCGTACGTACCTGGTGCGCAAGCTGGACCTGGAGGACTCCGTCGCCCTGGTCGAGGAGGCCAGCCCGCCGTATTCGACGGTCGCCCGCGACACCACGTCCATCGCCGTCCTCGAGACCGACGTCGAAGTCCCCTGGGGCGACGGCCGGTTGTGCTACGGCTCCGTCGAAGTCACCAATCAAGTCGTCTCCTTCCTGCGTCGGCGTGTCATCACGGGTGAGGTGCTCGGCGAAACGAAACTCGACCTCCCTCCTCGTACGCTCCGTACACGTGCCGTCTGGTGGACGGTCACCGAGGACCAGCTGGACGCGGCCCGGATCAACCCGGAGATCCTCGGCGGCGCCCTGCACGCCGCCGAGCACGCGTCGATCGGCATGCTGCCGCTCTTCGCCACCTGCGACCGCTGGGACATCGGCGGCGTCTCCGTCCCCCTCCACCCGGACACGCTCCTGCCCACCGTCTTCGTGTACGACGGCCACCCGGGCGGCGCCGGATTCGCCGAGCGCGCCTTCCACACGGCCCGCTCCTGGCTCACGGCCACCCGCCAGGCCATCGCCTCCTGCGAGTGCGACGCCGGCTGCCCCTCCTGCATCCAGTCCCCCAAGTGCGGCAACGGGAACGACCCACTGCACAAGCGAGGCGCCGTACGCCTGCTCACGGAACTGCTGCGGGCGGCACCGGAGGATTGAGGCACTGAGAGGTCAGAACCGGATGCGTGGGGCCGGGGGCCGGACGGGTTACGGCGAAGACCGTGGGTGCCCAGGGCCGGACGAGTGAAAGTCAGGAACGTGGGGCCGAACGAGTGAAAGACGGGCGGGTCAGAGCCGAACGGGTGAACCCGGGTGCGGGAGGCAGCGTGCGCCCTGAAGGTCCCCAGGGGCTTGCAGTGCCCGCTGGATCCGGCGGACCCACTGTTCCCGCAGGACCGTCTGGACCCGCAGGACCCGCCCTCGATCGGACCTCCGCGACGAGTGGTCCGGATCCGGACGCCGCCGTCACGTCCGAGATCTGGCCCTCGACCCCGCACCGCACGAGCCGCGCGCTCTGCGCTCGGGCCACTCGGTCCGCGCGGGCACAGGCCACCGCGCCGCCGTCGCTCCAGTGATCCGCCGCGGCGAGTGCCGCCAAGTCCGCCGCCCCCGCCGCCCGGTGCCGCACCACCACGGCCTGCCCCATCGCCAGCACCGCTCCGAAGACGGCACACAGCACAGCGATCGCGCCCACAGTCCAGACGGTGGCCGATCCTCTGTCGGAGGCCGCGCGCCACCGTGCACGCCGGCTACTCACTACGGATGACCACACCCATCGCCTGCTCCGTCGGCGGCTCCAACTCCTCCTCATCTTCCGTCCACCCCCACAACCGTCTCTCCCACCGTCTCCTCCGCCAGCGCCACCGCCTCGTCGGTCAGCTCAAGGGACAGCGCGGCGGGACCCGGCGTCCTCGCGCCGACACTCACCCTGACCAGGTCGGCCTCCCGGCTCACGGTGACCCTCGCGCCGGGCGGGGCCGCCCGGCGGGCCGTCGCCAGGACCGTTTCCGGCGCGTCCTGGCGCGCCGCCGACCGGGCGCCCGCCCTCGCCGCGTCCACGCACTGGATCTGCGCGGACGCGGCGAGCAGGGCCCAGACCAACGCCATGCCGACGAGTACCAGCGAGGGCAGCACAACGGCGGCCTCAGCGGTGACGAATCCGTCGTCCTGACGCCGGAGCGGGCCTGTCTTCAACAGGGCCGCCCTCAGGCCCCGTTCACATCTGGACATTGAGCGCCCGTCCCACGATGCCCTGCAGTTCCTCACCGACCTGCCCGCTCGTCACCACCTTGTAGAGCGCGGCCGCGAACGCCACCGCAGCGATGACACCCACCGCGTACTCGGACGTGACCATTCCCGCGTCCCTCCGCGCCGCGACCGACGCGAGCATCCGGGCCCGCATCCGCACACACCGTTGCCCTCGCCCGAGAACTCGTACCGTCCTGCGCATTTCAACCTCCGTAAAGTTCAGCCCTGTTGGCCATTTCGCCCCACTTGTCGTTCACCGCTCTCCGCTCGCCGCTGCCGCCGTCCGTCACCCACCACCTCCTCGCAGCAACCCGCCGGCCAGCCCGATCACCACAGGCAGCACACCGATCGCGAGGAAGGCGGGCAGAAAACACAGCCCCACGGGCGCGGTGACCATGACGGCCGCCCGGCGTGCCCGCGCTGTCGCGGCGCGCCCCCACTCGGCACGGGCCTCCGCCGCGAGCCGGCCGACCGGCACAGCCGCCGGTACGCCCGACTCACCCGCCCGCTGCAGCAGTCGCGCCAGCCCCTGGGCGCCCGGTATCGATGCCAACCTCCGCCACGCGTCGCCCGGTTCACCGCCGAGCCGTACCTCCGCCGCACCGCGGGCCAGCCGCTCACCCACCGGTCCGCCCAGTGCCTCGCCGACAGCCTGAGCAGCCGCCACGGGGCTCGCCCCCGCCGCGATACAGGCGGCCACCAAGTCGGCGGCCAGCGGCAGTTGGCGGGCCGCCAGCGTCACGTCGTACTCCTCCGCCGGTGTCGGATTCCGCCGCTGCCGCCAGCGCCGGACCCCGAACCCGGCCGCCAGCCCCACCAGAACCCCGGCGAGACCGCCGATCAGGACCCAGCCGGCGCACACCACGCCCAGCAAGGGCAGCCACCGACGGCCGTGGCTCCGTACCTCGTGGGCCCGTACCGCGTATCGCCGCGGCGATGGCGCCGACTCCGGGAGCAGCAACTCGGCCAGTCGCCCGCGCACTCTTCTCGCGCGCCGCACCGCCCTGAGCCAGCGGGCCGGGGAGCCGACCAGGAGCACTCCGCACACAAGTACCCCCAGCCTGTGGACAACTTCCGCGCTCACACCGCCTCCGCCCCTCGTACGATCCGCAGCGCCCACCACAGCCCCACGCCCTCCAACGCCCCGCCGACCAGCAGACAGCCGAGCCCGGGACCGGTGTGCAACAGCACGTGCAGCGGGTCCGCGCCGAGCGCGGTTCCGAGCAGGAGACCGAGGACCGGCAGGCCCGCGAGCATCGAGGCCGTCGAACGTGATCCGGCCAACTGGGCGCGCATGTCAGCTCTTTGATCGCGCTCGGCTCGCAGCGCGGCCTCCAGCCGGTCCAGGCCCGCCGCGAGTCCCGCACCCCGGTCCACGGCCACGCGCCAGCACGCGGCGAGTCCCACCAGTCCGTCGGCGCCGGGCTGCCGCGCCGCCTCGGTGAGCGCACCCGGCACGTCCCCGCCGAATCTCGCCGCGGCCAGCACCACAGGCTGTGCGTCACCGAGACCGTCCGAGTCGCGTGCCGCCCCGAGCAGTGCCTCGCCGGGCTGACGTCCGGCCCGCACCTCACCGGCGAGGGCGCCGCACAGGGCGATCACCGCGTCGCCGCGTCGTTCCCGCTCGCGCCGAACCTCTCCCGCTCGCCTCACCCGCCCCAGCAGGGGCATTCCGGCGGCCCCGAGGAGAAGCGGCAGTACCGAGGCGCCCAGCACCGCGATCACCGATCCCGCCACCAGCGACCAGGCTTCGGGCCGCAGCCGCCCACGCAGCCGTCGCCAGTCGACAAGGACCCGCTCCCACGCGGGCGGCCCGGTCGCCACCCCACCGCCCGCGAGCAGCACCCTCGCTCTGCGCACCCCCGAGCCGCGCCCGCCGATCAGCCAGGCCGCGATCCCCGCACACGCCACGGCCGCTCCCGCGGGCGCGTCCGCCATCTCACCGATCCCCATCCCGCTCTCCGTTCGCGTCCCGACGTCCGGCCCCTGTCGCGGTTCCGGCGTCCTTTCCGTCCGAAGGACTTCTCGCACTCCGCCTCTCTGGAGGAACTCCCTCTGTCCCGAGGCGAGCCGGCCCTCGATGTCCCTGGCTCCCGTTTCTGAGCAGCTCCCGCAGCCGCTCCCACCCCCGCTCGTACGCGAAGGCGTCCTCGCCCCACCGCAGCGCCGGCACCGTCACCACCAGCCCCGACGGGTCGCGTTCCAGCACATGCACCTCGGCGATCCGACGCCGTCCGGCCCGGTCCCGTACGAGATGCAGGACCACGGACAGTGCCGCCGCCAGTTGGCTGTGCAGGGCGGCCCGGTCGAGCCCGGCCGCCGTGCCCAGTGCCTCCAGCCGGGCCGGGACCTGCGCCGCCGCGTTGGCATGGAGAGTTCCTGAGCCACCCTCATGTCCCGTGTTGAGTGCGGCCAGCAGCGAGACGACCTCGGGTCCGCGCACCTCGCCGACCACCAGCCGGTCCGGTCTCATCCGCAGGGCCTGCCGGACGAGATCCTGGAGCGAGACGAGGCCGACGCCCTCCTGGTTGGCGGGCCGCCCCTCCAGGCGCACCACATGCGGATGATCGGGCCGCAGCTCAGCCGAGTCCTCGGCGAGCACGATCCGCTCCCCGGGACCCACCAGCCCCAGTAACGCGCTCAGCAAGGTCGTCTTGCCGGAGCCCGTGCCTCCACTGATGAGGAAGGACAACCGGGCGTCCAGCAGCGCTCTGAGCACCCGGTCCCCGCCGGGTGGCACCGTCCCCGCGGCCACCAGTTCGTCGAGGGTGAAAGCGCGCGGCCGTACGACGCGCAGGGAGAGGCAGGTGGAGCCGACGGCGACCGGTGGCAGCACCGCGTGCAGACGGGTTCCGTCCGGCAGTCTGGCGTCCACCCAGGGGCGGGCGTCGTCGAGCCTTCTGCCGGCCACCGCCGCGAGGCGCTGTGCGAGACGTCGTACGGCTGCCGCGTCCGGAAAGGACACGGAGGTCAGCTCCAGGCCGCCGCCGCGGTCCACCCATACCCGGTCGGGCGCCGACACCAGCACGTCGGTCACCGACGGGTCGGCGAGCAGTGGTTCCAGCGGTCCGCTGCCGACCAGTTCGGAGCGCAACCGCTCGGCCGCGCCGAGGACTTCGGCGTCCCCGAGCACCCGGCCCTGCTCACGCAGTGCCTGCGCCACGCGCGCGGGGGTCGGCTCGGATCCGCTCTCGGCCAGCCATTGCCGCACACCGTCCAGCAGCCCCGCGCGTCCGTCCGGGCCGCCGCCGGGCCCGCCCCACGCCTCCGTGCCCCCGGACAGGAAGCCTCCGGATGATCCGCCCCGCGGTTCCGTCCGCCCGGAGGGGTAGTGCCGGGGCCCGTCCCGCGCGCCCGCACGACCGGACGGGTCCGGCCCGGGTCCGTCCCGCGCATCCGTCCGTCCGGACGAATAGCGCCCGGGTCCGTCCCGTGTGTCCGTCCGCGCGGGCGAGCGGTCCTCGCGTGTGTCCTGGGGCGTCGGTGCCGTTCGGCTGTCGAATCCCGCGCCGCGGCCCACTCCTGGGGTCGTTTCCCAGCTCATACGCCCCCTCCTTCGACCGGAACCCGCTCCCAGAAGGCCGCGCAGAACCGGGCCAGAGGCCCCTTCGCCGCACTCCCCGGTGGCGGCCCGCCGTCCAACGGGAAGGACTCGGCCGGCAGTTGGCCCACGAGGGGCAGGTCGAGCAGACGCGCGACCTCACGGTCGTCGAGACCCGGCGCGTGGGGTCCGCGGACCACGACCCGCAGATCGCGCAGGACCATGCCGACCGCGCACGCCACCCGTCCGGCCGCCGCGACCGAGCGCAGGTCGGCGGGGACCACCAGCAGCCCCAGATCGAGCTGGGCGAGGATCTCGGCGACACCCTCATCGATGCGGCGGGGCAGGTCGACGACCACCGCACCACCGCGCCGTCTGGCGGCGGCCAGGACCGCTCGTACCGCTTGCGGTGGAATGGTGACCGCGTCGCTCCGGTCCCAGCTCAGGACCCGCAGCGCGTGCAGTTCGGGCAGGGACTCCTCCAGGGCGCCGCCGCCGACCCTGCCGCGGGATGCGGCGAACGCCGGCCAGCGCAGTCCCTCGGCCGCCTCTCCACCCAGGAGTACGTCGAGTCCGCCGCCGAGAGGGTCCGCGTCCACGAGCAGGGTGCGCTTCCCCTCACGCGCCGAGGTGAGGGCCAGCGCGCAGGCCAGCGTGGACGCACCGGCCCCGCCGCGGCCTCCGAGCACGCCGACGGTGAGAGCGGGGCGGCCGACTCCTTCGGCCACGTCGGCGATGCGGTCGACGAGCCATTGCTCGCCGTCCGGCAGCACCAGGACATGGTCGGCGCCGATCTCGACGGCCCGCCGCCAGACTCCGGAATCGTCCTGGTCCCGGCCGACCAGCACCACGCCCCTTCTCCGCGCGGCCCCCCGTACACGCCGTACGGCGTCGTCGCCGACAAGCACGAGAGGTGCCGCCTCCCAACTGCCCCTGCGTTCCGGAATCCCGTGATGGACCTCGGGCCGCGCGCCCGCCGCCGCGCACAGGCGCAGCAGGTCGTCGAGGAGGTCGACGTCCTCGGTGACGATCAATGGTCCGCCCTGCCGCCCCTCGGCGGTGGGCGGCCGGTCATGGGTGATGGCTCCCGCCACGATCTCCAGCCCCCTTCGCTGCTTCTTGCGCGGGGCCCTCCAGGACCCCGCGATTCCCGCTCGTGTGAAGAACCGGCAAGCGGCCTCCATATGAACGGCCGATACGACCCGGCCAAACGCGTCCGACAAACGGAACGCGGCCATGAACTGGCCGCGAACGGAGCGCGTGGGAATCACGGTGCAGGGATCCCGGAAATCATGTGGATCTTGGTCGAAAACTGTGGACAACTCGGCGGCTGTGAATATCGCCTTCACGCCTACCGGTGAACGCTCAACGGCTTCCGCAGAGCATCCCAATGGCTACACACAGTGACGAATCGCGAGGACGCGAAGAGCGCGGAATCAACGGTGCCGAGACGACTCCGGGGCCGCGCAGAAGAGGGAAAAACCCATCCGGACATGCGACGACCCCCGCCGGGGGGGAGAGCGGGGGTCGTCCCCACGGCCGACTCGGGGGGGGAGGAGTCGGACCGGGTTAGCACGGTCGCGAACGATCCGTGACTTCCATGGTGTACCCGAGAGCCCTCTCAGGCAAACCCACGCGCCTCACCTTACGCCGAATGGTGGGCCCTATGCTCAGCCTCGTGGAAAACCACTCCTTGCCCCGTACAGCGGCCTTCTTCGACCTGGACAAGACGGTCATTGCGAAGTCGAGCACGCTCACCTTCAGCAAGTCGTTCTACCAAGGCGGCCTGATCAACCGCAGGGCGGCGTTGCGCACCGCATACATCCAGTTCGTGTTCCTGGCGGGCGGCGCCGACCACGACCAGATGGAGCGGATGCGCAAGTACCTCTCCTCGATGTGCCGGGGCTGGAACGTCCAGCAGGTCAAGGAAATCGTCGCCGAGACACTGCACGACCTCATCGACCCGATCATCTACGACGAGGCGGCGTCGCTCATCGAGCAGCACCACAAGGCCGGTCGCGACGTCGTGATCGTGTCCACGTCCGGCGCCGAGGTCGTCGAGCCGATCGGCGAACTGCTCGGCGCGGACCGCGTGGTGGCGACCCGCATGGTCGTCGGCGAGGACGGCTGCTTCACCGGCGAGGTGGAGTACTACGCGTACGGGCCGACGAAGGCCGAGGCGATCAAGGAGCTGGCCGCGTCCGAGGGCTACGACCTGCCCCGCTGTTACGCCTACAGCGACTCGGCGACCGATCTGCCGATGCTGGAGTCCGTCGGGCATCCGCACGCGGTGAATCCGGACCGGACACTGCGCCGCGAGGCGGTCGCCCGAGCGTGGCCGATTCTGGACTTCCACCGTCCGGTCCGGCTGAAGCAGCGACTGCCCGGCCTGTCCGTGCCTCCCCGGCCGGCACTCGTCGCGGCGGCCGCAATAGGAGCCGCGGCGGCCACTGCGGGGCTTGTCTGGTACGCCAGTCGGCGCCGCGCGACGGTGGCGTAAACCGTCACGCGTGCGCGTGCGGCAAATTGAAGTCCATTTCTCGCCCTTTTGAACCTAAAAGTAAAGAAGTGCGGCCAGGGGTTCCGCTTCCTCCGGACCTGGAGTACAAAGGGTTTAACGGCCCGCGAGACCAAGGACATCCGAGAGGATCACCTTCAAACGCAACCAGGCCCCACGGACCGAGCATGAACATCGAGCACCCACGCGACGTCGACCCGTCGATTACGGGCCAGCCGCACCAGGTGACGGGCAGAAGTTCCCGACCTGATGGGCAATATCTCGAGGACGCTTGGTAACCCGGTGAACATGCCAGCGGCGGTACGAGAACTCGTACCGCCGCAACCCTGTCCGGGGAACCGGGTTTCCCTTTACGCAGCGCCGCGCTGAAGCGCCTCGCAGACCGCTGCGGACTCCCTGGCGCCCAGCTCGACGGCCCTGCCGCAGTGGGCGATCCAGGCGGCCATGCCGTCCGGGGTGCCGGAGACGTAACCGTCCAGTGCCGCGAGATAGGCAGCGCGGCCGAGTTCCGCGTGGCCGACCTCGGCGGGGCAGATGGACTTCGGGTCGAGACCGCTGCCGATCAGGACGATGCGTTCCGCCGCGCGCGCGACCAGTCCGTTGTGGGAGGCGAAGGGGCGCAGGGCGATCAGTTCACCGTGGACGACGGCCGCCGTGACCAGGGCAGGGGCCGAGCCGCCCGCGATGATCAGCCGGGACAGGCCTTCGAGGCGCCCGGCGACCTCGTCCGCGTCGGGCAGCGGCACCTCCACCAGGGGCTCGTCCACCTTCTCCCCGCTCTGCCGCGGTCGGCCCACAGCGTCGCCCCGATCGGCCGCCGCCACCAAGTGCAGCCGGGCCAGCACGCGCAAGGGCGACTGTCGCCAGATGGACAGGAGTTGGCCCGCCTCGGCGGTCAGCCGCAGGGCGGCGCCGACCGTACGCGCCTCGTCCTCCGCGCTGAAGTCGGTACGCCGGCGCACCTCTTCGAGGGCCCAGTCGGCACCGGACAGCGCCGCGGAACCGCGTGCCCCGCGCAGCGCCGCCTCGGACGTGATCTCGTTGCTGCGACGCCGCATGATCCGGTGTCCGTAGACCCGGTCCACGGCCTTGCGGACGGACTCCACGGAATCGGCCACCCCGGGAAGCGAACCCAGGGCCGCGAGCGGATCAGCGGTCGCACCTGTCGTACTCATGAGTACGACATTACGCACCCAGGGCCCGCGCCCCACGAAGGAGTGGTCTTCTTCACGCGGCGCAAGCACCGAAAGCGACAGTCCTACTACCCTTGGTGAACATGAAAATTGCTTTCGTCGGGAAGGGCGGCAGTGGCAAGACCACCCTGTCGTCGCTCTTCATCCGCCACCTCGCCGCCTCGGGGGCACCTGTCGTCGCCGTGGACGCCGACATCAACCAGCATCTGGGGGCCGCGCTCGGGCTCGAGGAGACGGAGGCCGCCGCACTCCCCGCCATGGGCGAGCGGCTGCCGCTCATCAAGGACTACCTGCGCGGCTCCAATCCGCGCATCGCGTCCGCCGAGACGATGATCAAGACGACTCCGCCCGGCGAGGGCTCCCGGCTGCTGCGGGTCGGTGAGACCAATCCGGTGTACGACGCCTGCGCCCGGCCGGTGGAACTCGACGGCGGCACCATCCGTTTGATGGTCACCGGCCCGTTCACCGAGGCCGATGTGGGGGTGGCTTGCTACCACTCCAAGACCGGTGCAGTGGAGCTCTGCCTGAACCATCTCGTCGACGGCCGGAGCGAGTACGTCGTCGTCGACATGACGGCGGGCTCCGATTCCTTCGCGTCCGGCTTGTTCACCCGCTTCGACATCACGTTCCTCGTCGCCGAGCCGACCCGGAAGGGAGTCTCCGTCTATCGCCAGTACAAGGAGTACGCCCGCGACTTCGGCGTCGCCCTGAAGGTCGTCGGCAACAAGGTGCAGGGCCAGGACGACCTCGACTTCCTGCGGGCGGAAGTCGGGGACGACCTCCTGGTCACGGTCGGGCACTCGGACTGGGTGCGTGCCATGGAGAAGGGCCGCCCGCCCCGGTTCGAGTTCCTGGAGGAGGTCAACCGGCTCTCGCTGCACGCCTTGCAGACCTCGGCCGACGCCATGTACGAGCTGCGCGACTGGGAGCGGTACACGCGCCAGATGGTGCAGTTCCACCTGAAGAACGCCGTCAACTGGGGCAACGCCAAGACCGGGGCGGACCTCACCGAACAGGTCGACCCCGGTTTCGTCCTCGGCGAGAGTCCGATGGCCACCGCGTGAGCGGCCGGCCGGCCCGAAGCACCACTGCGGCCTGAGCGACAGGGCGGCCCGGGGTATCGCTACGGCTTGACCGCCGGCGCCCCGGGGACTCCCTTCGGGGCCGGGGCCGGGCGGCCGGAGAGGAAGGACGCCCAGCCCTGCTTCGGCACCTCGCCGACCTCAAGGCCACGGAGCTTGTCGAGTGTGGCCGGGTCCTGGGCGTCGAGCCAGTCGGCGAGCTGCCGGAAGGAGACACAGCGCACCTCGGCCTTGGTGCAGACGCGCTCGACGACCTCGTCGACGGCGCGCATGTAGTTGCCGCCGTTCCAGGACTCGAAGTGGTTGCCGATGATCAGCGGCGCGCGGTTGCCGCCGTAGGCGCGGTCGAAGCCCTTGAGCAGGCCGTCACGCATCTGGTCGCCCCAGAGCTCCTGCTTGCCGGGGTCGCCCTGCGTCCGTGTGCCCGACTGGTTGACCATGAAGTTGTAGTCCATGGTGAGCTGCTCGTAGGAGTGTCCGGGAAAGGGCACGAGCTGCATCGACAGGTCCCACAACCCCTCCTTCTTCCTCGGCCAGAGCTGGTCGTCGACGCCGCTGGTGTCGTAGCGGAAGCCCAGCTGGCGGGCCGCCTTCATGAAGTTCTGCCGGCCCTCCAGACAAGGGGTGCGGGCGCCGATGAGTTCCTTGTCGTAGTCGAAGGGCAGCGACGCCGCGCCCTTCAGGCCCGTGTTGGTCTTCCATGACTTCACGAACGACTTCGCCTGGGAGATCTCGCTCTTCCAGTCCGCGACCGACCACTGGCCGACCCCGCCCTCCGTACCGCAGAAGTGGCCGTTGAAGTGGGTGCCGATCTCGTTGCCCTCCAGCCACGCGCCGCGCAGCTGCTTCACGGTGTCCTCGATGCCCTGCTGGTCGTTGAAGCCGATCTCCGAGCTCCCGGGCGAATGCTGCGGAGGCCGGTACAGGTCGCGCTTGTCCTCCGGCAGCATGTACACACCACTCAGGAAGTAGGTCATCGTCGCCTTGTTGACCTTGGAGAGCTTCCGGAAGTGGGAGAAGAGCTTCTGGCTGTCCTCGCCGGCGCCGTCCCAGGAGAAGACCACGAACTGCGGGGGCTTCTGACCCGGCTTCAACCGTTCGGGCCGCGGCAGATGCGGCTGAGCCCCGGTGTACGAGGTGGAACCGTCGCCGATCAGACGGACCGCGGCCTTCGGTGCCGGAGCCCCCGCCGCCGCCTTCTCCGCGCCGTGCGCGCCTTCCTGGGAAGCGGTGGCACCGCCCGCGCAGCCGGCGAGCGCCGGAGCGCAGGCCACGGCTAGTGCTACACCCGCGGCGATCCTCTGGGTGGCGGCCATGTTCCGCCCTCCTTTTCCTCGGTCGGGCAACGCCGATTAGGGCGCTATCGCGGTTATGTGCAGCTATGCGCCGACAGCGTCGCCAAGGTTTCACGGGACAGAGAAGGAATAAATACGACAAGCCGATCAAAAGCCCACTTCACTCAAGAGGGTGAATTGATGCCCCGTTTGCCCCTATTTTCGACATCAACCCTTTACTCTGCATTACGATCTGTTTACCGAGCGTTGAAAATCCCGCCGCTGTACGCCGTGACCCACGGCCGCGACCCGCCCTCCGCCGCTTCGGACGGGGGATCACCTGTTCCGCGACCGCGCTGCCCCGGAGGAGACGGGAACCCATGTCTGCCTGCGTCCCCACCCGCGCCGCCGACCCGACTCGGCCCGCGCATGTCCGCCAGCCCCACAGCCCCCCGCCGACCCCGCCCCGACGTTTCCGTGTCGCGGGCGCCGATCTGTCGGCCTCGATCGCGGTCTTCCTGATCGCCCTCCCCCTGTCCCTCGGCATCGCCCTCGCCACCGGCGCGCCGCTCCAGGCCGGCCTGGTCGCCGCTGCCGCCGGCGGGCTCGTCGCGGGACGCCTGGGCGGCTCTCCGCTCCAGGTGAGCGGACCCGCGGCCGGGCTCACGGTCGTCACAGCCGACCTCATCCACCACTACGGCTGGCGGGCGACCTGCGCCATCACCGTGTTCGCGGGAATCGTCCAACTCGGCCTCGGCTGCCTGCGCGTGGCCCGTACGGCCCTGGCCGTCAGCCCCGCGATCGTGCACGGCATGCTCGCCGGAATCGGCGTCACCATCGCCGTCGCCCAGCTGCACATCGTGCTGGGAGGCATTCCGCAGAGCTCCGTGCTGGACAACCTCATCGCGCTGCCGGACCAGGTGGCGCGCACGCACCCCGCGGCGGTGTCGATGAGCGTGCTGACACTGGCGCTGCTGTTCGCCTGGCCGCGCATTCCCGGGCGGACCGGGCGGGTGCTGCGCAAGGTCCCCGCCGCGCTGGTCGCCGTAGCCGGCGCCACCGTGACCGCCTCGCTCGCCGGACTGACGCTGCCCAGGGTCGGCCTGCCGTCCTGGAGCAGCCACGCGCTGGCCGGGCTGCCCGAAGGTCCGGTGCTCGGCATCGCCGCCGCCGTCCTCACCGTGACGCTGGTGTGCAGCGTGCAGTCGCTGCTCGGAGCCGTCGCGGTCGACAAGCTGGTGAGCCGCCGGCCGGAACTCCAGGCACGCGTGGGCCGTTCCCGCCTCGACCGGGAACTGCTCGGACAGGGCGCCGCCAATGTCGTCTCCGGCGCGCTCGGCGGACTGCCCGTGGCCGGGGTCGCCGTGCGCAGTTCCGCGAATGTGCAAGCGGGTGCCGTCAGCCGGAACTCCACGATGCTGCACGGCGTTTTCGTAGTAATTGCCGCGCTGTTGATGGTCCCGATCCTGGAGCTGATCCCCCTCGCATCGCTCGCCGCCCTGGTGATGGCCGTCGGCATCCAGATGGTGTCCCTGCACCACATCCGCGCGGTCACTCGCCACCGCGAGGTGCTGGTGTACG
Organism: Streptomyces sp. NPDC042002; assembly: GCF_055588305.1. Lineage (NCBI taxonomy): Bacteria > Bacillati > Actinomycetota > Actinomycetes > Kitasatosporales > Streptomycetaceae > Streptomyces > Streptomyces sp. NPDC042002. Next base: position 122,853 of record NZ_JBVJCT010000019.1, on the reverse strand, counting down.
CCGTCACCACACTCGGCGTCGTGTTCCTCGGAGTTCTCGAGGGCGTGGCACTGGGGGTCGCCGTGGCCGTCGGTGTCGCCCTGCACCGTCTCGGGCGTACCCGCATCACCCACGAAGAGAAGGGAGGAGTCCATTACGTACATGTACGAGGCCAGTTGACGTTCCTGGCGGTGCCTCGGCTCAGCCGCGCGCTGCATCTCGTGCCCCGAGGGGCGGACGCCGTCGTGGAGTTGGACGGTTCGTTCATGGACCACGCGGCGTACGAGTCACTGCAGGACTGGCAGAGCGCGCACGTCGCCCAGGGCGGCACGGTCGATGTCGCCGGACGGACCGGAACGCGGATCGCCGAGCCCGCGAACTCCCGACACTGCCGCTGCCGGCCCTGGACACCCTGGCGGAACCACCAGTGCGACGCCTCCGCCGAACCGGGGTCCTCGTCCTCGGGCGTCCTGTCGAGCGGGCAGCACGAAGGAACCGGCGAGGCCAGACCGAGCGGGAACCAACTGGCGCGCGGCATCAGCGCGTTCCAGCGCAACACCGCACCCCTGGTGCGGGATGAACTGGCCCGGCTCGCACGGGAAGGGCAACAGCCGTCCCAGCTGTTCCTGACCTGTGCCGACTCCCGGCTCGTCACCTCGATGATCACATCCAGTGGTCCGGGCGACCTCTTCGTCGTACGGAATGTGGGCAACCTCGTGCCGTTGCCCGGAAAGGAGAGCGGGGACGACTCAGTGGCCGCGGCCATCGAATACGCGGTGGACGTGCTGAAGGTGCGGTCCATCACGGTGTGCGGGCACTCCGGGTGCGGAGCCATGCAGGCCCTGTTGGCGTCGGAGCCCGGAGGAGCGCTCACGCCGCTCAAGCGGTGGCTGCGGCACGGGCAGCCGAGCCTGGACCGGATGGCCGCCGACGGCAGACCGTGGGCACGGCTCGCCGGACGGGCGGCAGCCGACACGGTGGAACAGCTCTGTCTGACCAACGTGGTGCAGCAGTTGGAACACCTGCGGGCACACGAGTCCGTGGCGCGGGCCCTGCGGGAGGGCGCGCTCGAACTGCACGGGATGTACTTCCACGTCGGGGAGGCCCAGGCGTATCTGCTGACCGACGCCGACGGGGCCGAACTGTTCGATCACGTGCGCGCGTTCGATCATGTGGACGTGGCGGAGGAGCTGCGGCATCCGGCGTGATCGAGCGGTGGGGGGGGGGGGGGGGGGGGGGGGGGGGGGGACAAGGCCCTACCCCCCCCCCCCCCCTCCCCTATCCCCTTTTGGGGGGGGGGGGGGGGAGGGGGGGGGAGGGGGTGGGGGGTTGGGGGGGGGGGGGGGGGGGGGGGGGGTTGTGTGGGGGGGGCCCCCCCACCACATACGACCTCCGCTGTCGGTGCTCCGGCCCCTGTGGCGAGGTGAGGGGCGTCGACACGCCCGGTCGTGGAATGGGATGCGGGGGTGTCACGGCACCGAATGCGGAGGGACCCGGGAACGAGACGCGGGGGTTCCGGGGTGCGGGGCGGCGGGCTGGCGCGAAGCGCCGGGCTACCGGGCGACGCGGCGGCGGGTGCGGCGGGCTGCCCGGCCGCGGAGGTACGGACGCCGGACTGCCGACGTCCAGAGCTCTCGGACTCCCGATGCGTCAGACTCCCGGGCCACCAGGTGACCGCGTGACCGGATGCCAGGTGACCGCGTGCCCCAGTGCCCCAGTGCCAGGGTGCGAGGACGCCGGACCACCGGGCCGCCCGGCTCCCAGCTCCCGGCTCCCAGCTCCCAGCTCCCAGCTCCCAGCTCCCAGCCGAGTCTCGATGGGGTGCGGTTCCCGCCCGTGGCGGGGGGCCTCGGCCTGTCCCCTGAGCCGTCCCCGTGGGCGTAGTCGAATGTGAACCCTGGGGCCGGAACGTACGTGCCCCAGGGGGCAGACTCGTGTGGGCTCGTGTGGTCTCGTGAGGGGCGCCGGGACCGTAGCGCGGGGCAAGGACGTGCCGCGCGGACCCAGGGCCCGGACCAGCGACACAAGATAGGTCTAAACCAATTTTGGGTCGGGCCTTGTCACCGAGCCCCCCGGTCTGATGAGCTGTGGCCTGGGACACAACGGACACCCTGGGAAAGGGAGATGTCGTGAGCAACGAAAGCCTGGCCAACCTGCTGAAGGAAGAGCGCAGGTTCGCGCCGCCCGCCGACCTGGCGGCGAACGCCAATGTCACCGCGGAGGCGTATGAGCAGGCCAAGGCTGACAGGCTCGGCTTCTGGGCCGAGCAGGCCCGCCGGCTGACCTGGGCCACCGAGCCGACCGAGACACTGGACTGGTCCAATCCGCCGTTCGCGAAGTGGTTCGCCGACGGAAAACTGAACGTCGCGTACAACTGTGTGGACCGGCACGTGGAGGCCGGGAACGGCGACCGCGTCGCCATCCACTTCGAGGGTGAGCCGGGCGACAGCCGGGCCATCACCTACGCCGAGCTCAAGGACGAGGTGTCGCGGGCCGCGAACGCCCTCACCGAGCTGGGTATCGGCAAGGGCGACCGGGTCGCCGTCTATCTGCCGATGATCCCCGAGGCCGTCGTCGCGATGCTGGCCTGTGCCCGTATCGGCGCCGCGCACTCGGTGGTCTTCGGCGGGTTCTCGGCGGAGGCGATCGCCACCCGCATCCAGGACGCCGACGCCAAGCTGGTCATCACCTCCGACGGCGGCTACCGGCGCGGGAAACCGTCCGCGCTCAAGCCCGCCGTCGACGAGGCGGTGAGCCGGGTCGACGGGGTCGACAAGGTGCTGGTGGTGCGCCGTACCGGCGAGGACGTCGCCTGGACCGAGGGCCGCGATGTGTGGTGGCACGACATCGTCGGACGGCAGTCGGCCGAGCACACGCCGGAGGCGTTCGACGCCGAGCACCCGCTGTTCATCCTCTACACGTCCGGTACCACCGGGAAGCCGAAGGGCATCCTGCACACCTCGGGCGGCTACCTCACCCAGGCCTCGTACACCCACAACGCCGTCTTCGACCTCAAGCCGGAGACCGACGTCTACTGGTGCACGGCCGACATCGGCTGGGTCACCGGGCACTCGTACATCACGTACGGACCGCTCTCGAACGGCGCGACACAGGTCATGTACGAGGGGACCCCGGACACGCCGCACCAGGGCCGGTTCTGGGAGATCGTCCAGAAGTACGGGGTGACGATCCTGTACACCGCGCCCACGGCGATCCGCACCTTCATGAAGTGGGGCGACGACATCCCCGCGAAGTTCGACCTGTCGTCCCTGCGGATCCTCGGGTCGGTCGGCGAGCCGATCAACCCCGAGGCGTGGATCTGGTACCGCAAGCACATCGGCGGGGACCGTACGCCGATCGTCGACACCTGGTGGCAGACCGAGACCGGCGCCATGATGATCTCGCCGCTGCCCGGAGTCACCGAGACGAAGCCGGGATCGGCACAGCGGGCACTGCCCGGCATCGCGGCGACCGTGGTCGACGACGAGGCGAACGAGGTCCCCGACGGCGGTGGCGGCTACCTCGTGCTGACCGAGCCGTGGCCGTCCATGCTGCGCACCATCTGGGGCGACGACCAGCGGTTCCTCGACACGTACTGGTCGCGCTTCGAGGGGAAGTACTTCGCCGGCGACGGGGCCAAGAAGGACGACGACGGCGACATCTGGCTGCTCGGCCGCGTCGACGACGTGATGCTCGTGTCCGGGCACAACATCTCCACCACCGAGGTCGAATCCGCCCTCGTCTCCCACCCGGCGGTCGCCGAGGCGGCGGTCGTGGGCGCGGCGGACGAGACCACCGGGCAGGCGATCGTGGCCTTCGTCATCCTGCGCGGGACGGCCTCCGCCGAGGATCCCGGACTGGTGGCGGACCTGCGCAACCACGTGGGCACCACCCTCGGCCCGATCGCCAAGCCGAAGCGGGTCCTGCCGGTGGCCGAGCTGCCCAAGACCCGGTCCGGGAAGATCATGCGCCGCCTGCTGCGCGACGTGGCCGAGAACCGCGAACTCGGTGACGTCACGACGCTCACCGACTCCACGGTGATGGACCTGATCCAGGCCAAGCTGCCGGCCGCGCCCAGCGAGGACTGAGGCGGGCCCATCCCGTCGGCCCGGCCCTGAGGGGTGCGGGAGCACCCCGTGCTCCCGCACCCCTCAGTCGGTCCCGCAGCCAGACGTCAGTCGGTCCGGCACTCTGACCCGGTCCCGCACCCCGCACCCCTGACGCAGCCCCCTCGCACAGTTCTTCCAGGGACTCCGGGACGCCCCCTCGGCCCAACCAGCACGCCCCGCGCCTGGTTTGGTCGTAATGTGAAGATCCCGGACCGGGCCGGCCGCGTCTTAGGTAGAGTAAGCAAAGCGTCAAAAGCGCGACAAGATCGTTCATGGTGTGCCGGGAAGTCTGGTCGGCGAGTGCTCAGTCCTGCCTGCTCGACCGGAGGTCCTCCTCGTGTCCGCGCCCCCCAGCACCACCCCCCGCAAGTTCTTCGGCCGGATGTCCCTGCCCGAGCGGAACTTCGTGGCGGACGCGCTGCGCACCGAGACCGTGGGCGGAGTGCTGCTGCTGATCGCGGCGGTCGCGGCGCTGGTCTGGGCGAACACCCTGCCGGACAGCTACGAGACCGTCTCGCACTACCACTTCGGGCCGGCGGCGCTCGGGCTCGACCTGTCCGTGGAGCACTGGGCGGCCGACGGCCTGCTCGCCGTGTTCTTCTTCGTCGCCGGGATCGAACTGAAGCGCGAGCTGGTGGCCGGGGACCTGCGGGACCCGAAGGCCGCGGTACTGCCGGTGGTCGCCGCGGTCTGCGGCATGGCCGTTCCCGCGGCCGTCTACGTCCTGACCAACGTGCTGGGCGGTGGCTCGCTCCAAGGCTGGGCCGTCCCCACCGCCACCGACATCGCCTTCGCGCTCGCCGTCCTCGCCGTCATCGGGACGTCGTTGCCGTCCGCCCTGCGCGCCTTCCTGCTCACCCTCGCCGTCGTCGACGACCTGTTCGCGATCCTGATCATCGCGGTCTTCTTCACCGACTCCATCAACCTCGCGGCGCTCGGCGGGGCGGTCGTGGGCCTCGGCGTCTTCTGGCTGCTGCTGCGCAAGGACGTACACGGCTGGTACGTGTACGTCCCGCTCGCGCTGGTCATCTGGGGTCTGATGTACAACAGCGGCATCCACGCCACCATCGCCGGTGTCGCGATGGGCCTGATGCTGCGCTGCCATCTGCTCGAAGGCGAGCAGCACTCTCCCGGCGAGCACATCGAGCACCTGGTGCGCCCGGTGTCGGCGGGACTCGCGGTGCCGCTGTTCGCCCTGTTCAGTGCGGGCGTCTCGATCTCCGGCGGAGCGGTCCACGACGTGTTCACCCGGCCCGAGACACTCGGCGTGGTGCTCGGACTCGTCGTCGGCAAGGCGCTCGGCATCTTCGGCGGTACGTGGCTGACGGCCCGGTTCACCAGGGCCTCGCTCAGTGACGAACTGGAATGGGCCGACGTCGCCGCCGTGGCCACCCTCGCCGGCATCGGATTCACCGTCTCGCTGCTCATCGGCGAACTCGCCTTCGCAGGCAATACGAGCCTCACCGACGAGACCAAGGCCGCCGTCCTGATCGGCTCGTTCATCGCGGCCGTGCTCGCCACGGCGCTGCTGAAGATACGCAACGTCAAGTACCGCGCGCTGTGCCAGGCCGAGGAACGCGACGAGGACCTCGACGGCATCCCCGACATCTACGAGGAGGACAAGCCGGAGTACCACCTGCGCATGGCCGCCATCTACGAACGGAAGGCCGCGGAACACCGCAGGCTTGCCGAAGTGGCGGGTGGGGCAGGCGCCGGGAACGACGGTCCGGCATGATCTGACAGGACCGTACAAACGCATGCAGAAGAGGGAGACAGCGATGAGCGCACCCGACGGCAGCCCGGTCGGCGCCGAACGCAGTATCGGCGAGCTGGTCGCCTCGGCGACGACCGAGATGTCCGCACTGGTGCACGACGAAATCGCACTGGCGAAGGCTCAGCTCAAGCAGGACGTCAAGCGCGGCGCGGTCAGCGGCGGCGCTTTCGGGGCGGCCGGCGCTGTGCTGATCTTCTCCCTGCCGATGCTCAGTTTCGCTCTCGCGTACGGCATCCGGACCTGGAGCGACTGGAATCTCGCGATCTGCTTCCTGCTGTCGTTCGCGGCGAACGTGCTGGTAGCGGCCGTACTCGCGCTGATCGGCGTGATCTTCGCGAAGAAGGTCAAGAAGAGCCAGGGCCCGCAGATGGTGGCCGCCTCCGTGAAGGAGACGGCGGGTGTTCTGCCGAACGCCAAGCCGCACCCCCGGCCCGAACCGGTCGAGGACGTCGTCAAGGCTGTGGCACGCTCATCCTCATGACGGACCCCGCCACACCTTCGGCGCAACCCACCTCGGTCGTACGGATCGACCTTCCCGGCGGACAAAAAGTGACGCACCGGGATGTGGCCGCCAACGGCGCGCGCTTCCACATCGCCGAACTCGGCGACGGGCCGCTCGTCCTGCTGCTGCACGGCTTCCCGCAGTTCTGGTGGACCTGGCGACACCAGCTCGTCGCGCTCGCCGACGCCGGGTTCCGGGCCGTGGCCATGGACCTGCGGGGCGTCGGGGGCAGCGACCGCACCCCGCGCGGCTACGACCCCGCCAACCTCGCGCTCGACATCACCGGGGTCGTACGGTCCCTCGGCGAGCCCGACGCCGCGCTCGTCGGGCACGACATCGGCGGCTATCTGGCGTGGACGGCGGCCGCCATGCGGCCCAAGCTGGTCCGCCGGCTCGCGGTGTCGTCCATGCCGCATCCGCGGCGCTGGCGTTCCGCCATGCTCTCCGACGTCAAGCAGACGGCGGCCGGCTCGTACATCTGGGGATTCCAGCGGCCCTGGATCCCGGAGCGCCAACTCCTCGCCGACAACGGCGCCCTGGTGGGCCGTCTGGTACGCGACTGGTCGGGCCCGCGGCAGCCGGACGAGGACACCCTGGAGACGTACCGTCGGGCCATGCGCATCCCGTCGACTGCGCACTGCTCCATCGAGCCGTACCGGTGGATGGTGCGGTCCATGGCTCGCCCCGACGGCATCCAGTTCAACCGGCGCATGAAGCGGCCGGTGCGGGTGCCGACGCTGCATCTGCACGGCTCACTCGACCCGGTGATGCGGACGCGGAGCGCGGCGGGCTCCGGGGAGTACGTCGAAGCGCCGTACCGCTGGCGGCTGTTCGACGGGCTCGGCCACTTCCCGCACGAAGAGGATCCGGTCGCCTTCTCCACCGAACTGATCAATTGGCTGAAGGATCCGGAACCCGACCGGTGACGATCCGGAACCCGGCCGGGACCCCGGCGGTCACCCTTGCGTGACCGCCCGGACGCGCCCGGTGCCGTGCCCGGAATGCGGACCGCGAACACCTGTCCTACGAACAGCCAATTGCCTGGCGCATAGGCCAATTGAAGGGCTGGGGCGAGGTTATCGACCTTGGGGCAGGGGCAGACGTCGGGGTATGGGCTGGACGCACGACTACAGTGACACAGCACGCAATCGCCGCTCGGCCTCGGGTCTGAGCTCCCATCAGAGGGGCACCCCGCAGCCGACGGGCACGGATCCCCGCGTGGGGATTCCGCACATTCTGCGCCGCCGGGCCCGCTGGGTCTCCGTGCGGCTGCGCCATCCACGCGGCTGAGGCCCCGCCCGCCGGTCAGAGCGCGCAGCTGTCGCTGTCCACCTGCTGGTTGGCCGTACGCCCCTTGGCGATGTCCGGCCGGACCTCGTCCGCGGTGAGCGCGTAGCCGGTTTCGGCGTCGTCGAGCGACTTCGCGAAGACCACGCCGTAGACCTTGCCGTCGGGGGTCAACAGCGGTCCGCCGGAGTTGCCCTGACGGACCGTCGCATACAGCGAGTAGACGTCACGGCGCACCGTCTTGCGGTGGTAGATGTCCGGGCCGTTGGCCGTGATGCGGCCCCGTACGCGCGCGGGCTGCACGTCGTACGAGCCGTTCTGCGGGAAGCCCGCGACGATCGCGCTGTCGCCACTGCTCGCGTCCTTGGCGCTGAACCGCAGCGCGGGCGCCTTCAGGTTCGGTACGTCGAGTACGGCGATGTCGCGCTCCCAGTCGTACAGGACGACCTTGGCGTCGTACTTCTTGCCCTCGCCGCCTATCTGGACGGTGGGTTCGTCGACTCCGCCGACCACGTGCGCGTTGGTCATCACGCGGCGGTCACCGAAGACGAAACCGGTTCCTTCGAGGACCTTGCCGCAACTCTGGGCCGTGCCCATGACCTTGACGATGGAGTTCTGCGAACGGGTGGCGACGGGGCTGCCGGCGAGCTGTGGGTCGGGCGGCTTGACCTCTGTGATGGGCTCGTTGGCGAACGGGCTGAAGACCTGCGGGAAGCCGTTCTGCGCGAGGACCGAGGAGAAGTCGGCGAACCAGGTGTTGGCCTGGGCGGGCAGCGCGCGGGACACACCGAGCAGCACCTTGGAGTTGCGGACCTCCTTGCCGAGCGTGGGCAGTGTCGTACCGGCGAGGGCCGAGCCGATCAGCCAGGCGACGAGCAGCATCGCCACGACGTTCACGAGGGCGCCGCCGGTCGCGTCCAGGGCTCTGGCCGGGGACCAAGTGATGTACCGGCGCAGCTTGTTGCCGAGGTGCGTGGTGAGGGCCTGGCCGACGGAGGCGCAGACGATCACGACGACCACGGCGACGACGGCGACGGTCGTACTCACCTTGCTGTCGTCGGTCGTCCAGCTCCAGATGACCGGGAGCAGATAGACGGCGACGAGTCCACCACCCAGGAAACCGATCACCGACAGGATGCCGACGACGAAGCCCTGGCGATAGCCCACGATCGCGAACCACACGGCGGCGACCAGCAACAGGATGTCCAGCACATTCACGAAGGTCACCTTGTCACGCGCGCCAGTCGAGCGGGACCTGCTTCTCGCGGTCCCACGGGCGCTCCCAGCCCGCGAAATGCAGGATCTTGTCGATCACTCCGGCCGTGAAACCCCAGACCAGGGCCGATTCGACCAGGAATGCCGGACCTCGGTGACCGCTGGGGTGCACGGTGGTCGCGCGGTTGGCCGGATCCGTGAGATCCACCACGGGGACCGTGAAGACCCGGGCCGTCTCGCCCGGGTCGACGACGCCGACGGGCGTCGGGCGGCGCCACCACCCGAGGACCGGGGTGACCACGAAGCCGCTGACCGGGATGTACAGCTTGGGCAGCACGCCGAAGAGCTGGACGCCGCTCGGATCGAGGCCGGTCTCCTCCTCGGCCTCCCGCAGGGCGGCCCGCAGCGGCCCGTCGGCCTTCGGGTCGCCGTCCTCGGGATCGAGCGCGCCACCGGGGAAGGACGGCTGCCCGGCGTGTGATCTGAGGGTGCCGGCCCGCTCCATGAGGAGCAGCTCGGGGCCGTGCCGGCCCTCGCCGAAGAGGATGAGCACCGCGGACTGACGGCCCGTGCCGTTCGCCGGGGGCAGGAAGCGGCTCAGCTGGAGCGGTTCCACCGTCTCCGCGGCGTGCGCGACCGGCCCCAGCCAGTCGGGCAGACCGTCCTTGCTGAGCACCGGCCCGCCCTGCGTGTTGCTCGCGTCCTGTGTGTTGCCTGCGCGCTTCATCGCCACCCCCGTTCTGCTGATCCCAACGCCCGCCGGGGCCGTGTTCGTTCCGTCATCCGGCGCCCAGTGGGGGTGCGGGGATGCCGCCCGCGTCCAGATAGGCCTGCGGCGGGTTGAGCCGCTGGCCGGGGAAGCCGCCCTTCTCGTACTTCAGGAGCTTCTTCGCCTTCTCCGGATCGGTCTCGCCCTCCCCGTACGCCGGGCAGAGCGGGGCGATGGGGCAGGCGCCGCAGGCGGGCTTGCGGGCGTGGCAGATCCGGCGGCCGTGGAAGATCACGTGGTGCGACAGCATGGTCCACTCGCTCTTCGGGAAGAGCCCGCCGACAGCCGCCTCGATCTTGCCCGGCTCGGTCTCCGCCGTCCACCGCCAGCGCCGCACGAGCCGCTGGAAGTGGGTGTCCACGGTGATCCCGGGCCGCCCGAAGGCGTTGCCGAGCACGACGAAGGCGGTCTTGCGGCCCACTCCGGGCAGTTTGACGAGGTCTTCGAGGCGTCCGGGCACCTCGCCCCCGAAGTCGTCCCGCAGGGCCTTGGAGAGCCCTATGACGGACTTGGTCTTGGCCCGGAAGAACCCGGTCGGGCGCAGGATCTCCTCGACCTCCTCCGGGTTGGCCTCGGCGAGGTCCTCGGGGGTCGGGTACCTGGCGAAGAGCGCCGGTGTCGTCTGGTTCACCCGCAGGTCGGTGGTCTGGGCGGACAGGACCGTGGCGACGACCAGCTGGAAGGGGTTCTCGAAGTCCAGCTCCGGGTGGGCGTACGGGTACACCTCGGCGAGCTCGCGGTTGATTCGGCGGGCCCGGCGGACGAGGGCGGTGTGCGACTCGTTCCGCGGCGGCTCGGGGACGACGGGCTGCACGGGTGCCACCTTCTCGGCGGCCGTTTTCGCGGGCGCCACCTTCTTGGAAGCCGCCTTCACCGAGACGGCCTTCTTCGAGACGCCCTCTGTGGAGAGCGCCTTCTTGGAGACCGCCTTCTTGGAGACCGCCTTCTTCGGCGTCACCTGCTTGGCGGCCGTTTTCGCGGGCGTCGCCTTTTCGGCGGTCTGACGGGCGGTCTTCTTCGCGCTCTCCCCGCCGACCGCCTTCGACGCGGTCTTCGATGCCGCCTTCGGCACCGCCTTCACCGGCGTCGGTTTTGTCGCTTTTGTCGATTCTTTGGTTCCGTCGGGGGCCTGTTCGCCCACAGCGGAATCGCGACGTACAACCACCCGCCCAGCCCCCTTGGCCTGTGCTCTCACCGGCGATTTGGACACCCGGCCAGCCTAAAGCCCGGCACTGACATCCGCCCCGGACCCTGAAGATCGGCCCCCAATTGGCCCCCTGCCACACTGGTTGGGACGCCAGTGCGGCAGACTTGTGACTGATCACACTGTTTGGAACGTCCGGCAAGATGGGGAACACGGTCCCCTGGTACCAAGGGGGAGCAAGATCCCCTGAGCAGGTCGACAAGGAGAGAACTCGTGGACGACGTTCTGCGGCGCGCCCCGCTCTTCGCGGCGCTCGATGACGAGCAGGCCGCGGAGCTCCGCGCCTCCATGAGTGAGGTGACCCTCGCGCGAGGTGACGCTCTCTTCCATGAGGGCGACCCCGGCGACCGCCTCTATGTGGTCACCGAGGGCAAGGTGAAGCTCCACCGCACCTCCCCCGACGGGCGGGAGAACATGCTGGCCGTCCTCGGCCCCGGTGAGCTGATCGGCGAGCTGTCGCTGTTCGACCCGGGCCCGCGCACGGCGACCGCCACCGCGCTTACCGAGGTCAAGCTGCTCGGCCTCGGCCACGGCGACCTCCAGCCGTGGCTGAACGCGCGGCCCGAGGTGGCCGCCGCCCTGCTGCGTGCCGTCGCACGGCGCCTGCGCAAGACCAACGACCAGATGTCCGACCTGGTCTTCTCCGACGTGCCCGGCCGTGTCGCGCGCGCCCTGCTCGACCTGTCGCGCCGCTTCGGCGTGCAGTCCGAAGAGGGCATCCACGTCGTGCACGACCTCACGCAGGAGGAGTTGGCCCAACTGGTCGGCGCCTCCCGCGAGACCGTCAACAAGGCGCTCGCCGACTTCGCGGGCCGCGGCTGGCTCCGCCTGGAGGCCCGCGCGGTGATCCTCCTGGACGTGGAGCGGCTCGCCAAGCGCTCGCGCTGACACCTTTTGGCCGGCTGACATCTTTGGCCGTACGTCGACGGGGTCCCGCCTCCTTCCGAGGCGGGACCCCGTCGTCGTAACCCTCCTGGGGCGCGGCCCGTCGGAGCTCGCCCCCGAGGTCGTGGCCCTCCGAAGCGGAACCCGTCCGCTGAACCGCCCTCTGGGCCGGGACCGGTCGCCGCGGCCGACCGCGGCTCTCCTCGCCCCGGCGCGCTCAGCCGTAAATGATCTGCCGTAAATGATCTGCGCCACGAGGGAGCTTCGGGGCACAGTGTGCGCATGGCCGCTCAGGGGCACCGCAGGGGACTGGACGCCGAGGGCTACATCGAGCGCGAGGGATCGTCCGCGCGCGTCCCGTACGCCTTCAGGCCGGTCGTCGCGGCCGCTCGTGACCGCTTCCTGGACCTCTTCGGGGCCCGGTTGAACGGCGCGTACCTCTACGGCTCGATCCCACGCGGAACCGCGCGCGTGGGACGCTCCGACCTCGACCTGCTGCTGTCCCTGCGTGACGAGCCGACCGACTTGGACCGCGCCGACGCCCGCGCGCTCGAAGCGGCGCTCGACAAGGAGTTCGCCGAGATCGACGGGGTGGGAACGCTGCTGTTCAGCCGTACGCGGCTGCTGAGCGACCTGGAGACCTACGACCTCGGCTGGTTCGTCGCCTGCCTCTGTACTCCCCTCCTGGGCGAGGATCTGGCCGAACACCTGCCGCGCTACCGCCCCGGCGCGCTGCTCGCCCGCGAGACGAACGGCGACCTCGCCCTGATGCTGCCGCGCTGGCGCGAGCGGATCGCCGCCTCCGCGGACACCGACGAGGCCAGGCGCCCGCTGGTCCGCTCGATGTCACGGCACCTCGTACGGACCGGCTTCACGCTCGTCATGCCGCGCTGGAACGGCTGGACCAGCGACCTCGGGGAGATGGCCGAGGCGTTCGGCGCGTACTACCCGGAGCGGGCCGCCGACATGCGGAACGCGGCCGTCCGCGGATATGAACCGACCGGCGAACCGGCCGCGCTCCGCTCGTACGTGGAGGACCTGGGGCCCTGGCTCGCCGGGGAGTACGCGCGCGTGCACGGCGTCAAAGCCCACCGCCCGTGACGGCCCTCTACAGGACCCCGGAAACGCCGCGCCGGCCCAGTGCCTGTCCTAGATGAGCCCGTGCTCCCGCAGATATTCCATCTGCGCCCGCACCGACAGCTCGGCCGCGGGCCACAACGACCGGTCCACGTCCGCGTAGACGCGCGCGACGACCTCGTCCGGCGACCGGTAGCCGTTCTCGACGGCGGTCTCGACCTGGGCGAGCCGGTGGGCGCGATGGGCGAGATAGAACTCGACCGCGCCCTGCGCGTCCTCGAGGACGGGCCCGTGACCGGGCAGCACGGTGTGGACGCCGTCGTCGACCGTCAGGGAGCGGAGCCGGCGCAGGGAGTCGAGATAGTCGCCCAGACGCCCGTCGGGATGGGCCACCACGGTCGTCCCGCGCCCCAGGACGGTGTCCCCGGTCAGGACGGCCCGGTCGGCCGGGAGATGGAAGCACAGCGAGTCTGCGGTGTGCCCCGGGGTCGACACGACGCGCAGCTCGAGCCCGCCGAGGCTGATCACGTCTCCGGCGGCCAGTCCCTCGTCCCCCAGCCGCAGCGCGGGGTCCAGGGCGCGGACGCCGGTCCCCGACAGCTCGGCGAACCTCGACGCGCCCTCCGCGTGATCGGGATGCCCGTGCGTGAGCAGGGTCAGCGCGACACGCTTTCCGGCCTTCTCGGCCGTGTCCAGGACAGTACGCAGATGTACGTCGTCCAGGGGCCCGGGGTCGATGACGACCGCGAGCTCGGAGTCCGGCTCGGACACGATCCACGTGTTCGTGCCGTCCAGGGTCATCGCGGAGGCGTTGGGGGCGAGGACGTTCACCGCGCGCGCGGTGGCGGGGCCGGAGAGGACCGCGCCTCGCGGCTGGCCGGGGAGGGCTGCCGCGTCGGTCATGCGGACGCTCCGCCGGTCGGGATGTGCTTGGTGAACTCGTCGTGTCCTGGCCAGGAGAGGACGACCTCGCCCTCCTCAAGGCGTGCCTTGGCCAGGACGGGGGCCAGATCACGGGCGGGCGCGGCGGCGAGGGCGTCGGCGGCCCTCTCGTACTCCACGATCCCGCGCAGGGTCGCGATGGTGGGCGGCATCATCAGCAGCTCGCCCTTGTCGTAGCCGGCCGCCGCGTCGGCCGGACGGATCCACACCGTGCGGTCGGCCTCCGTGGAGGCGTTCCGTGTGCGCTGGCCCTCCGGGAGGACGGCCACGAAGAACCACGTGTCGTAGCGGCGGGACTCGAACTCCGGGGTGATCCAGCGGGCCCAGGCCCCGAGCAGGTCCGAGCGGAGCACGAGCCCTCTGCGGTCGAGGAACTCCGCGAAGGACAGGTCCCTGGCGACCAGGGCCGCCCGGTCCGCCTCCCAGTCGTCCCCCGTCGTGTCACCGACCACGGTGTCCGGGCCGGGGCCGGCGAGCAGGACGCCCGCCTCCTCGTACGTCTCCCGTACGGCCGCGCACACGACGGCCTGGGCGGAGGTCTCGTCCACGCCGAGCCGCTCGGCCCACCACGCGCGCGCGGGCCCCGCCCAGCGGATCTGGTGCTCGTCGTCGCGCGGGTCCACGCCGCCGCCCGGATACGCGTACGCGCCTCCGGCGAAGGCCATGGAGGCGCGTCGGCGCAGCATGTGGACCACGGGACCGGCCTCGGTGTCCTTGACCAGCATCACGGTGGCGGCGCGCCGGGGCGTGACCGGCGTCAGCGTGCCCTCGGCGAGTGCCCGAATCCGCTCCGGCCACTCCGCCGGAAACCATTGCCCATTCCCCATGGCCGGAGGCTATCCCGAGCCGGGCGGATGTTCGAGGCCCCACCGCCCCGACAAGCGTTCCTCGCCCCCTCCGCCCCCGCCCTTCCCGCCTCCGGGGTCCGCTCAGACCCGCTCGTCAAACGCCGGAGAGGCTGGGACGTGTACGTACGGAAGGGGCCGTGCCGGTGCATCCCTGACGTACCGGCACGGCCCCGGCCCACGACGAACCAGGCACCCGAAGACGCCCGGAGGACTACGCGTGCGTGAGCTCCACCTGGATCTCGACCTCGACCGGCGCGTCCAGCGGCAGCACGGCCACACCGACCGCGCTCCGCGCGTGCACACCCTTGTCGCCGAGCACCGCGCCCAGCAGCTCACTCGCGCCGTTCAGCACACCCGGCTGCCCGGTGAAGTCCGACGCCGAGGCCACGAAGCCCACGACCTTCACGACACGCGCGATGCGGTCGAGGTCGCCCACGACCGACTTCACCGCCGCCAGCGCGTTCAGCGCACACGTACGGGCGAGCTCCTTGGCCTCCTCGGCGGTGACCTCGGCGCCCACCTTCCCGGTGACCGGAAGCTTCCCGTCCACCATCGGAAGCTGCCCGGCGGTGTACACGTACACGCCCGACTGCACGGCGGGCTGGTACGCGGCCAGCGGCGGCACGACGCCCGGAAGGGTCAGCCCGAGTTCGGCGAGCTTCGCCTCGACCGCCCCGCTCACGCGGACTTCTCGCGCTTCAGGTAGGCAACCAGCTGCTCGGGGTTGTTCGGCCCGGGCACGACCTGGACCAGCTCCCAGCCGTCCTCGCCCCAGGTGTCCAGAATCTGCTTCGTGGCATGGACGAGCAGCGGCACAGTGGAGTATTCCCATTTGGTCATGTGGCCGACTGTAGCCGTTGAGGACCGCCGTCTCCCGCCCGAGCCACCCACCCCGCCCCGCCCCCGAAAGCGCAGCTTGTCCACAGCCTCCTGCTTACTCCGGCGGCGGACTGGTTAGGCTCGAATACGTGAGCAGGCTCCAGGTCGTCAGCGGCAAGGGCGGTACCGGCAAGACCACGGTAGCCGCGGCCCTCGCGCTCGCCCTCGCGACCGAGGGCAAGCGCGCCCTCCTCGTCGAGGTCGAGGGCAGACAGGGCATCGCGCAGCTCTTCGAGACAGAAGTGCTGCCCTACGAGGAGCGGAAGATCGCCGTCGCTCCAGGGGGCGGGGAGGTGTACGCCCTAGCCATCGACCCCGAACTGGCGCTGCTGGACTACCTCCAGATGTTCTACAAACTGGGCGGCGCCGGCCGCGCCCTGAAAAAGCTCGGCGCGATCGACTTCGCGACCACCATCGCGCCCGGACTGCGGGACGTGCTCCTCACCGGCAAGGCCTGCGAGGCGGTGCGGCGCAAGGAGAAGAGCGGTCGCTTCACGTACGACTACGTGGTGATGGACGCACCCCCCACCGGCCGCATCACCCGCTTCCTGAACGTCAACGACGAGGTCGCCGGCCTCGCGAAGATCGGCCCGATACACAATCAGGCCCAGGCCGTCATGCGCGTCCTCAAGTCCCCGGAGACGGAGGTCCACTTGGTGACGCTGCTGGAGGAGATGCCCGTACAGGAGACCGCGGACGGGATCGCGGAGCTGCGTGCCGCGAAGCTTCCGGTGGGCCGGATCATCGTGAACATGGTGCGCCCGGCGCTCCTCGACGACGCCGACCTGGCACTCGTGGAGGCCGCTCCCCGTACGGCGATCGCCAAATCGCTCTCCGCGGCCGGCCTCGGCGGCGCGCGGCGCGGCGGACGGGCCGAACGGCTGGTGGAACCGCTCCTCCAGCAGGCCGAGGAGTACGCCGAGCGGTACGCCCTGGAGACCGAGCAGCGGGGCGTACTGACCGAACTGGGCCTGCCGCTGCGCGAACTCCCGCTGCTCGCCGAGGGCCTGGATCTGGCGGGCCTGTACGAACTGGCCGCACAGCTGCGTAAGCAAGGGATGTCATGAGCCTGGACCCCGCCCGCGTCCTCGATCTCGACCCGCTGCTCGACGACCCGAAGACCCGCATCGTGGTGTGCTGCGGCTCGGGCGGCGTCGGCAAGACGACCACGGCGGCGGCCCTCGGGCTGCGTGCCGCGGAGCGCGGCCGCAAGGTGGTCGTGCTCACCATCGACCCCGCGCGCAGGCTGGCGCAGTCCATGGGCATCGACTCCCTCGACAACACCCCGCGCCGGGTGAAGGGCGTCGAGGGGAGCGGCGAGCTGCACGCCATGATGCTCGACATGAAGCGCACGTTCGACGAGATCGTCGAGGCGCACGCGGACGGCGACCGGGCCGCCGCCATCCTCAACAACCCCTTCTACCAGTCGCTTTCGGCGGGCTTCGCGGGCACGCAGGAGTACATGGCGATGGAGAAGCTGGGCCAGTTGCGGGCCCGCGACGAGTGGGACCTGATCGTGGTCGACACGCCGCCGTCCCGCTCGGCACTGGACTTCCTGGACGCCCCGAAGCGGCTCGGGTCCTTCCTCGACGGGCGGCTGATCCGGCTGCTGACGGCGCCGGCGAAGCTGGGCGGCCGGGCGGGCATGAAGTTCCTGAGCGTCGGCATGTCGATGATGACCGGCACCCTGGGCAAGCTGCTCGGGGGCCAGCTCCTCAAGGACGTCCAGACGTTCGTCGCGGCCATGGACACCACCTTCGGCGGTTTCCGCACGCGGGCGGACGCCACGTACAAGCTGCTCCAGGCGCCCGGCACCGCCTTCCTCGTGGTGGCGGCGCCCGAGCGGGACGCGCTGCGCGAGGCCGCGTACTTCGTGCAGCGGCTGGCCGCGGAGGACATGCCGTTCGCCGGGCTGGTACTCAACCGGGTGCACGGCAGCGGGGCCGCCCGGCTGTCCGCCGAGCGGGCGCTCGCCGCCGCGGAGGAGCTTGACTCCGCCGACGCGGAAAATCTTGACGACGCCCGCATTGTGGATCAGGGGGACGGGAAAGCTGGACTTCGTAACTCTCCCGACACGTACGGCAGTTCAGAATCACCGGCTTCCGAGACATCAGATCCTGACGAAGGCTCCCCCGCCGCCACGGACAGGACAGCCCCCACGGAACGCACCACCGCTACGGACCGGACCGCCGCCACGGACCCCGAGCGATCCATCGACCAACTCACCGCAGGTTTGTTGAGACTCCACGCCGAGCGCATGCAGTTGCTCTCCCGCGAGCAGCGCACGCGTGACCGCTTCGCCGCGCGCCACCCGGAGGTGCCGGTGGCCGAAGTGGCCGCGCTGCCCGGTGACGTACACGATCTCGCCGGGCTGCGGGACATCGGGAACCGGCTCGCGGCCCACCGGCCGGAGCTGCCCGAAAGCTGAGCATGGCGCGGAGGCCCTGAGGGGACGCCCTCAGCCCTGCCGGGCCTCCGCGGCACCGGACGGGCCCTGGAAGGGTCCGGACGGGCCTGAGAGGCCCGAGGGTGGCGTCCTGCCCCGAAGGGCGAACTTCCCTCAGCCCACCGCCGCGTAGCGCTCGTACACCTCTTCCTCGTCGAGGGGCAGCAGGCCCGCGCCGCGCTCGTACTCCGTACGCGCGGTCTCGAGCAGGCGTCGCCACGAGGTGACGGTCGGCCGGCGGCGCAGCAATGCGCGGCGCTCACGCTCGGTCATGCCACCCCACACGCCGAATTCGACGCGGTTGTCGAGCGCGTCGGCGAGGCACTCCGTGCGAACCGGACATCCGGTGCACACCGCCTTGGCCCTGTTCTGCGCTGCTCCTTGAACGAACAGTTCATCTGGATCGGTAGTGCGGCAGGCCGCCTGCGCACTCCAGTCGGTTACCCAGCCCATACCGGCGCCGTCCTCTCCCGAATCGAGGCTCCCCCACGGCGGCAGCGGCATATTCACCGCCGCCAGTTGAGGACGTTACGGAAGGTGGGCACAGCGCAACACCCCCTTCGGGCCCAATCTTGAATGGCCCGAACGGACTATGCGTAAGCGGCAGATCACCCGGGGGAGTGAGCCGAGGACATGCGCGACTATCCCGGCAAACCCGGACAGTTCAGTCGAGTCACAACGGACGCCATGTGACACACAAGGCTGATTCGGACACGCGCTCCACAAGAACGCGGAACCTCCGGAACGATTCGGGTTCGCCGGACGTATTGATACGTGGCCGCACTGCTGTGACAGTTGAGAGCAGCTTAGGCCAAGGCATATACGCGTGTCCGGCGAATGAGAACGTAGGCTGCCCTCATGCCAAAGAAGCGCTCGGGCGGTGGTCTGTCCACTACGCAGCAGGCCGCCAAGTTCCTCGGTGTCAGCGTGCTCGCGGGCGCCGTCATGGCCGGAATCGCGCTGCCCGCCGCGGGCGCGCTCGGCCTGGCGGCCAAGGGCTCGGTCCAGGGGTTCGATGACATTCCGGACAATCTGAAGAGTCCGTCGCTGAGTCAGCGGACCACGATCCTGGACAGCAAGGGCGGTCAGATCGCGACGGTCTACTCGCGCGACCGCACAGTGATCGACCTCAAGAACATCTCGCCCTACATGCAGAAGGCGATCGTCGCGATCGAGGACTCGCGCTTCTACCAGCACGGCGCGATCGACCTCAAGGGCGTCCTGCGCGCGGTCAACCAGAACGCGCAGAACGGCGGGGTGGCCCAGGGCGCCTCCACCCTGACCCAGCAGCTGGTGAAGAACTACTTCGTGGAAGAGGCCGGCGACGACCCGACCAAGGTCGCCCAGGCCACCCAGCAGACCATCGGCCGCAAGATCCGCGAGCTCAAGTACGCGATCCAGCTGGAAGAGAAGCTGGGCAAGCAGAAGATCCTCGAGAACTACCTGAACATCACGTTCTTCGGGGAGCAGGCTTACGGCATCGAGGCCGCCTCCCAGCGCTACTTCTCCAAGCCCGCCAAGGATCTGAACCTCCAGGAGTCGGCGATGCTCGCGGGCATCGTCCAGTCGCCGAGCCGGTACGACCCGGTCAACGACGAGGAGGAGGCCACCAAGCGCCGCAACACGGTGCTGGAGCGCATGGCCGAGGTGCACGACATCTCCCAGGAGCAGGCCGACACCGCCAAGGCGACGAAGCTCGGGCTGCACGTCAGCCAGCCGAAGAACGGCTGCATCACGTCGGTCAAGGGCGCCGGCTTCTTCTGCAAGTACGTGGAGAACGTCTTCCTGAAGGACCCGGTCTTCGGCAAGACCAGCGAGGACCGGGCGAAGATCTGGAACCAGGGCGGCCTGACGATCCGTACGACGCTCGACCCGCAGTCCCAGGCGTCGATCCAGGCGTCGATAAAGGATCACGTCTACAGGTCCGACAAGGTCGCGGCGGCGGCCACCCTGGTCGAGCCCGGCACCGGGAAGATCCTCGGGATGGGCCAGTCGAAGCCGTACGGCACCGGAAAGAACGAGACCGAGTACAACTACTCGGTCAACTACGACATGGGCGGCTCGAACTACGGCTTCCCGACCGGTTCGACGTTCAAGCCGTTCGTGGCCGCGGCCGCGCTGGAGCAGGGCCGTCCGGCGACGCAGGAATACTCCTCGCCGAACTCGATGCCGTACCCCAGCCCCGTACAGACCTGCGGCAGCAAGCCGTGGACGAACCAGGCGAACGAGCAGGTCCCGAACGAGAGCGCGTCGGAGAAGGGTCCGTACCAGCTGAAGGAGGCGATGGCCAAGTCGGTCAACACCTACTTCGTGCAGATGATCTCCGACATCGGCCTCTGCCCGGTGATGAACCAGATCGACAAGCTCGGTGTGGTCCAGGGCAACGGCGACAAGCTCCCCCAGGTGCCCTCCATCGCGCTGGGCGCCAAGGGCATCTCGCCGCTCACCATGGCGACGGCCTACGCCGCCTTCGCCTCCCGCGGCATGTACTGCACCCCGATCGCCATCGAGTCGATCAGCCAGAAGATCGGCGGACACGAGAAGTCCCTGGACGTGCCCAAGTCGACCTGCTCGCGGGCCATGTCCGAGCAGACCGCGGACACCGTCAACAGCCTGCTGAGCGGTGTGATCGACTCCGGTACGGGCCAGCAGGCCGGTCTCACCGACCGCGCCAACGCCGGTAAGACGGGTACCACGGACGAGCGCAAGAACGCCTGGTTCGTCGGCTACACGCCGAACCTCGCCGGCGCGGTCTGGGTCGGCAGCGCCTCCCAGCAGGTCCAGATGACCAGCATCCGTATCGGCGGCGTCTGGCGCGACAAGGTGTACGGCGGTCAGGTCCCCGGCCCGATCTGGCGGGACCTGATGACAGGCGCTCTCGCGGGCAAGGACGCCCCGTCCTTCAACCTGATCAACATTCCCGACCCCGACAAGAACAAGGGCAAGGGCCAGGACGACGGGAACAACGGCCGGAACGGCGGGAACGGAAACGGCGGGAACGGGAACGGCGGGAACGGGAACGGGAACGGGAACGGGAACACCAACACCGGCCAGACCGACGGTGGAGTGGTCTTCCCGACGCCTTCCTTCTCCCTTCCCCAGGGATGGATCCAGGGCAACACGAACAGCGGCAACGGCAACGGGGACGGCGGCCAACGCAACTGACCCGCACGCCGGGAACGGGCGCGTGAGCGCCTGAACCCCGAACGCCCTGTGGGCCAGGAGTCGAGTCGATCCTGGCCCACAGGGCGTTCGGGGTGTTACGGGGTGGGCGTGCCACGGCTGGGCGTTGTCCACGGGCACGTTGCCCGCGGGGCTTGCGGAGACACCACGACTGGGCCGGTCTACGAAGGTCCCGATCCAGCGGGGTTCCGCGAGGCCGGTCCGGCGGTGGCGTCAGCCGGTCCCGGGACCGGCGGCGGAATCATTCGGCCCAGGCACCGGGGGTGAAGGCAGCCGAAGCCGGAAAGGGCGGCGGAATCAGCCGCCGCACAAACCAGGGGTCACGGCAGCCGAAGCCGGAAAGGACGGCGGAATCAGCCACCGCACAAACCAGGGATCACGGCAGCCGAAGCCGGAACCGGCGACGGAATCAGCCGGCGAGCAACTGCTTCACGACGGCGGCGACGCGTCCGCCCTCGGCCAGGCCGGCCACCTTCGGGTTCACGATCTTCATGACCTGGCCCATGGCACGCGGCCCCTCGGCACCCGCCGCCTTCGCCTCCTCGACGGCCTGGGCGACGATCCGCTGAAGCTCGTCGTCGGACAGCTGCTTGGGCAGATAGGTGGCGAGCACCTCGCCCTCCGCCCGCTCCCGCTCGGCCGACTCGGGGCGCCCGCCCTGCGTGAAGGCCTCGGCGGCCTCACGACGCTTCTTGGCCTCGCGGGCGATCACCTTCTGCACCTCGTCGTCGGAGAGTTCGCGCTTGGTCTTGCCCGCGACCTCCTCGTTGGTGATCGCGGAGAGGGTCAGCCGGAGCGTCGAGGAGCGGAGCTCGTCGCGCCCCTTGATCGCGGCGCTGAGGTCTTCCTGCAACTTCGACTTGAGCGTGGTCATGCCGTCCAGTGTCGCAGGTGCGGTGCTGCGGACGCCTGTTGATTTCGCAGCGCGCCTGACGGGCACCCAGAGGCCTCCCGCGGCCCGCCCCGGTTTCGTGCGGAGGCCTCTCAGAGCCCTCGACCTCTCCGCCCCCTCTCCGCCTCCCCTCCGCGGCTTCGCTCCGGGTTTCCGCGTTGTCCACAGGCGGGTACGAGGGCTTGTCGGGGTCTGACACGATGGACGTATGCGCGCGCTATACGGAGTACCCCTGGGAATCGCGGCGGTGGGCGCCGCCGGTCTGCTGTACTCGGCGGGGTTCGAGGCCCGTTCCTTCCGCCTGCGGCGGGTGACGGTCCCGGTCCTGCCGCCGGGGATGCGGCCGCTGCGCGTCCTCCAGGTCTCGGACATCCACATGGTGAGCGGACAGCGCAAGAAGCAGCGCTGGCTGCGCTCCCTGGCGGGCCTGCGCCCCGACTTCGTGATCAACACCGGGGACAACCTCTCGGATCCGGAGGGCGTGCCCGAGGTACTGGACGCGCTCGGCCCCCTGATGGAGTTCCCGGGCGCCTACGTCTTCGGTTCGAACGACTACTACGGCCCCAAACTCCGCAACCCGGCCCGCTACTTGTTCGAGAAGACACACGGCCGTCACGGGCTGAACGGCAACAAGCCGGTCGTGGGCGCCATCCACAACCCGTGGGGTGACCTGCGCGACGGCTTCGACACCGCGGGCTGGCTGAACCTGACGAACGCCCGGGGGACGCTGAAGATCGAGGGCGCGGAGATCGAGCTGACCGGCCTCGACGACCCGCACATCAAGCGCGACCGCTACGCGCGCGTGGCCGGCGGCCCGTCCGAGTCCGCCGACTTCTCGATGGGTGTGGTGCACGCCCCGTACCTGCGCACCCTGGACGCCTTCACGGCCGACGGCTACCCCCTGATCCTGGCGGGCCACACGCACGGCGGCCAGCTCTGCCTCCCCTTCTACGGCGCCTTCGTCACCAACTGCGACCTGGACACGGACCGCGTCAAGGGCCTCTCCCGGCATACGGCGGAGGGCCGGACGTCGTACATGCACGTCTCGGCGGGCTGTGGCACGAACCGCTACACACCGGTCCGCTTCGCGTGCCCGCCTGAGGCGTCGCTGCTGACGCTGGTGGAACGGAAGTAGAAGTAGGGGGCGCCTCCGGGCCCGCTCCGGCGGCGATTCCCGACTGCGATGCCCCACGCGGGCCGGGAACCACGCAAACGAAACCGCCGCCGCGGGCCGTCACCACGGCCGGAGTAACCCGCCCAGTCGACCCATATCGCCCGAAACGCCCGATCCGCTTAACGTGGGGCCATGATCACCCCCATGCCCAGGGACATACCCGATCTCCCCGCGATACCGGGCATCCTCCCGTCGACCCACTCCTTCGTCCCCGCGACGGCGGTGGTGGCTCCCACCCGCCGCCGGGCCACGGCGGCCTACCGCGTCCTCGTGGCCCTCGCGGCGGCGGCGGGCGTGGCCATCGAGATGAAGCTGGGCGACCCGGTCCGGGTGCTGAGCTACTTCACGATCCAGACCAACCTGCTCGTCGCCGTGGTCTTCGCGGCATCGTCCCGCCGGGCCTGGTCGGCCCGCCGGCCCCTGCCCGGGGTACTGACGGGCGGCACGCTGATCTACATCTCGGTCACGGGCCTCGTCTATCACCTGATCCTGGCGAACGAGTCGACCCCGTTCTCCATGACCGGAGGCAACGACACGCTCTCCGGCTGGCACACGGTCGCCAACCAGCTCCTCCACACGGTCACGCCGATCGCCGTGGTCCTCGACTGGCTGCTGCTGACCCGCCCGACCCCGCTGGCCCTCCGCAACGCGGCGACCTGGCTCCTCTACCCCCTCGCCTACCTGGCCTTCTGCCTCGCCCGCGGTGCGATGCTGTCGCCCGGGACCCAGGCGCGCTACCTCTACCCCTTCATCGACGTGGACCGGCACGGATACGGGGGCGTCCTCGGCAACACCGCCATCCTCGGCATCGCCTTCTACGCCCTGGCCCTCCTCATCGTCGTCCTCGACCACGTGCGCCCCGACCCGGTCCGACGCCGCGTCCGACGCCCCGAAAACCGGATTTCGTCTCAGGCCAGCGGTGGGCTAAAGTAAACGACGTCGCCGCGAGAGCAGCGACGATCGGGGTGTAGCGCAGCTTGGCAGCGCGCTTCGTTCGGGACGAAGAGGTCGTGGGTTCAAATCCCGCCACCCCGACAGCTGAAAACGCAGGTCAGGCCCGGTTTCCTTTCACAGGAAACCGGGCCTGACTCGTTTCTGGAACGCCTGGGGAGTGAGCTGGGGAGTGGATCATGGTCTCCACTCCCCAGCGGCTCTACTGCCGAGCGCTCAGCAAGACATCGAGTACCGCGACGGGTGACCTCGGGCACATGGCCCGTCGAGCTTCCAACGCCTCCTCCCACAGCTCGGTCAACCCCACCATGAGCCGACTCCTCATCCCTGCCGTGATGTGCTTGTAGCGGGCTTGAACCGAGCCGTCCTCGTGCCCCATACGCTCATCGATGAGGATCGGGCGGGTTCCGAGGTCCTCCATCAACGTGGAATGCGCGTGACGAAGCCCGTGCGGAGTCAGCCCCTTCGCGATGGGTACCCAGCACGCCTCAGCGCGCCCGGAGGAGTTACGCCCGCGAATGGGCACTCCGGACCACGGGGCGGCCGTCACAGGAACCGGACGGGCTTCCTGGGGAGCCTTCTTCGGATACCAGCCGGTCGCGGCCGGCTGGAAGAGCCACGTTGCGAACCCGTTCCGCCGCCAGTGGGCTGCCAACTCCCCCGACTGTCCGAAGCGGACGTAGCCCAGCTCCGCGGCTGCCAACTCCACCTTGACCCGTGTTGCCTCAGGGACGGACTCCGGCCGGTTGAAGACGTTCGAGACTGTCCCCGTCGAGACTCCGGCGTGACGAGCGACGTCGACCAACTTCGGTCCGGGTTGGCGAGTTGCCGGGTTGGCCGCGCCATGCCCACTGAACATGTACGTGAGCCCGTGGCACGCGCACGGCTTGGGGTTGGTCCGTGCGATGTGATCCATGTGTAGCGAGGACAGGAACCGAGGGGAGTCGATCGACCGGTACGAGTCATCCTTGGGCGGGCAGCGGTGCAGCTCCCCAGAGTCCAGCTCGTACAGCTGCCACTCCACCCGCACCTCGTGGGGCCTTACGAACTTGGTTTCCAGGCCGACGAGTTCGCCCCACCGAATGCCCGTGAACCCCTTCGTCACCACTCCTACGAACTCATCGTCTCGACCGGACAACAGCGAGGCCCGTTCACCGATGAGCACGATGCCGAGTGCATCGGTCACTGCCTTCTCCGGACCACGGTTCCGCGAACGCCCTGCGCGCTTGCCTCGTCCGCGCCGCTTCGCTGCCGGGTTGGACGTCCGCAACCCCTCATCCACGGCATCGCCAAGAATGAGGTGCAGCGTGCCGTGCCACGTCTTCACGCTGGAAGCCGCGTAGGGCACTGCTCGCTCTTGCTTCTCCCACACCGCGACGTGCCTCGCCGTGATATCGCCGATGGCCTTGTCCCCGAAGGCCGGAAGAAGGTGTTCTTCGATGTGCCGCTTGTAGTTCTGCATGGTGGAAGCGGCAAGTTCCTGCGCCTCGTACCAACCATTGACGTACTCGGCGAAGGTGACCCGTCCGGCGTCCGGGTCATACGTCGTGTTCTCTTTGGCCGCCTCCTTGGCCTTCTCCCTGACCTTGGCTTCTTGGTCGTTCGCCGCCTTCGCCGCGTCGCGCTTGTTGGTGAAGCGCACCGTCTCACCGTTGGCATCCACGACCGTGCGGAGCTGGGCGGGGCCGATCCAGTATCGAGCCCGGTAGTACCCCGCGCGCTTTTCGCCGTATCCCAATTTCCTTCTCCTTCCTGCAGGTTCACGCAGCAGCGAGTGAGGGTGCGAGCTGGCTCGCCCGGCGCGGGGGCTTTGCCTGCAGACGCGTGGACGGAACGGGCTTCTGCTGGCGGCGGGGGCGAGGAGCAGCCTCCTGCGACTGAAGAGCCTCCGGGCTCCGCAGCGGACGTTCCTCGAAGAAGCGGATGATCTCGTCTACGTGCTCCGCCGTGAAGCGGTAGGCGCCACCGAGCCGCGTGAACGGGATACGCCGCTGCCGTGCCTGCTCCTTCAGCCACCACTCGGAGACTCCGAGAGCCTTGGCGATCTCCGCCGGACGGAAGAGGCACGGCAACTTCGGGCCCGTGACAGTGACTGCGGTGACGCTGTGACTGGTGTGACTCGTCATGCCTGTCCCCCGTTCTCACCGGGGACGACATAGCCCCCGTCCTTGCGGATGAGCTGGACGTCTTTCGCCATGCGCGAGCAGGTCTGCCGTACGAGATCGGACGCGAGCCCGGTCCCTTCGGCGATCTGCTTCGGCTTGGCTCCGGGGTGTTCGCGGACGTAGCGCAGGATCGTCACGCGGCTGTCGCCAATGGTGTGCTCGGCAGCAGGTCCATCGAGGAGCTGCCAGGCGCCGGCCTCCGGATGGAAGCGGAGGGCGTACTCGGCTTCGTCCACATCGCGGCCGGTGACGTGCAGGACGCCGTCCGCCTGGCCGCGCGAGCGCTTGAGTACGAGCGTGGCGTCTGCGGCTCCGGCCAGGCCGTTGGTGCCGGAGACCTCGGCGAGGAAGTCATCCGATGCCGCCTTGCGAACGTGGTGGACGAGGACGACGGCGATGCCGTAGTGATCGGCGATGCGCTTCGCGTGGCCGACGGCCGCATAGTCGGCGTCATACGCCGAGGTTCCGGGAGCCGAGTTGCCGCGCATCTTCGCGAAGACGTCGATCACGACCATGCGTGCATCGGGATTGCGCTCGCACCACTGCGCGATGGCCTCGCTACCGCCCACAGGGAGCGGCGGACATGAGGTCGCCAGCGTCAGTGACGAGGGCGCGCGGTTCCCGGCGAGGAGCTTGCCCATGCGGGTCTGCAGGCGGCGGGCGGTGTCCTCCAGAGCGAGGTAGAGCACCGGGCCGCCTTCGACGGGCACACTGTCCATGGCCGTGCCGCCCGCCGCGACCGAGAGGGCCAGGCCGAGGGAGAGCCAGGACTTACCCACCTTCGGCGGACCGGCAAGGAGGTTGACGCCTTCGGAGATGAGCCCGGGGACTGCCCATTTGGGCTCCGGGAACGTCGTGTTCATCAGCTCGTCGGCGGTCCATGCCGTTCGAATGCGCTGCTGTGCGGGCTGGAGTGCCTGAGGCTCCGGCGTCGGCTGCGCCCAGTGGAGGTGAGGCGGGTTGTACGGGTCGTCGTTCACTTCGCCTCGTCACTTTCGTCGCGGACCTGCGCGGTAATCCACTTCGCTGCACCAGCCAGGGAGGGAAGCCTCGTCTCGGCTCGGCTCCATCGGATTCCGCTGATCCCGTATTCGCCGCTCGGATTCGGCAGCGCCCCTGCCGAGAACTGCTTGCCGCCGCGCGGGCCGATCCCCTGGAAGATCTCGCCGATCACGTCCGCCTCCACCAGGCGACCCGTCGGCTTGCTCCACGTCACGAGAAACTCGCGCGGCCCGTCGTCGAACCACGGCTCCCCCGGCCACACGTACAGGCCAGCAACCTTGTGCGGCGGCTGGCCGAAGCCCGTTGCCTTCGTGGTCGTACCGCGGCTGCTGCCGCTCTCGCCGCTGATGACGTGAACCGTGTGGCAGGACAGGCAGACCACGCGAACGGTCGTGCGGGGATACGAGCCGCTGTGCTCGCAGTCCTCGTTGAGGCAGGAATGTCGTTCGAGCGCCCCTGCGTACGACGCGCGATACGCCTCGTCATCGCGGACGTCGACCATCCACGACGGCCGCGCGCAATCCTTCATGTGCGACAGCTCGTGCCAGCCGAGGTACGTCTCCTGAACGCTGCGCATCATGCTGCCCTCCGTACGACGTTGCGGGGCTTCCTCGCTCCGGCACGGAGGCCGGAAGCGATGGTGCGGCGCGCCTCGATATCCGTCAGGCCGCCACCGACGGCGGCCCGCATGAGCCGCTCCGTCACGTCCGCCTCGGTCAGCTCGCCACCTGCAACGAGCTGACCGAGTGCCACCGAAGCGAGGTAGAGCGAGATGTTGCGCTTGCCTTCACCAGCTCGGGCGACCCGCCGCAGCTCGGCGAAGACGGCAGCGGCCAGGTAGGCATCGGTCTTGCTCTCGTACGCCAGCGAGGCGAGCGTGCGGACCTGCGGCGGCAGCGGGGCCGGCGCGAGTCGCTTCCTCAGCCACTCCGGCAGCAGAGCCGGTGCCGTCTCACAGACGACCGTGTACGGCTTCCCGTCGATCACGCTGCCCGCGCCAACGACGTATCCGCCACACGCCCGGGTGTCGATCTTCCATCCGAGGGTGCCAGCGGTGTTGCGGAGCTCTACCTCGGCGGGCGCCTCGAAGTAGAGGTGCGTGCCGCCGCTCGCCGTACGAACGGAGTACGTGTCGGTGGGGAAGTTCTCGCCGTGCTCCTCGGCGAGCAGCGCCAGGACGTCCGCGCCGTCCTTCACCGCCGAAGGGGTTCCGATGGGCGGGGCGTCCTCGTCGTGCTTGGGAACGTCCAGGTCGACGACGACGAGCCGCGAGGGTCCGGCGACGACGCCCACGTTGAAGGCCCCCACCGCCCAACAACCGGCGACGCGGTCAAGGTCGGTCGTGGCGCGCTGCTCCCACGAACGGATTGCGGGGCGCTTTGCGCCGGGAACGAGCGGGATGACATGCCAACCGCGCTCTACCGCCTCGAAAGCGGCGCGGGGCAGCGGACCAGGGGTGATGT
Source organism: Streptomyces sp. NPDC042002 (assembly GCF_055588305.1). Lineage (NCBI taxonomy): Bacteria > Bacillati > Actinomycetota > Actinomycetes > Kitasatosporales > Streptomycetaceae > Streptomyces > Streptomyces sp. NPDC042002. The sequence goes on along the minus strand of NZ_JBVJCT010000019.1, from coordinate 94,107 downwards.
GGTGCATCCTGATGGCACCTCCTGTTTCTTGGATGGGATGGGAGTGACCGGAGCAGCGGGCTTCATTGACCCGTCGGCCGCTGCTCCGGGCGAAATCAGAGATGCTGCGAGGCGCTCCGTGTGCCGTGTTCGGCGTGGATGCGCTCGTGCTGGTGCTGGTCCCCGTGGCTCGATCCGGGGGACGTGGTGACGTGAGACTCGGCCGTCACTGGCTCTCCTCCGAGATGTGGTTCAGACGAGCCGCGAGAAGAAGGAAGTGCATGGCGCTTTCGGCCTCCGCGCCGTACGCGAGAGCGCTGTCCGCCAGCCCAGCCGCGCGCTCGGCGATGCCAGCCGTTGCTGAGTCGCCGTACTCCGCCAGGCCCTCGAAGAACGACAGCTCCCTGAGCTCTGCCGCAGCGCGCTCGCGCTCGATGAGCCGTTCCCTGAGCACGGCGAGCCGCGGGCTGTTCACCCACTGACCGAGCGGCTCGAAAAGGTCAGGGATCCTGCCGGTCGGCACCACGTACAGGCCGTCTCGACGGTCCATCTCGATGTACATCGGGCGCTCGCCTTCTAGCACGGACAGAAGGACCCGGGCGGTCCCGTGCGCGTACGCGAGCGCGGTGTTCTCGTACAGCGCTTTGACGGCCTGGTGCTGCTCGGCATAGAGATCGCCGAGCTTCACCATGGCGTCGTCATGCGGGCTGAGGTAGTCCCGGCGGGGGACCTTCACCGCGCCGCCCACAGGGAGCAGCCGGATCGGGTCAACGTGCCAGTTCGCGACCGTGGCCGCTTGGAGGGCAGTCCAGTACTCACGGGCGGCGGTGCCGAGGGCGCTCACGCTCTCGGCCACGGTCTGGAACCACGCGGTGGTGGGGTTGGGCATGGGGCGTCGTCCTCCGAGTACGCGCGGGCCGGCCTTTCCGGTCCTCTGCGACGGCTCCACCTCATAGGCGAGTTGGAGCCGCGCAGAGGGCCGTCAGGCCTGCGGCAGGCGCTCGGCTGTGATCAGGAGAAGCGCGCGGAGGTCGCTGCCGATGACCGCTGCGAGACGCTTCTCAATCGCCTGCCAGGACTCTTCATCGATGGCCAGCAACGCCGAAATGGCAGTAGCGGCCTGGCCGAGCTCGATGGCGGTCAGTGCGTCTCGGAGTTCGCCCGAGGCCATCAGCGAGATACAGGGTCGGGTGCTGGTGAGCTGATCAGTCATGCGGAGACTCCTCGCTCGTTGTGGGAAGGGGAGAGGTCAGTTCAGAAGGCCGCTGAGTGCGCCCTTGAGCGCGGTCATGACTTGGTCGACGGAGGGGGCCGCGCCGCTCCTGGCGAGGTAGAAGCCGAAGAGAACGGCGACCACGGCGACGACGACGCCCACGGCCTTGAAGCGCACGAGCATCGCGAGCAGCAGGCCGAACAGTGCGAGTGCGGAGATGGAGAAGGCCATGGAGGCGCCTTTCTGCAGGGTCAGCGGGTGCCTTCGTGGCGAAGGCGGGAAACGAGGTTGTAGATGCGGCGGCCTATGCGGAGGCGCTGGCCGTAGCCGTGGCAGCGACGGCACTCACGGCCGCGCTTGAGCCGCCCCGTCCACCGAGACGTGGAGACCTTCGAGCCCCAGCCCTTGCACTTACGGCAGGGGCCGAACGGGCTCGCAGCGCACATTGCGACGTAGCAGAGCGCGACGATCATGAAGACGGGCAGGAACTGAAACCAGGCGGGCATGAAAGGGCCTCTCTGTCCAGGATTCGGGGTGCTCGGAAGAGGTCCGCTAGAAGCTAGTTCGCAGGTGAAAGCCGGTATGGCCCGCTAGCGGGGGTGCTAGACCTAGCGGGGGTGCCCGCTAGGTCTAGCGGCGAGTTGAGCTACGCGGCGTCGGCATTTCCGTTACGGTCCGCAGCCGACTTGAGGAGGTCGGTGCGCTTGATCCCGCGCCGGTTCGCGCCCTTGCCGTCCTCCGTGATGCCCCACACCTGAGTGGTTCGGATGCCGTACGGCTTGATGGCTGCGGCCAGTTGCTCCGCCGTCCACTCGCCGTACGCCTCGGGGCGCAGCTCCGCGAGCCGTGTGAGAACGGCCTCGGACCAGACCTTCGATTCGCCGTTCGGCACGACGGAGAGGAGGTCGGTCAGCAGGTCGTACGAGACGGCCTGCTCGGCTTCGGCCTGCTCGCCGAGCGCGTGCCCGGCGAGAGTGCCCGCACGCTCGCGAAGGGCGCGAGCACGGAGGGCGATACGGTCCGCCTCCACAGCGTTGATGAACGCCGATCGGACGATACGAGCGTCAGCTCCTTCGCCGAGGAAGTAGCAGATGCCCTTGTCTCCCCAGGCGAACATGTTGGCTCGTACGCCGCGCTTGTAGGCGCCGGTGCCAAGCACCATGTCGTTCTCGATCTGGCCCATGACCTTCAAACACCAGCGGGCCGACGCGTTGGCGCTGATGGACGTCGGGATGGCGTCCTTGTCCGGCCGCTGCGTCGCGAGCAAGAGCACGATCCCGGTAGCCGGTCCGCGCTTCACGAGGTCGGTGCAGATCTCCTTGAACTCCGCACCGTGCTTCGGGTGCTCAAAGAGGATCTGGCACTCGTCGACCCCGATCACGATCGGGTGGAGACCAAGAGACCGCCTGCTGGCGAGTTCGGTCGTCACCTTCGACTCCGGGCACAGGTCCCGGGGCAGCGAGCGGATGACCTTTGCTCGCCGACGCAACTCGCCCTGCAGTTCCCGGAAGTCGGCAAGCATGTACTCGATGTCGGCCTCTTCCTCGCCGGCACGGTGCCGGTAGGAAACGCGATCGCCGACCGGGTCAAGGTCGCCGGTCCCCTTCAGGTCGAAGGTGTGCAGCTCGGCACGTACGTCCAGAGCGGCGATCAGCATGAGGAGCCGCAGAAGGAACGTCTTCCCCATTCGCGGAATCGCACCGATCACGCCCGCGATGAACATCATCGTCAGCCCAACCCACCGGCCGCGCTGGTCAGTTCCCCAGTTGACGGGCTGGAAAAGGTCCACGCTCCCGGACTTTTCGAGCGGCCACTCCGCCTTCTTGGTCTGCGACATGTCCTGATCGCCGACCCACAGACGCAGACGGCCCGTGTGCTCGTCGGGCACGGCCTCCGGCCATACGCACCCGAGCGGGCGGCGAAGGCCCGAAGCCAGCTTGTCGCGACGGTCGATCACGTCCGTCACGGTCACGCCGTACGGGAGGTCGCCCTCGGCAAGCCACCCGGGGCCGTCCCGGGTGATCGGGGCAGTGAAGTTGAACCCCGGACCGCCCTTGGACTGCGCCTGATTGATCGCCGGAATCCCGAGGGCTCCGAGAGCACGAAGGACGATGTCACTGGTGAGCTTGGTCACCTTCGGGATTTCCACAGCCCTGTGGACGACCGGAGCGTCAGCGGGCTGTCCGAGCCGCCCCATGGCCAGGGTTACCACTGAACCCACCGTGGCGAGGAGCCAGTTGGGGGCGAGCACGTACAGCGAAAGCGCCGTGGCCAGGCCCACGATCCCGGCACCGATACTGACTACCGTCCGCCAGCGAACCCGCCGGTCACGCTGACGGGACAACTTCAGGTAGCTCTCGATGTCGTCGGTTGAGGCTGCCACCTGACGCAGCGGTTCGCCTTCCCCATCGACGGTCCACTTGATCGTGTCGCCAACGAAGTGAGCGGCACCGCGTGGCGCCTGCAGTACGAGACGCAGTGTGTACCAGGGCGTACGTACCGCGTGGTAGGCCGCTACGTGCCATCCGTACGCGGCCACTCCCTTGCCTACCTTGTTGAACTCGTCCCACGACCGGGTCCACTCGGGGATGACCGCGCGGCGTTTGGCGCCAAACACTCGGTCCAGCAAGCCGGGCCCGGTCGGACCGCCGGGGCGATCAACCTTGATGATGTCGTCCGGATCGCTCGCGCTCTCCGAGCCCGTGTCTTCCGGCTCGGTCGGCGCTCCGGTGCCCAACTTGCTTTTCGTGAAGTCGAGTACGGAGCCGCCAGTGTCGGCGGCGTCCGGCTCGGCTTCGGGGTCCATCTCTTTCTCCAGGCGCTCGAAGAGCTCCTGCTCGTGATCGTCAGAATCCTCGTGTTTCACTGGCACTTCCTTCCGACTGCGGGAGGGAAAGCCGGTGCCCGGCTGCTGCTTTGACGGGTAGGGCCGGGCACCGGTGAAGGAAAATCAGGACGGGCCTACGGGCGTCGCGGCTGCATGACGAGCCGGACGAGTTCGGCATAGAGCGGGTCGCTGGCCTGGCCGAAGAAGCACTGCGCTTCGTCCATCAGGATCACGACGACCGGTGGTGGGGCCTCCGTCTTGGTCTGCTCAACGGGGGTATGGGATTCGTCGGTCACAACGGCGATCCTCTGCGGGAGATTGAGCAACGCCCCTCTTCAGGGCGCTGCGGGACCAGTACTGTCCGGCTCCTCTCTGCCGCTGCCGTTCACCAAGGCGAGTTGGTCAGGGGCGGGGCGAGGACCGTGTTCGGCGCTGAGCTTGGTGAACCGCTCGTGCACGTAGCTCGGGGCTCGGGTGGCGCGCTCTGCTGTCTGCCGGACAGAGAGGCCTTTGACCCACCCCTCTTCGATGGCGGCCTTGGCCTCTTCCGTGCTCAGCTTCTCCGCCTCGTCAGGGCCTGCGGTGGACAGCGGATGAGGGGCAGGGTGTTCAGGTGAACGCTCCCCGGTGTCCACCCCGTGAGCTGGGTCGACGTCGGCGAAGAGCAACCGCGGTTTGGCCTGGCTCCGGATTTCCTCGGTCGCCCGATACATCTGCTCTCGCGTCTGGGAAGCCAGCGCGGAAGCCGCAGCGTCGGGGCGAAACTCGTCCCATGGCGAGGGGAGATCGATCGTGGCGAGGCTCGATGCGTGCCTCCGTGCCGCGAGCTGATCGAGCAGTTTCCGTCGCTGTTCACGGTCCATGCCCACAGACGCGCGGGCGATGGCCTTCGACAAGCGCCGGCCCGTGCGCTTCCCGCGGCCCTTGCCACGCTGCTCAGCGGTCATCTGCGCAAGGCGGGCGGCCAGGTCGACCGCCCGCAGGGTGGCGCGGTCACGCGTGATCTGAGCTGCGTCCCTGTCCCGCTCAACGATCCCGAGGCGGGAGAGAGACCGTTCGCGGAATTCCCTGCCCAGCCTCGAAAGCAGTCCGCGAGATTCGGCGTCGGGCTTGCGGTGCCGAAGCTCGATGCCCATGGCCAGGTGCCAGAGCATCGCGGCCATGATCGGGCCGACGAAGGCTCGTACAGTGCCGCCGATGACGCCCGACTCGGCGTACGCCGGAATGACCTGAACCCCGGTGATCACCCAGACCAGGACGCCCGGCGCACCGGGCGTTCCGTTCGGGCCGTTGAGGTTCTGCCGGGCGAGGAGCGAGTTGGCGAACAGCGCCAACTCGGCGGCCGCGAACATCGCGGCTCGCTCGATGGTGCTGCCCATGTCCAAGTAGTCGGCGGCGAACCGCCAGGACGTGTCAGCGCTGTATGCCGTGCAGCCGATCGCAGCGACTCCGGCAACCCAGACAGCGGGTGTCCCCCGCACGCCGAGTCGCCGCGCTCCGCGCACTGCCTTCCACAGCAGCCACGTTGTAGGGGCCAGTACGGCCAGGAGCAATGTGTTGTCGCTGCTCAGCGAAGCAACGTGCGGGAGGTTCATGCTGCAGTCCGCACCGAGTTCATGCGGGCGGCAATCCGGCGCGTACGCAACGGCGTCACGCAGGCGAGCTGCGCCGCGTACATCGCGTTCAGCAAGTCGATCTCGCCGTTCTGGCCCGACTCCAGCAGCTCCGCGAGCACCTCGCGTGCCACCTGCTCGCGCGCCGCCCGCTCCTCGTAGTCCTCGCCAGGAAGGCCGAGGAACAGATCCCGGAAGTCGTTACCGACCCCGTAGGCAAGCTCCTCGAACTCATCGACGTTCACGGCCTGCTGCTCGCCAACGTAGGTGTCCATTGATCTCTCCATGGTCCTTGGATGGGATGGGAGAGCCGGAGAACGCGGTGGGCTGATTTGACCCGTCGGCCACCGCTTCCGGCTGTTGTACGAGTGCGTCAGTCAGACGCGGTAGCGCTGCGGGCCAGTCGCGAAAAGTGCCACGCGGTAGCCGACTTCGAAGGTCATGTAGGCCCCAAAGGCCGCCATGTACATCAGCACCCAACTTCCGCCCAGCAGGTGGACGGAGTGAGCAGCGACGTAGCCGACGAAGAGGCCGGCCAGGACCACGAGCAGCGCCACAAGGCGGTGCCTGGAGGTCAGCGGCCGAGAGCTGCGACGCACGATCTCCAGGTCCCGCCCGGAGGTCACGCGCATCGCGCCGCCCTGCACGTTCACCACGACGAGCCGGGTGTTCCCGCTGTCGAGGCTGATGACGGTCCCGATCGCGCTGTCACTGCGATCACGGACGGTGTCGCCAACGGCGAGGCGCATCAAGGTCCCCTTTCAGGAGATGGCAAGAGCTGGCCAGAAGGCCTGACCAGCGGTCCTCAAGGGAGACCACTCCAACGACGAGCGGTCATGACCTCCGACGCCGCCAACTGCGGGAAGACGTACGTCGAAGATCAAAAACACTCGTTCGCCGAGTCCACTGTTGAATTCGCAAGGAGCTGACGCTTCCTCCGTACTCACCCCCTCGGGCTTTCCTTCGGGCGCAATAACTCCTAAAGAGAACCTGTCCTCTAGTCCTCTTTAGGAGTTGCCAAGACTATGGACCTCCACACCTCCACTCGTCAAGACCTCTTTAGGAGTCGTATGCTGATCCGTATCGGACGACGGAACGGTGAGCAGAGATGGGCAAGGCATACGAGCGGATCGCGGACGAGCTCCGCAGAGAGATCCGCGCAGGTCAGCTAAAGCCTGGCGACAAGCTGCCTGCCGAGTCCGCCCTCTCCGAACGCTTCGGCAAGAGCCACGTGACAATTCGCGAAGCGCTCCGCGTGTTGCAGACCGAGGGGCTGATCGACAAGCAGCACGGCCGCGGTTCCTTCGTTCGCCGCCCGCGCACACTGGTCCAGCGGACGAACAGCCGGCACCAATGGGAGAAGGACCGCGCGCGCCAGTCCGAGGAGAATCGGCTCCAGACCGGTGCCACCGAGCGCGACACGGGGCTTGGCTTCAATGACCTCGTCTTCCACGCGGCATACCGCGAGATCAAGGCACCGACGGATATCGCGGAGGCGATGGGCGTTCCTGAGGGAACTGCCCTGGTCGAGCGTGTCTACCGGACGCGATACAGCGCCGAGCACGCCCCCTTCAACCTGGTCACGTCCTATCTGGTCCGCGAGCGGGTTGAGAGCAATCCCGATCTCCTGGACGAGACCAAGGAGCCATGGCCCGGCGGTACGTGGAACCAGCTCCACACCGTAGGTATCGAGATCGACCACATCGAGGAGCGGGTGACCGCCCGTCCGCCCACGGCAGAGGAAGCGGAGGAGCTGGACCTACCGCCAGGGACATCGGTCCTGGTGCTCCGCAAGACCTCGTTCGACACCGAAGGCGTCGTTGCCGAGATGTCAGACGTCACGCTGCCCGGCGACCGTACGGAAATGCTCTTCACGACTCACTTGGAAAGGTGGTGAGCCGTGACCCGGCGCATCATCATCGTCACGGCTGTTCACGCCCCTTCGGCTCAGTTCCTGCCGGACGCGTACAAGTCCCTCTGTGGTCAGGAGCTTCCCGAAGGCTGGGAGTGGCATTGGCTGATCCAGGAGGACGGCGCGACGGACGACGTATCTCCGTACGTCCCCGACGACAAGCGGATCACGTTTGGCCAGGGTCGGCGCGGCGGTCCAGGAGTCGCGCGCACCATCGCCCTGGCGAACGCCGACGGCGATTACGTCAAGGTGCTCGATGCTGACGATCAGCTTGCTCCTGGCACTCTGGCGCGCGATCTCGCGGCACTGGAGGCAGACCGGACCATCGCTTGGGCGACGTCGCGCGTACTCGACCTGCTTCCCGACGGGTCGACTGTCGGTTTCCCGGGCGACCCCGATCACGGACCGATTGAGCGCAAGGCCGTACTCGACTACTGGGCAGCGCATGATTTCCGGGCGCAGGTCCACCCGGCAACGCTCTTCATTCGCCGTGATCTGCTCGTCGCCCTCGGCGGGTGGATGGCGCTTCCGGCCTCGGAGGACACCGGCCTACTTCTCGCCTTGAACTCCGTCGCGCGTGGTTGGTTCTCGTCCGAGGTGGGGCTCCTCTACCGAAAGTGGGAGGGCCAGGCCACGGGGCAGGCGGCGCACACCAACGCCACCGAGCGGGATGCCCGCATGGCCGTCGTGGAAGCACGAGCGCGAGCGCTGGACTACTTCCAGTGGAAGTACCCGATCAGCTCGGAGTGATCGGGATCTCGTACTCGACCTGCCGAAGTGCAGCGGGTACGACGATGTCCGCCGTTTCGACCGCGCGCCCGTCGTCGCTGAAGTACGTCCGCTGAATGCGAGTGACCAGCGCGCCGCGCTGAATGCCGAGGAGGTCTGCCTCCTCGGCATTTGCGTGTCCGGGCTCGGGCCGCTCGACCGCGCGGCTGACCGTGATGCCGATCTCCGCCATGCGGCGCACGACGCCCTTCCCTGCGAGCGGCCCGCCTTCGGGCATCACGACGAGCGTGCCGCCCGTGATGCTGTACGGCTCCCAGCTCGTGGCCACGTGGGACGGCTGGCCATCGGCCAGGTACTCGTACGAGGTCCGCACGCAGTAGTCACCCTCGGGGACGCCCAGGCGCTCAGCGATATCCGCAGGCGCTGGCACCATCGCATCGCCGTGAGTCTCCCACGTTGCCTTCTTACCGAGCGCGGCCATGTCCTCACGGAACGAAGACTCGCTCTGCTCACGCTGCTGAGACCGGACCATGAGCAGCCGCGTACGAGGCTGAGCGACATAGGTCCCCGACCCTGCTCGCCCCTCCAACACGCCCTGCTCAATGAGTGCTTCCTGCGCACGCCGGATGACGGCAGCGCTCACTCCGCAGCCCCGCGCGAGCTCCGCACGGGACGGCAATTGATCACCTGGTGACCATTCCTGATCCGCGATGCGCTGTCGAAGTACGTCAGCGATGCGGAGATAAGACGGCTGCTCGCGCATATGGCAAATCTAGCCGACCATCTCTAAGCTAGACGGCTAGGCCATAGCTAGACGTCCAGCTTGCATTTAGACGGCTAGCTCTGCCGAGCGATCCGGTGGCGACGGAGGAACGTCTTGGGCTCGACCGAAGCACGTGCACGTGAGCTCATGGCGCGCCTCTCCGCAGCTGGATTCACTCCACGCCTGCAGGACCACGCCGACCACATCGCCATAGCCGCCAAGGTTCCGAACTCGATCTCCGCCGAGCAGTGGAGAGAGCTCTACCGGCTGGTGGCAACCGCTGATCGGTGGGGGCTCGACAGCGACGAAAGCGGCTGCACGGCACGAGCCGCTTTAAGGAAATGCACCCCCGCAACGAAGTAGTCGTCCGGGGGCACGGTCCTCAGCTTGAGGGAGCTGAAAACGTGTTCAACCGTATCCGCCGCGCTACCGCTTGGACCAGAGAGCAGTACGCAACGCATCCGCTTCGCTACCGTCGCCGCCAAGCGCCGGCCGCAGTCGTCGCGCAGCCGGACCGTCGGCCCAGGACCGAGTTCATACGCCACAGGCCCGTCCGGTACGCAGATCCAAGTCTCGCCGAGGAATACGCCCTCGTCCGCCTGTACGTACTGGCTCCCGAAAAACTCACCACGCAGCACGAGCAGTTGACGTACCCCGGGGCCCCACAACTCTGCCCGAGCTACTCGATCGCGGAGGCCGTCTGATGTCTGTGCGAGCGCTTGACGCCCCGAAGCTGTACCGGTCCCTTGCCTGCCGCATCGGCACTCACGCCGCATGCACCGACGCAGAACAGAGGCCTGCCCCTGAGGGGCTGCCTGTGGTCTACGAGGTCTGCCACTGCCCGCGCCATCAATCGGCCGCGCCTCCAGCCGGAAGGGAGGCGTTGTGACTCTTCGCCCCGGTGTCCCCGTGGTCGTCCTCGAAGTCACGTCCCGGACGATCCAGCAAGCCGACGTACTCACGATCGGCGGCCAGTCCTTCAAGGTTCTGAACCTCACTGAACTCCCCGGCCAAGCGAAGCGGTTGCGCTTCGTGACCGGCGAAACCTTGACCATGCATTCCCAAACTCGCCTGTCCGTGACCCGGGCAGCCAGGAAGTGGTGACCCACCGGATGGCGACGAACCGCTACTCCCACATCGCGGACGACATCCGCCACCAGATCACCTCAGGAGTGCTCACCGCAGGCGACCGACTTCCCTCCGAAACCGAACTTTCCAGCCGGTACGAGTGCAGCCACGTCACCGTGCGCGAGGCCATCGCCGCACTCGAAAACGAGGGCATGGTCGTGCGACGACACGGCCGCGGCAACTACGTGCGCCACACCTTCGGCGAGATCACGTACTCGGCCGACACCTTCGCGTCGGGCAAGCAAGCAGCTACCAACGCCCCCGTAAAAGTCAGCGTCCGCAGCAACAAGCTGGAGGCCGACGCCGAGCTCGCGGGACGCCTTCGCGTTCCGCCTGAGACTCAGCTGACCGAGTACGTCTACCTCGGCGTCTACAGCGAGTTCCCCTGCAGCCTGGCGCGGGTCTACGTCCCGTGCGACGTCGCGACTCTCGACGTGCCTCCTGCGAGCCAATCGCCCTTGGGCGACGACATCCGGGACCGGCTCGCCGAGGCCGGAATCCACGTGGCCAGCACGGTATCCCGCGTCACCTCCCGTGTTCCTGATGCCGAGGAAGCGTGGACTCTGCGCATCGGCACAAGTACCGCCGTCCTGGCCATCGAGCGCGTATCGACGGACACCACGGGAAGGGTGGTGGAGGCCGCGCTCCTGGTGCTCCCTGGGCACAGTTCGGAGGCCGTGTTCACCGCGTCCGTCCCCGTTGGCGAACTGGAGGCAGCGGGATGACAAAGAAGCCGACGCCGGAAGAGACTCCGGTACAGGTCCCATACAACGGCACCTCATCCTTGAGGTTGCTGCCGTGGGCGAGCGCGGAGGGGAAACGGTGCTACCTGAGCCCCAGCGAATCGGGCAGTGTTCTGTCCCGTCTCGCTGACGAGGTGGAGACGGTGCAGACGTCTTCCGCCGAGTCCGTCCTTGAGGGCGCGCAGGCGGTACTCGATGACCCACGCGCTGACGTTCCTGCGCTCCGCTTCGCTCTCACACGCACTCACGAGGCACTTCGCGAGGTACTCCGGGTGGCAGAGAGCCGGGGCTACCGACTGCCAATGACCGATGAGCCCGAGGCAGACGACGAGGACGAGGAAGAAGACGGGCCGAAGCTCGACGCGGAGTCCTTCGGATAACAACGCCCCCGGCCAAGGAGAGGCCGCAGATAGCCGATCCCACACCTGCACCCACGGCCTACTGCGGTTGGTGCGCCGGCCACTGTGAGGTTTGGTGCCCGGACTGCTTGGGCTTCACCGGGTGCTTCAGGTGCCGGAAGACATGCCGCGTGCCCTGTCCCGAATGCCTCGGCGGCAACCGTCCGCCGTACTACCTCTGACATCCCCCGCCGCAAGGGCCCGACTCTCGATCCATCCGAGAGTCGGGCCCTTCTCGTGTCAAACCAACCACTCGGCGTCCACCCGTGAGAACACCAACTCGGTCTCACCCTCGATCGGCTTTCGCCAACGCTGGGGAGGTACGGGCGCTCGCATCGCCTCGGGGTAGCTCCCGGGCGCGTAGTCGTTGACGAGGCGGTACGTGTTGAAGCCGTGCTTCTGCATGCTCTCCATGAGCTCGTCAACAGAGTCGCCCAGTTGATCCATCCGATCCGGCGTGACCTCCACAGCAATCTCCACGTCCTGGCGGAGCTGATCCAGCACAGGAGCCAGCCCCTTTATGACGCTGCCTTCTGCCCCTTCAACATCGATCTTGATCACTCGGGCATTGGCGATCTCGTCCGGTTGCAGGAGCTCATGCAGGGGGAGAGCCTCGATGTCGAAGGTGGATTCCGCAGGCCCGTCCCACGGCACGATGCTGTTCGCGCCGAGGTTGTGAGAGCTGGCGAGGACGAAAGTCAGCATCTTCCGGCTGTCCGCCGCCGCTGCGTTCACCGCACGGATGTTGTCATAGCCGTTGAGTTCCGCGTGCAGCAGCACGCGACGATGAAACTCGGGGGATGCCTCGATGGCCACGATGCGGCCAGCACTGCCGACGAGCGGAGATCCCAGCATCGTCAGATACCCGATGTTCGCGCCGACGTCGACCATCACGTCACCAGGACGAAGGCGGCTCTCAACCCATCGGGTCATATGAGGCTCCCATGTCCCAAATAGGTACAAATAGCGCTGAATCAAGTCGCCTGAATCAACAAGGAATTGCGCACCGAACCGGGCCTCGACCACACGCTGACGAGGGTGATCCCGCAGGTACGGATTCAGGAGATGAGTGGCCAAGAACGCCTTGCCGAGCCCCCCCGGAGCATCGCGCACATAACGCCGCCCAAGGGTGGCAATGACCTCTGAAACGGGATTACTCATCCGGTCGCCTCTCCGAGATACGTCGCGCGAACCGTGGCGCCGAGAGGCCGGATCACCCCTCAACACCGCACCACGACCGGAGCGCTGGCTCAGCGACCGCTGACAGCCGTCCGGTCCTGGTCAAACGGCAGGTCCAGCATACGAATCGCATTGCCTCGAAGGAGCTTGTACACCACATCGTCGGGCAGGCCTGCCATGTGATCGGCTGCCACCTGCTTCGTGTGCGGCCATGTCGAGTCGACGTGCGGATAGTCTGTCTCGAAGGTCGCGTTGTTCACGCCGACAGTCTCAATGGCCTCAATGCCGTGCTTGTCCCGGAAAAAGCAGCAGAAGATCTGCCGGTAGTAGTACGACGACGGAGGCTCCGGGATCAGATCCCTGACCCCGCCCCACGCCCGGTGCTCCTCCCACACATCGTCGGCACGCTCCAGTGCGTACGGAATCCATCCCATCTGCCCTTCGCTGTACGCCAACTTGAGCCGGGGAAACTTCACCAGGACCCCGGAGAAGAGAAAGTCCATCATCGACGCCATCGCGTTGTTGAAGCTCAGCGCGGCTTGGACTGCAGGAGGGGCGTCAGGGGATGCTGCGGGCATCTGCGACGACGAGCCGATGTGCATGTTCACAACGGTTCCCGTCTCCTCGCAGGCCGCGAAGAACGGGTCCCAGTAGCCCGAGTGGATGGACGGCAGGCCAAGGTGCGTCGGGATCTCCGAGAAGGTCACCGCGCGCACTCCGCGAGCGGCATTACGCTTGATCTCTGCAACGGCGAGATCAACATCCCACAACGGGATGAGGCACAGAGGGATCAGCCGGCCTCGGCTGTCGCCACACCACTCCTCAACCATCCAGTCGTTGTACGCACGAACACAGGCGAGCGCGACCTCCTTGTCCTTGGCCTCAGAGAAGGTCTGCCCACAGAAGCGCGGGAAGGTCGGGAAGCAGAGCGAGGCCTCGACATGGTTCAGGTCCATGTCCTCCAGGCGGGCTTTCGGGTCCCAGCATCCACGGCGCATCTGCTCGCGCGTGATGCCGTCAAGCGTCATCTCGTCTCGGGAGAATCCGACGGCCGCGATGATGCGCTTGTACGGGAAGAACGAGCCCTCGTACTCCCACCAGTCGGTGGTCTGCCCCTTGGGATCGGTCTGGAACTTGTACTTGCCGCCGATGTACGCGAGCTCGCCGATACCGGCAGTGAAGGGCTTCGGCCCCTTCTCCCGGTACTTACTGGGGAGCCACGTCTCAAAGAGGTGTGCGGGCTCGATCACGTGATCATCCACGCTGATCACCCGGGGGAGATCCGTACCGCCAATATCGTTGCTGGCCAAGCGACTTACCCCCTGCTGTCTGCCGATTTCACCGGCCCATATCTGACGATCCATCAGATTCAGGGTATGGCTCGCCTTGGTAGACGGCAAGCGCCCCGCCGGAACCCGACCCTTGCGCGGTCGACGTCGATCAGCTGAACTGACGCTCCGTCAGCTTGAGTCCGGGAGGGCACACCCATGCACACGATGTGGCTCAGCGGAGCCGACTGGCTCGCCATACTCCGGATCGGCCTCGGCCTGTGGTGGCTGGAAAGCTGGCGCCACAAGGACAAGGAGGAGTGGTTCGGCGGCGGCGGGATCGCATGGGCGGCCCGCGTCGCGGACAAACACCGCTGGGCCTTCGTCCGATCAGGCTTCGACGTGGTGGTGAAGCCGCGACCGCGCCTAATGGCGTACGTCGTCGCCTACGCGGAGCTGGCCCTCGGCCTCGGACTCATCGTCGGCTCCCTCACGCCGATCGCCCTCGTCGGCGGCCTCGTGCTCAACCTGATCTATCTCGTGCTGATGATCCACGATGAGGGGGAGCAGGGGCAGAACCTGATGATGGCGTTGATCTCCGTCGTCGGACTGTTGGGCATGTGCTGGCAGACGTGGTCACTCGACAAGGCACTCGGCTTGTTCCTCTAGAACGGCACGCACCGGCCCCGTAGATGGCCCCTGGCCCTTGGCACAGCGATGGGGCAGAGTCCTGAGCAGATGAAGTTCGGACAGTGCACTGTCAGAGGGGTGATCCACGAGTGCAGATCTCGTTCCGGCTGTTCCTGTGGTTGATCGTCCTCGGAGTCGTCATCGGCCTCATGCACTGACCTGCCGTCCGGAGTCACAGGACGCTGATCACACACAACAGCGCTGAAACAGAGGGGCGTGTCACAGCGGTCACAGTGTCACGCGCCCAGTCGTGGGGCCCAAGGAAGCCTTGACAGGCCGTGACTCCCCTCTGTTTCAGCAAAATCTCTCCCCCACACGGGCCGCACTCCTAAAATCGTCCAGACCTCTTTAGGAGTGGACCGCATCGGGGGATGGCGTGGGAACCGGCGAGCAGCTCGTAACGATCGCTGCCGTGCTGTTGGGCGCGCTGACCACGCACTTGACGACGTATTTCATGGAGCGGAGTCGCAACAAGTACGTCCTCCTCACACGATGGGACGACCGTAAGTTGGATGCGTACGGCGGCTACGTCGACCGGGTGCGGGCGGCTATCTTCGCGGCCGTACAGCTCTACGAGCACAAGGAAAGCATCCGCCGCAGCGAGAAGTCTGACGCCGAGCTCCTGGAGGAGCTGCACGAGGCCGCTCGCCAGCGCGGCCGAGCCTTCGAGCGAGTCATGCTGCTTGGTGGTGACGATGTGGTGGAGGCAGCGCATCAGCTGAATGCGGCGGCCCTGCAGGTCGACTGGCAGGCAGAGGGAAAGGTTTCCGGGACCTTGGAAGAGTGGCGCGACAGAAACCGTGCCGCCTTCCGCGAGACCAACGAGTTCCATGAGTTCGCCCGAGTCGACCTGGGCGTTCAAGGCAGCGTCAAGGGCGAGCGACACCCGCAGCGAGACCTGATCTTGCCCTCCTCCCGTCGGGATGATGACAACAGCACCCCTTGATTGGCCAAGATTCAGGAAATAACAGCGCTCAACAACTGCCGCTCTTCTCTGGTCTGTTGGACCTTGGCATGTCACCCTGCCCGACGTCTCCTGCTCGCTTACAGCCAGCGGAAGGCCGGAAGCGCACCGTTGTCCTGACCGACAAGGAGATGCCGGTGAACGTGCCCGAGCAACAGGAAGAGCCCATTCGTCAGGCGGAAGCCTTCAGGGCGATCCATGCCGCACGTGCGCAGAGCGCCGCAGCCCGAGCAGCGGGACTCTGCGGCTACGTTGAGCAGCACGGTTCGAATGAGGTCACAGACGCCAGCTCGGACATAGCAGCAGCGGCCTGGAAGGCTGCTCACGCAGCTCGGGTGGCGGCGCAAGCTCTCGCCGCACTCGCCGAGAGCGAGCCTGACCCTGCTGCGGATGCCCGGTACGCACGGAACGCTGCGGCATCGGCCGCACAGGCATCGCAGATGGGGAAGCTGGTCGACGCTGACTCCGAACTCGCCGTTGTTGCTTGCCAAACCGCGCTCCGCGCATCCCTGGCGGCCGGCACTGCAGCCGGGACGAAGTGCCTCGGCGTCGACGAGGCACTGAACGCCGAGGCGGACAACGCGGAGAAAGACGCTGTCGCCGCTGCAGAACGCGCGGGATGGATCAAGCCCGGCGAGAACGCCGTTGCGGTCGAAACTGGCGTGCGAAGCGCGGAGATCATGTCGATGATGCACTTCTGACTCCGCCGCGATCTCCTCGGTAGCCAACTCAGCTACAACAAACGGTGAGGGCGAAGCACTACCGACTCGACTGCCGTCTGACCCACCGTAACGTCTGCCCCTCCGGGGAGTGAGCGGGGAGTGGATCATCAGAACCTCTCTTCTCACTACCAACGGAGACCAACGCAGGCCAACGCCCTGACCTGCACCAGAGCGAAAACAGCCAGGTCAGGGGCTTGCGCGAACTTCATTCGGGACGAAGAGGTCGTGGGTTCAAATCCCGCCACCCCGACAGTGAAGTACCAGGTCAGGGGCCTGATCCGCATTGCGGGTCGGGTCCCTGAGGGGTTTCGCGGGTCTTTTGGGGAGCCGTTCGAGAGCCGCCCGTCGGGTTACGGCTCGGACCATCCCGCAGGTGCTCTTCCCCGCCTTCGGCTTCCCGGGCGACCGCCGCCGCGCTCGCGCCGGCGACCGGGCTCGCCTGCCCCGCAGAGGCGGAAGCAGACCCGGTGCGCGGTGCGCGGTGCTTGATCCGCGACGCGTGGCCGGGTGGAGCCCCCTTGGGGGCCCGACCGTCGTCGGTCATCGTCCGGTGCCGGCGGTCCTGCGTTTCCTCGGCACGGCGAACACCCCGGGCGCGGGTCCGCTTCGCCGGCAGACCCGCGCCCGTCACGTCGGTCTTCGGTGAGAAGTACCGGCGCGCCCGTTACGTCAGGCTTCGGTGAGAAGTACCGGACGTCAGCTGGTGAAGATGAAGTACTTCCAGGTTCCGTACGTCGTCGAGTTCACGTTGTCGCCCGATGTCGTGTCGACGTAGGACGACCGGATCCGGAAGCGGACGCCCGTCGGCGGGGTGCCCGTGAGCTTGAGCGCGTCCTTGCCGTCCGCGCCGAGTACGAGGTACTCGGAGTGCGTGGTACGCCAGGCGCCCTGGTAGTAACCCTGCATCTCCACCTTGTACTTGCGGCCCGGGTACGGCGTCATCGTCGTGTCGTAGACGGGGTCCTTGGACTTGTGGAAGTAGCGGTACGTCTGGCTCCACGCCGTCTTGCTCGTGTAGTAGCCGCTGAGCGCGGTCGACACCTTGGCCTGCGCGCCGACCGTGCTGGTGGCCGTCGCGGACGCGTACCGGGTGTCGCCGGTGAACTTGGCGGTGAGCTTGGTGTCGCGGGTCAGGGAGAGAGTGACGGACAGGTTGCCGGAGGAGTCGACCGTGCCGGACTCGACCAGCTTCTCGGGCTTGTCGGCGCCGTAGGGGTTGGCGTAGATCGCGACGGTGCGGTTCTTGTACGTCGTCCCCAGGTGCGCCGTGAACTTCACCGCGCTGTTGTACGCGTACACCTTGCCGTTGTTGTCGAGCGTCACCGTGGTCGCCGTGCGGGTGACGTTCACCGTGGTCGTGGCGGTGGCGCCCGCGTGGTTCCCGTCGCCCGCGTAGCTGACCATGTACTCGACCTGGCCGCCGGCCGGCGGGGTGTCGGCGAAGGAGTACGAGCCGTCGGCGCCGACCGTCGCGGTGCCGAGCAGCTTGCCGGACGGGGACTCGGCGTCGGTGCGGCGGACGGAGACCTTGGTGCCGGACGGGAATGCGGTGTCCGACGTCAGCTTGCCCGTGACGTCGAGGGACTTGGCGCGGGTGGGGGTGGCCGGGGCCGTCGCCGTGAGGCCGGTGGCCGCCTTGGTCGGGTCGTCGAGGACGCGCAGCGAGTACACGTCCGCGTCGTTGTACGACACCGCGAACAGCTTGCTGGTGTCCGGCGCCCAGGCGAGACCGGAGGCCGCGAGGGTGTCGGAGCCGCTGCTGCCGCCGGTGTTCGGGAAGTCGTACTGCCGTACCGGCGTGGAGACGCCCGGCTCGAAGATGTGGACGTCCGGGTCGTACCAGGAGAAGGTGCCCGCGGCGACGGTGCCGTTCGGGGCGATGTCGACCGCGTTCGGGTAGGGGTCGGTGGTGTAGCTGCCGTCCTCCGACAGGTCCGAGAGCTTGAACACCTCCTGCTTGTAGGGGGCGCCGCTGGCCGTGACGACGTCCTTGCCGTCGGGAGTGACCGCGAGGTCGCTGAGGTTGCTGCTGTTGCCCGGATCGAAGGCGTACGCGGTGCGGTTCGCCGAGCCCGACGACACGTCGAACACGGCGAGTTCGACCGGGCTCTGCTCGGGGGCGCCCGCGACGATGGTGCCCGGTGCGCCGGACGAGGAGCCGAGGATCGGGGCGTAGCTCCAGGTACGGGTGGTGTCCTGGTCGAGGGCCACGACCGGGTCACCGGTGCTCAGGTCGAGCGAGCCGATGTTGCCTCTGCCGGAGCCTCCGTAGCCGAACCAGATCTTGCCGCCGGCGAGGGCCGGGTACTCGGGCCGGGTGCCGTCGCCCGTCGCGTATCGGTGGGCCTCGGTGGCGGTCGCCGTGTCGATGGCGACGATCGCGTCGGCGTCCTCGACGGCCGCGTACAGGGTGCCGGAGTCGGCGGACAGTTCCAGACCGCGGACGCCGGGCAACGAGTCGACGGTGCCGACGACCGTGCCGCTGTAGTCGGTCGCGACGACCTTTCCGCCGGTCGGGTCGCTGATGAAGACCCGCTTGTGGACGCCGTCCACGACGACGTCGCCGGTCGACTTGACCGGCAGGACGGTGCTGGAGTCGGCCAGCGCGGGCGCGGCCGAGGTGACCGCGAGCGCGGCCGAACCGAAGAGGACCGCGAGCGCCGTCGCGGCCGGAAGAGTGCGTATGCGCACGATGGTTTCGAACCCCCCGGAACGAAAAAGAGCCCCTGTTGTTGAACTGGGGATGCAACCGGAGCCTAGGTCACGCCAGTGACAGCGGAGGCGAACGGGGGGCACCAATGATCAGAGAAGCAGGGCGAGTTCGGCCATTCGCAGGCCCTGGCTCGCCGGGTAGGCGGCCCCGGCAGGGCATACGTCACGGGACGCCCCGCCTCGGGGGAGGCGGGGCGTCGTCGGTGCGGTCGCTTAGGCCGACGCGCCGGACGTGGTCACCCGGGCGCGGTGCGACAAGGGCGTCAGTACACGCCCTTGTACGCCTGCCACCCTGTGGCGATCCTCGTGCGGGGCCCCAACGACCCTGCGCCGTTACCGGAGTTGCGCCATACGTTGCCGGAGGTGTCGCGGGAGACGATGTCCGCCTTGCCGTCGCCGGTGATGTCGCCGACGCCCACGACGACGTTGTACGACGAGCCCCAGTTCACGGCGACCTTCACCCGGGACTTGAAGCCGCCGGAACCGTTGCCGTCGTACCGCCACAGGGTGTTGGACCGGTCCTGGGCCAGGAGATCACCGCGGCCGTCGCCGTTGAAGTCGCCGACGCCCACGATCTTCTTGTAGCCGGACCAGTCCGCCGCGATCCGCACCCGCGCCGACAGCGTCCCCGTGCTCGTGCCCTTGTACAGGAACAGTTCTCCCGTCGACGCCTTGCGCGCGATCAGGTCCGGCCGGCCGTCGCCCGTGATGTCCCCCGGCGAGGTCAGCACGTTGTACTGGTTCCAGCCGGTGCCCAGCGAGGTGTGCGGGGTGCCGGTCGTGAAGGCCTGCCCGCGCATGGTCCGGTACACCCGCAGTTCGCCGCTGCCGAACCGGACGAGGATGTCGTCGCGGCGGTCGCCGTTGACGTCGCCGAACGGGACCAGCGTCACGGAGGAGGGCCAGCCCGAGGCCGAGATGCTCCCGCTGAAGGCGCCCGCCCCGTTGCCGGGCCGGTAGCCGACGGCACCGGAGGACGTGACGGTCAGGGCGTCGCCGATCCCGTCGGGCGCCCAGGCACCACCGCTGGTGAAGTCGTGGCGTACGGCGGCCCCGTCGGACACCTTCACCGTCTGCGACACCGTCAGCGCCGCTCCGGAACCGTCGGCGGGCGGGGCCGTCAGCTTGAAGGTGTACATGCCGTTGGGGACGAACGCGCCCGCGGTGTCGCGTATGTTCCACCGCGTGGTCAGAGTGCCGTCCGCCTCTCCGCCGGTGAGCGTACGGACCACGGCGCCGGTGGCCTTGCTGGTGAGCGTGGCCGTCCAGGAGGCGGCGGGCTTGGAGAGCAGTCCGCGCCACTGCCACCACGGGCTGCCGGCCGCGCTGCTCTCCCCGGCGTTGTCGGTCGCCCCGGACTCGATGACGCCGAGCGCCTGGGTGGCGACGCCGGTGGGCACCAGATGGATCCGCTGGTCCGCGTCGACGTAGGCCACGGGCCCGCCGAACTTGTCCACGGTCCAGGTCACCCCTCGCAGGCCGGAAGTGCCCGCCGCGAGCGTGCCGATCGTACGGGTGGTCGCGGTGCCGTCGGCGAAGGAGGTGAGGAGGAGTGTTCCGGCGGAGGTGTCGTGCCGGACCAGGTAGCCGTCGCCGAGCAGCGCCTCGCCGGACGGGACAGGGATGTTCTTCTTCGCCGTACGGTCCCAGACGCCGGCCGCCGCGGTGGTGCCGCACGACCAGTAGATCCAGCGGCCGACGACCTGTAGTTCCTTGGGGACGCACGGGGCGCCGGTGCTCACGGTGTCCGTGGTCTTGTGGGTCTTCAGGTCCTGGGCGGTGACGACGCCCGTGGCGGAGCCCGGGGTCCACAGCTTGGTTCCCCAGACGGAGGCGGCCGTGACGGAGCGGGTGACGACGGGCCGCAGGTCGGTGTAGACGCCGAGGTCGCCGACGTACTGCTTGGCTGGGGAGGAGCCGTTGACGATCGCGTACCGGCCGGTGACGTCCAGGACGGTCCCGGAGGCCGAGGGCAGATAGAAGAAGCCTGCCTCGTCGGTCTTGTCGACGGACTGGACGAACGAACCGACAGGGTCGGAGTCGGCGGTGAACGTCACCGCGCGGCCGTCGCCGGTGGCGTACGGGCCCACCGGCCTTCCGTCCCACCCCTGCCAGGTCCGGGCGCCCGGCGTCCCGTCGGCGGAGATCCTCTGGGTGTACAAGGCGCCCATGAAGCTGCTGTCGGCCTCCTGGGTGGCCAGGGTGCCGTTCTGCAGCGACAGCCGCTCGATCCTTGCGGCCGTCGGCGGGACGGCGGTCACCTCGGTCAGCGTCGGCGTGGCCGCGCCCGTGTCGGTGACCTCGCGCACCGCCCAGTGCGCGGAGTCGGCGCCGCCCACGGTCAGCACTCCGCCGTCCGGCGCGGCGGTGACCGAGGTGTTCGCGTGCCGGAGCAGGGTGAGCGCGTCACCGCCCGCGAGAGGGACGGCCATCAGAGGCTCGCCGGACTCATCCACCGAGTTGTAGGGGTCCGACGGTACGGAACGGGCGACCACGAGCCAGCGGCCGGCGATCCCCAGGTACGGGGTGCCCTCGGTGCCGGGCACCGTCACCGTCGTCTCGGGGGCGGAGAGGTCGGCACGGTCCAGGACGTGCGCCGTGCTGCCGTACGCGTACCAGACCAGCCGGTCGCCGCTCAGCGCGACGGCCGTCGGAGCGGAGGACACCGTCACGTCGCCGGTGACCTTCGCGGCGGCCAGGTCCACCAGCGCCAGATGACGCGTGCTCCCCAGTGCGTAGCTGATGACGGCGGTGCCGCTGTCGCCGCCCAGGACGGTGAAGTTGGTGGTGATTCCGGCCGGCCATCCGTCGACGAGGGTGCCCTCGGCGGGCGCGCCGTCGCCGAACAGCCACAGCGTGCGGTCGCCGTCGACGGTCCGGGCCTGCGTCAGCACATGGGCGCCGTACGTCGCCCAGTACGTGCCGTGGGTGAGGAGGACGTCCGTGGCGGTACCGGCGGCCATGTCCCTGAGGACGACCTTCGCGGTGGACGAGACGACGTCGGTCACGATGTCGGACGACGATCCGAGGTACGCGGGGATTTCGAGCCGGGAGAGGTTGCCCAGTCCGGTGGTCGTACCGGTGGCGTACGACGTCCACCGATAGCCGGAACTCCCCTCCTGGGCGTGCAGGTAGCCACTGGGGCCGGCGGAGTAGATCCGGTCACGGCGGGGGACGTACCGATCCGACTGGAAGACCTTCTCCCCCGCGAGGGCGGTGCTCCCGGCATCGGTGACCGCGCCGGCCGGGACGGAGAACGGGCCGGGACCAGCGGTCACGGCGAGGACCGCCAACGCGGCGGCGACGCCACGGACGGTGGTACGACGGGGCAACGCGGCCTCCGAAGGCAAGAAAGGGGCGTGGCGGGGCGGCGGCGGCCGATCAGGCACGTGCCAGCGGCGCCTCAAGAGTGCCCCAGTCCTCAACTGCCCCTGGTACAAGGCGACATGAGAGTAACAACTCCAGACGCATCAGGGGTACCGAAGATCACCTGCGGATCGAGGGAGGAGTTGGTGGAGCGGTCTCGCTGAAGTGGCTGGGCCAGAGGCCCGGTTAACCGGGTTCCGCACTGGAACCACCGGTACCCGTGCGGCAGTCTTCTTCCTCGTGGGGAATCTTCCGTCTCAGACTGTGTCGAGTGACGCCGCCGAGTACATGGTGGTGGCCGGGGACGACGCCCTGGCCCATCGGCTGGCCGCCGAGCTGCGCGGGGTGTACGGCGAGCGGGTGACCCTCGTGGTACCGCCCCCTCAGGGGGGTGTACGGCCGCCGGTCGTCGGGCGGGCGCGGGCCACGGCCCTGTTCGACCGGGTGTCCGCGGCGGTGAACCGGGCCTCCGGGAACGGGGGCGGCCCCGGAGAGTCAGGGGGTGGCCGGACCGATGAGACTCCCGGTTCCGAGCGGCTGGTGGAGGCCACCGAGCTCACCGAGGGCGCGCTCGCCTACGCGGGTGTCGAACGGGCCGCCGCGCTCGCGCTCGTGTACGACGACGACGAGACCAACATCCGTGCCGCGCTCACCGCGCGGCGGCTCAACCCGCGGATCCGGCTGGTCCTGCGGCTCTACAACCGGCGTCTCGGGCAGCACATCGAGGCCCTCCTCGACCAGGCCTCGGCACTGGCCGCCGCCGCTGCCGACAGCGCGCTCAGTGCCGGGGGCGGCGCCTCGGGACCGGACGCCACCCGGGCGGGCGGAAACGTCGAGGCCTACGACGCCTCCACCACCGTGCTGTCCGACGCCGACACGGCCGCGCCCGCGCTGGCCGCCACCGCCGTGGCCGGTACCAGCAAGGTCGTCCAGACCGACGGGCTGATGCTGCGCGCGGTGGAGCGGCCGCCGCCCGGTCCGGGTGAGGTCGCCGATCCGGGGCTCTGCACACTGGCGTTGCTGTCCGCCACGACCAACGACCCGGCGGGCGCCGACGGTTCGGAGTCCAGCGGCGCGCAGGGACCTCAACTCCTGCCCGACGAAAGGGCGGTGGCCGCCGCGACCGGACGCGGCACGGTCGTCCTGGAGAACGTGTCGTACTCCGGTCCCGAACTGAACGCGGGGCGGGGCGTCGTCCCGTGGTTCGGCTCCCTGCTGTCCCGGCGGCTGCGCTGGTCGTTCGCGGGGCTCGTCGGGTGCGTGATCGGGCTCGCCGTGGCGTCGGTGCTGGTCACCGGGGAACCTGCGCTCCAGGCGACGTATCTGACGCTGCTCGATCTCTTCGCCATCAACAATCCGGCCATCGGCGAGCCGCTCGGCCGCCAGATCCTCCAACTCTGCTCCGGGATGGTCGGGTTGCTGCTGCTGCCGGTGCTGCTGGCCGCCGTACTGGAGGCGCTCGGCACCTTCCGCGGCGGAACCGCGCTGCGCAAGCCGCCGCGCGGGCTGTCCGGGCACGTGGTGCTGCTCGGGGTCGGCAAGATCGGCACAAGGGTGCTGGCGCGGCTGCGGGAGCTGCGCATCCCCGTCGTGTGTATCGAGGCCGATCCCGAGGCGCGGGGGCTCGCGCTGGCACGGAGGCTGCGGGTGCCCGTGGTGCTGGGGGACGTGACGCAGGAAGGTGTGCTGGAGGCCGCCAAGATTCATCGGGCGCACGCGCTGCTGGCGTTGACCAGCGCGGACACGATGAACCTGGAGGCCGTGCTCTACGCCCGGACCCTGCGGCCCGATCTGCGGGTCGTCCTGCGGCTGTACGACGACGACTTCGCGACCGCCGTGTACCGCACCCTGCGGGCCGCGCATCCTGACGCGCTGACCCGGAGCCGCAGCGTGTCCCATCTGGCCGCGCCCGCGTTCGCGGGGGCGATGATGGGGCGGCAGATCCTCGGGGCGATTCCCGTCGAGCGGCGGGTACTGCTGTTCGCCGCGGTGGACGTGGGCGGGCATCCCCAGTTGGAGGGGCGCACCGTGGGGGAGGCGTTCCGTGCGGGGGCGTGGCGGGTGCTCGCCCTGGACAAGGCGACGCCCGAAGAACGCCGGGCGGCCCCGGCGTCCGCCGCGTGCGGTCCCCGGCTGGTGTGGGACCTGCCCTCCGCCTACGTCCTGCGGTCCGAGGACCGCGTGGTGCTCGCCGCGACACGGCGGGGGCTCGCGGAGCTGCTCGGCCGGCGGCCCCGGCCGCGGGCCGGAACCTAGCCGGCCCCCCGGAGGGGTCTGGCGGAAGGGGCCGGCCGGAGGACCGACCCCTCCGCCGGGGTTCCGGGGCTACTTCCCCAGGTGCCGCTCCGCGAAGTCCAGTTCCAGGCGGACCTGCTTGATGCGTTCGTCGACGACCAGGGAGCCGTGGCCCGCGTCGTAGCGGTAGACCTCGTGGACGGCTTCGCGGGCGGCGAGGCGGGTGACGTAGTTGTCGATCTGGCGGATGGGGCAGCGGGGGTCGTTCACACCGGCCGAGATGTAGACGGGGACCTTGACCGCGTCGACATAGGTCAGCGGGGAGGACGCCTCGAAGCGCTCGGGGACCTCCTCCGGGGTGCCTCCGAGGAGCGTGCGGTCCATGGCCTTCAGCGCCTCCATCTCGTCGTCGTACGCCGCGACGTAGTCGGCGACCGGGACGGCGGCGATGCCGAGGGCCCACGCGTCGGGCTGGGTGCCGACGCCGAGGAGGGTGAGGTAGCCGCCCCAGGAACCGCCGGTGAGGATCAGCCGGCCGGGGTCGGCCAGGCCGGACGTCACCGCCCACTCGCGGACCGCCGCGATGTCCTCCAGCTCGATGAGACCGACGCGGTGCTTGAGCGCGTCGGTCCACGCGCGGCCGTAGCCCGTGGAACCGCGGTAGTTGACCCGGACCACCGCGTAGCCGTGGTCGACCCAGGCCGCCGGGCCCGCCGCGAACGAGTCGCTGTCGTGCCAGGTCGGGCCGCCGTGGATCTCGAACACGGTGGGCAGCGGGCCGGTGGTGCCCGCCGGCCTCTGGACCAGGGCGTGGATACGGCCGCCGGGTCCCTCGACCCAGACGTCCTCCACGGGGACCGATCCCGGGGACTTCTGGCCGGGCGGGTCCAGGACGATCTCGCCGGTCGTCGAACGGACGGCCGACGGCTCGGCCGCCGACGACCACAGGTACTCCACCGTCCCGTCCGGGCGGGCCGTCGCCCCGGAGACCGTGCCCGGCGGGGTCGCGACCCGGGTCAGCTCGCCGGAGGCGAGGTCGTAGCGCCACAGGTCGCTGCGCGCCTCGAAGCTGTGGGCGACGAGGAGGGCCGAGCCGTCCGGATACCACTCGGCGGCCACGTCACCGGGGAGGTCGAGGCCCAGGTCGGTCTGCTCGCCGGTCGTCACCTCCCACACGAGGGGTTCCCAGCGTCCGCGCCGCTGATGCCCGATGAGCAGCCGGGTGTCCCCGTCGACGGGGGCGAAGCCCAGCACCTCGAGGCCCAGCTCGACGGTGCCGCCCTCGGTGTCGTCGAGCTCGGCGACCGCCGAACCGTCCGGGCGCAGCACCTTGAGCGCCGAGTGCATCGCGTCGCCGTGCTCGGTGTGCTCGACGGCGATCAGCGAGCCGTCGTGCGAGAGGTCGCCGACCCCGGCCGACTCGCGGTGCCGGTAGATCTCCACCGGTGCCTCACCGGCGCGGGCCAGGTGGATCGTCGATCCGTCGTCGTCCGTCGAGCGGCCCACCACGGACGTACGCCCGTCGCGGCCGATGGCCAGGCCCGCCGGGTAGGAGGGTTCGAGGCCGGGGACGGCCGGCTCGTCGACTCCTCCCTCGACCAGTGGGGCGTCGAACGGCCGGCGCCGCCAGATGCCGAACTCGTCGCCGTCCTTGTCGTCGAACCACCAGATCCACTCGCCGTCGGGCGCGAGCACCCCGTCCGTCGTGCCGTTCGCCCGGTGGGTGGCCTGGCGCTGCTCCCCCGTCGCGCGGTCCCACGCGTACAGCTCGTACGTCCCTGTCGCGTTCGAGACGAACAGGGAGCGGTGCGGGGCGTCCTCCGCCCAGTCCGGCAGCGACACCCTCGGTGCGCGGAAGCGCTTCTCCCAGTCGGGCATGTCTGCCTGCTGCGGCTCGGTGGACCTGGTGCTCTCAGTCATGGCCCCATAGTGCCTGGCGCACCCCGCCTCGCGCCGACGAGGCCCCCGGCCTGTGGACAACCTCGCGGCCGTGGGGCGTGTGTGCGGGTCAGGGCCGTTGTCAGTGGCGGGGTGCAGACTTTTTCGCATGACCGATCTGCGCAAGACCGTCGAGAGTTACTGGGCCGCCGCGGACGCCCGGGAGTGGGGAGCGTTCGCGGACCTGCTCGCCGAGGACGTCGTCTACACCCTGCCGCAGACGCGGGAGCGCGTCAGCGGCAGGAAGCGGTACGTCGAGTTCAACCGCGAGTATCCGGGCGACTGGCACGTCCGGATCGAGCGCGTCATGGTCGAGCCCGGTCAGGCCGTCACCTGGACCCACTTCACGGTGGGCCTGGAGGAGATGCACGCGATCACGTTCTTCACGGCGGACGAGGAGGGCCGGATCGCCACGGTGACCGACTTCTGGCCCGAGCCGTACGAGCCTCCGGCGGGCCGGGAGCATCTGGCCGAGCGGTACTGAGCGGGCCCCACGGCCGAGTCCGGCTCGGCCGCCCCGTACCGTGGAAGGCGTGTACCGCTTCCTGCTGACGCCCCGCTGGTGGGGGATCAACGTCTTCGTGCTGTTGGCCATCCCCTTCTGCGTCTTCATGGGGTCGTGGCAGTTGGGGCGGTTCGAGGACCGGGTGCAGGAGCACCGGACGGCGGACGCGGCGGCCTCGACGGCTAAGACGGAGCCCGCCCGGCCGCTGGCCGAGATGCTGCCCGTGACCACGGAGACGTCCGGCAAGCAGACCACCGCGAAGGGCCGGTACGGCAAGCAGCTTCTCGTGCCCGGCCGGGAACTGGGCGGCAGGAGCGGGTACTACGTGCTGACGCTCCTGCGGGTCGACGGCGGCAAGGCGCTGCCCGTCGTGCGGGGCTGGCTGCCCGGTGCCGCCGACCCGGCGAAGGCCCCGGCCGTGCCCGGCGGCGAGGTCACCGTCACGGGCGCGCTCCAGGCGTCCGAGAGTCCCGGGTCGAACGGTGTCAGCACGGCCGGAGGGCTTCCCGCGGGGCAGACCGCGGCGATCAGCTCCGCCTCGCTGGTGAACCTCGTGCCGTACACCCCGTACGACGCGTGGATCACGCTCGACAGGGCCGACGCCGGGATGAAGGCGGTGCCTCCGACCGCGCCGGACAACACGGGCCTGGACCTCAAGGCGTTCCAGAACCTCGGCTACACCGGCGAGTGGTTCGTCTTCGCGGGCTTCGTCGTCTTCATGTGGTTCCGTCTGCTGCGCCGCGAGGTGGAGTTCGTCCGCGACACCGAACTGGGGCTCATCCCTGACGCCCCGGACGCCGTTGACGCCCCGGGGAAGAAGTCCGAGGACGCCGACACCGGCACCACCACCGCGGCGACTCCGTCCGCCACGGCCTGACAGGCCGGCGCGCGGCGGCCGGGGCGAACCCCGAACCGCGCACCGCACACCCGTCAGTCTTCACGACTCACACGCACCCGTCAGCACGACGCTTCGCGTGCCCGTCAGTCAGGACGACGCCAGGATCCCCGTGTGGTAGACCGTGCCCGCGCAGGCGTTGGGCACCGTGACCGATGCCATCGCGCCGCCCGTCTCCGCCGTGCTGGAGACGATGACGCTGCCGTCCTGCACGCCGTCCTCGACGAAGAGCTGGGGCGAGGTGCCGCTGACCGCCGCGTCGGTGGTGGTGCCGCCGGTGTCGGTGGCGCCCTGCGTCGGGGTCGGGTCCGGTGAGGGCTCCGCCGCGGTCGGACACGTCGCCGAGGGGACCCAGGCGAACTTCACCACGTACGAGGTGCCCGGCTGGAGCACCAGGGAGGTGACCTCCGTGGAGGGGTCGGGCAGCCCGGTGGCCGCGTCGCCCGCCACATGCGTCGCCGCTCCGACCTTGGTGGCGTCCGCCGCGCCCTGGGCGAGCGTGTCGACGGTGCCCGCGCCGGTGACCGTACAGGCGGTGGCGGAGACGTTCGAGACGGTGAACGAGCCGTAGACCGCGCCGGTGGAGTCCGGGCCGGCGGCGGTGCCGGAGGCTCCGCCGAGCTGGTCCGCCGTACACGGGGTGGCGGCCGAGGCGGAGGCCGAGGGATCGGCACCGCCCGTGGCGGCCCCGGCCGCGCCCTTGTCCTTGTCGCCCGGTGTCTGCGTCCTGCCGCCGGTGCCGTTGCCCTTGGACGTGCCGGCGGAGCCGCCCGCGTCCTTCCCGGCGCCGCCGTCCGAGCCCTTGCCCTGGCTCGCGCCGCCCTGGGCCTGTGAGCTGTTGGCCGCGATGGACGGGTCGGCGTTCGACCCGGAGGAGTTCGAGACGTGGACGAAGGCCGGGATCGCCGTGCCGATGAAGAGCGCCGCCGCCGCCATGCCGACCACGGCCTGGCGCTTCCTGGCCCGTCGGGCCGGTACCGCGCGGCGCAGATGGTCCAGGGTGCCGTCGGTGGGTTCGATCTCCTGGACGGCCTGGTGCAGCAGCCGACGCAGTGCCAGCTCGTCGGAGCCGAGCAGCCCTTCGGGTCCCAGTCCGTCCGTGCCCGGTGTGCCGGGCTGTTCGTCGGGGCCGTGGTTCACAGTTCCGTTCCCAGCGTGCGATTGCTTGTGCTCGTGTTCCGGGCGCCCCTCGTCCTCGGGGCGCCACCGGTCGTCGTACCCGCTCATGCCGAAGCCCCCATGGCGACGCGGAGCGCGGCGATGCCCCGCGAGCCGTACGCCTTCACCGAACCCAGGGAGACACCGAGCGTCTCGGCGACCTGGGCCTCGGTCATGTCCGCGAAGTAGCGCAGGACCAGGACCTCGCGCTGGCGGCGCTGGAGTCCCTTCATCGCCTTGATCAGCGCGTCGCGCTCCAACTGGTCGTACGCGCCTTCCTCGGCGCTCGCCATGTCGGGCATCGGCTTCGAGAGGAGCTTGAGGCCGAGGATGCGCCGGCGCAGGGCCGAGCGCGAGAGGTTGACGACGGTCTGACGCAGATAGGCGAGCGTCTTCTCGGGGTCCCGGACGCGCTTGCGCGCCGAGTGCACCCGGATGAACGCCTCCTGGACGACGTCCTCGCAGGAGGCCGTGTCGTCGAGCAGGAGCGCCGCGAGACCGAGGAGCGACCGGTAGTGCGCCCGGTAGGTCTCGGTGAGATGGTCGACGGTGGTACCCGCCGCCAGGCTGTCCTCCGCGCCGTCGCGCTGATTCGGGATGCGGGCCGGCCGCGCTGCGGGCATGGGCGCGATCACCGGCATGCCGCCGGGCGCGCCGGGGCTGCGGAGTCGGCGGGGTGGACGCAGGGCCATGCCCCTTGTCTGTACCGCGGTGAATTCGAGTACCTCTGCCACGCCAGTTGGACACACATCCCCCCGGCAGGGTTGTACGCGACAGGCATCACATTCGCGCCGGGCGTCACATCGGCCGGAACCCCGTCCACCGGAACGCCCCCTCGACCCCCCGCCGTTACGCCGTACAGCGCGCGCGACAGTGCACTAGATGCCCTCATGCGTAACAGCTCTTCTCCTATGCCCAATGCTCTGCCGCCCCCCGGACGCCCCTGAATGGCGACCGCAAAGACGCTCCCCGTCCGCTGCGCGGTTGCGCGGGACGGGGAGCAAAATCTTCGAACGCCGACACGGGTACGTTCAAGTGGTCCGGACCATTAAGTTGATCACTGAACCGAGAGAGATCCTACAAACCCACCGCCCGCGTAGCACCGGGATTACGGCCCGTGCTCGCCGGGACCGCAGAACCCGCGGAGCCGACGCCCATCCGGACGGCCGGACCCACCGGGTCGAGCCCCGTCCGGACGGGTCGGACCGGCGCACCCTGGACCCGGGCGGACAGGGCCCGGGCGGACAGCGGGACCCGCGCCGCCGAAACCCGGGCGGAGAACCGGACCTACGCCGTCGCGGCGATCTCCGCCGCCACCAGCTCCGCGATCTGGGCGGTGTTCAGGGCGGCGCCCTTGCGCAGGTTGTCCCCGCACACGAACAGTTCGAGGGCCGTCGCGTCGTCCAGCGCCCGGCGGACCCGGCCCACCCAGGTCGGGTCGGTGCCCACCACGTCCGCGGGCGTGGGGAACTCCCCGGCGGCCGGGTTGTCGAAGAGCACGACCCCGGGCGCGGTGGCCAGGATCTCCCGGGCCTTGTCGACGGTCACCTCGTCCTGGAAGCGGGCGTGCACGGTCAGCGAGTGCGTGGTCACGACGGGGACGCGGACGCAGGTCACGGCGACCTTCAGACGGGGCAGCCCGAGGATCTTGCGGGTCTCGTCGCGTACCTTCATCTCCTCCGAGGACCAGCCGTCCTCGACGAGCGACCCGGCCCACGGCACCACGTTCAGGGCGACCGGCTCGGGGAAGGGGCCCGTGTCGTCGCCCACCGCGCGGCGCAGGTCACCGGGACTGTTCCCCAGTTCCGTACCCGCGACGAGGGACATCTGCCGGCGCAGGGTGTCGACGCCCGCGCGGCCCGCGCCGCTGACCGCCTGGTAGGACGAGACGACGAGTTCGCGCAGCCCGAACTCCGCGTGCAGGGCGCCGAGCGCCACGATCATGGACAGCGTCGTGCAGTTCGGGTTGGAGACGATCCCGCGGGGGCGCACGCGCGCGGCGTGCGGATTGACCTCGGGGACGACGAGGGGCACTTCCGGGTCCATCCGGAAGGCGCCGGAGTTGTCGACGACGACCGCGCCCTTGGCGGCGGCGATCGGCGCCCACTGGGCGGCCACCTCGTCAGGAACGTCGAACATGGCGATGTCGACCCCGTCGAAGGCCTCCTCCGACAGGGCCACCACCTCGACCTCGACACCGCGCACGGACAGCTTGCGGCCGGCCGAGCGCGGAGAGGCGATCAGACGGATCTCGCCCCAGATGTCGGCGTGCTGGGACAGGATCTGGAGCATGACCGTGCCGACGGCCCCGGTCGCTCCCACGACCGCGAGCGTCGGTCGTCCGGTCATCGCCCGGTGCCTCCGTAGACAACGGCTTCGTCGCTGTCGGAGTCGAGTCCGAAGGCGCTGTGCACGGCGCGTACCGCCTCGTTGACGTCGTCGGCGCGGGTGACCACGGAGATACGGATCTCGGAGGTCGAGATCAGCTCGATGTTGACCCCGGCGTCGGTGAGCGCCTCGAAGAAGCCGGCCGTGACACCCGGGTTCGTCTTCATGCCGGCGCCGACGAGCGAGATCTTGCCGATCTGGTCGTCGTACCGCAGCGACTCGAAGCCGATCACGCCCTTCGCCTTCTCCAGGGCGTCGATGGCCTTGCGGCCCTCGGTCTTCGGGAGGGTGAAGGAGATGTCCGTCAGGCCCGTCGTGGCCGCCGACACGTTCTGCACGATCATGTCGATGTTGATCTCGGCATTGGCGATGGCGCGGAAGATCGCGGCGGCCTCGCCCGGCTTGTCCGGGACACCGACGACCGTGACCTTGGCCTCGGAGGTGTCGTGAGCGACACCGGAAATGATGGCCTGCTCCACCTTCTGGTCCCCTTGCTGCTGTGTCTTTCGAACGAGTGGCGCGCTGCTGACCCAGGTGCCCTGAAGTCCGCTGAAGGACGAGCGCACATGGATCGGGATGTCGTAACGGCGGGCGTATTCCACACAGCGGTGGAGCAGCACCTTGGAGCCGGAGGCGGCGAGCTCCAGCATGTCCTCGAAGGCGATCCAGTCGATCTTCTTCGCCTTCTTCACCACGCGCGGGTCGGCGGTGAACACGCCGTCCACGTCGGTGTAGATCTCGCACACCTCGGCGTCGAGCGCCGCGGCCAGCGCGACGGCCGTGGTGTCGGACCCGCCGCGCCCCAGCGTGGTGATGTCCTTCTTGTCCTGCGAGACACCCTGGAACCCGGCGACGATGGCGATGTTGCCCTCGTCGAGCGCCGTACGGATACGGCCCGGGGTGACGTCGATGATCCGCGCTTTGTTGTGGACCGAGTCGGTGATGACGCCTGCCTGGCTGCCGGTGAAGCTCTGGGCGCTGTGGCCCAGGTTCTTGATCGCCATCGCCAGCAGGGCCATGGAGATCCGCTCGCCGGCGGTCAGCAGCATGTCGAACTCTCGACCGCTGGGCATCGGAGACACCTGCTCGGCGAGATCGATCAGCTCGTCCGTCGTGTCGCCCATCGCGGAAACGACCACGACCACCTGGTGGCCGTTCTTCTTCGCTTCCACGATCCGCTTGGCGACGCGCTTGATGCCCTCGGCATCGGCTACGGAGGAACCTCCGTACTTCTGCACGACAAGGCCCACGTGCGCTCCTCGCTCAGTCCGTCTCTGCACCGCAATACTGCGGTCGGCTCAGTCTAACGAGCGGCCGGATTTCCCTTCCGGGGTATCGCATCGTGAGATGTCCCGCTCACGACGTGATCACTCCGGGCTGTCAGGTCCAAGGGACATCCGGCCGCTCCGAGACGGCACCTGCCCGTGCCGGAGCCCCGCCACTCGGAAAGTGCCCCGAGTCACACCGGAGCAGGGACGGCCGGAGCGCGGGCGGCTACTTGACCGTGCGCAGGCCGAGCGGCCCCGCGATCTCCTCCGCCATCACCTTGCCGGCCTCCTCGGCGAGTGCCTCCTCGCCGATCTCCTGGTCGGTGTCGAGGCCGTCGAGCTCCTCCAGGGGCTGGTTCAGCCGGACATGGGCCACCACGGACTGCAGGGCGCGCAGGGTCGCGGAGGCGGTGGAGCCCCAGTTGGAGAAGTAGGAGAACTGCCACCACCACAGGGCTTCTGTGGTGCGGCCCGCGCGGTAGTGGGCCATGCCGTGGCGCAGGTCGGCCATGACGTCGGCCAGGTCGTCGGAGATACGGGCCGGGACGGGGGCCTTGCGCGGCTCGTAGGGGTCGAAGACCTCGGAGTAGACGTCGATCGGCTCCAGCATCACGGCAAGACGCTCGCGGAGTTCGTCCACATCCCCCTCCGGGCCGAGGTCCGGCTCGTAGCGCTCGTCGGGGACGATGTCCTCGTGCGCGCCGAGACGGCCGCCGGCCAGGAGGAGTTGGGAGACCTCCAGGAGGAGGAAGGGCACGGCCGAGTCCGGCTCGTCGCCCTTGGCCACCTCGGTGACGGCGACCAGGAAGCTCTCCACCTGGTCCGCGATCTGGACCACGAAGTCGTCGGGGTCCGGGCTGGTCTCGTGCAGCGTGGCGTCAGACATCTAGAAGTCGTCTCCCCTCGAAGGCGCGGCCGAGCGTGACCTCGTCCGCGTATTCCAGGTCGCCACCCACCGGGAGGCCGCTGGCCAGGCGGGTGACCTTGAGGCCCATGGGCTTGATCATGCGGGCGAGATACGTGGCCGTGGCCTCGCCCTCCAGGTTCGGGTCCGTGGCCAGGATGAGCTCGGTGACCGCGCCGTCGGCGAGGCGGGCCAGGAGTTCCCTTATCCGCAGGTCGTCCGGGCCGACGCCCTCGATCGGGCTGATCGCGCCGCCGAGCACGTGGTACCTGCCCCGGAACTCACGCGTGCGCTCGACCGCGACGACGTCCTTGGGCTCCTCCACCACACAGATCACCGAGAGGTCGCGGCGCGGGTCGCGGCAGATGTTGCACAACTCCTCCTGCGCCACGTTGCCGCAGGTCGCGCAGAAGCGGACCTTCTCCTTGACCTCCAGGAGGGTCTGCGCGAGCCGGCGGACGTCCGCCGGCTCCGCCTGGAGGATGTGGAAGGCGATCCGCTGCGCGCTCTTGGGACCGACGCCGGGGAGCCGCCCCAGTTCGTCGATGAGGTCCTGAACTACGCCTTCGTACAACGGACTGCCTTTCCGAGTGTTCTGGTACCGCCTGGTTCCGTCCCGCGTTTCTTCCTGGTGCGTACGGTAGTTGGCCGCCGCCGGTCTTAGAAAGGCAGACCGGGAATGCCGCTGCCGCCGCCGAGCCCCTGGGTGAGCGGGCCCAGCGTCCGCTGCTGGAGCGCCTGCGCGTTCTCGTTGGCCGCCTGGACGGCCGCGACGATCAGGTCGGCGAGCGTCTCGGTGTCCTCGGGGTCGACCGCCTTCGGGTCGATCACCAGGGCGCGGAGCTCTCCGGAGCCCGTCACGGTCGCCTTCACCAGGCCGCCGCCCGACTGGCCCCCGACCTCCGTCCGCGCCAGCTCCTCCTGCGCGCTCGCCAGGTCCTGCTGCATCTTCTGGGCCTGCTGCAACAACTGCTGCATATTGGGCTGGCCACCACCGGGAATCACGATCAGCTCCTGGTTTCGAGTACGGCTGTGTGGACCGTTTTTCCTGTCCAGCACGAGCCTACGTGGTCGACGGGCCCGTCGCCCAAGCACTCTTTCGAGTGACACCGTCATGGCTCCTATACCTGATCAAGACCCTCTTCCAGGCGGAAAAGCCGGTAAACCCGGTCCATCGCCACCCATTGGGCGGTAGGAAGGGGGCGGCGCATTTGCACCACGCGTCACAGGACGTCACGCAGTGTCAGTGCCGTCACCGTCGTCACCGTCGTCCGTCATCACCGTCGTCAACTAGGGAGTACCGGTGAGTCAGCCGGAGATGCAGCCGGAGGGGCCGCCCCAGGACGGGCGGAGCGAGGGCGCGGCGGGGCTGCGGCCGGGTGATCTGACCGGCCGGCCGTTTCCGCTCGGCGACTGGGGGGAGCCCGCCGAGCGGCTCCACGAGCTCTACCGGTGGGTGGAGCAGGGGGCGCTCGACACGGCCGCCTGGTATCTCTCCGACCGCGTGTGGAAGCGGTGGGGGGCGCGGCTGCTGCGGTGCGGGGCCTCGCTGGGGGCCGTCGCCGGGGCCGCGCTGCCGCTGCTCGACCTCACCGGGTCGGTGCGAGGGGCGGCTCCGTGGGGATATCTGGCGCTGCTGCTCGCGGTCTCCTGCGTCGCCGTCGACCGGTTCTTCGGAGTGACCTCCGGATGGATAAGGGATGTGGCCACCGCGCAGGCCGTGCAGCGGCGGCTTCAGGCACTTCAGTTCGACTGGGCGTCCGAGAGCGTGCGGGAGGTCCTCGGACCAGCGGACGGGACCGCCAGCGAGGCGGCCGACCGGTGCATCGGGGTGCTGCGCAGGTTCTCGGAGGACGTCACGGAACTGGTGCGCACCGAGACCGCGGACTGGATGGTGGAGTTCCGTACGGGACCGGCGCCGCTGGGGATCCAGTCGTCGTCGGCGGGAGCGCCCCGGCCCGACGGATCGCCCCTGAACGGGCGGATCCCGCTCCCGCCGGGAACCCGCCCGAACATGCCCCGCCAGCGCCCGCCCGAGCCCAGGTAGCGGTCCCGCGCGGCGCGTGTGCCGAGCTGCCGCGGTGTCACCCGGCTCCGCAGATCCTCAGTCCGACCGGCGTCCCGCAGGGCAGATGGCCGTGGGTGCGGACGACGTCCTGGCCGCTGCCCCGGCTGATGTAGGAGAGGAAGCTGGAGGCGAGGGAGTCGGCGGGCGGCTGTCCGTAGGTGTAGGCGTACTCGATCTCGCGGTACGGGTAGTCCGAGGTGCCGCGCTCCAGATCCTCGACGGAGGCGGTGAGACCGTCGAGGCTGATCCTGTGCAGGCCCTTGTGGCCGCCGGCGTCGTTCAGTTCGCTGTAGCCGATCGCGCCGGGCAGCTTGGCGACCGTGTTCAGCACCTGGTCGGTGGAGTCGAGTTCGCAGCGCACGAGCGGTGCCGTCGCGTCGTCCTTGTGGACGCAGTCCAGCGAGGAGTCGGCGATCTCGCCGCGCCCGAGCACCCGGCGCTGGAACACCTGCCGGGTACCGGAGTTGGCGTCCCGGCTGACGAGGAGGACGGGCCTGTCGGGTCCGCCGAGCCGCTTCCAGTTCGTGATCTCGCCGCGGTACAGCCGTCGTACGTCGGTCAGCGACAGGTTCCTGACCGGGACGGCGTCGTTGACGACCAGCGTGAAGACCGACACCGCGATCCGGTTCTCCCGCAGTTGCGGGAAGTCGCCCGGCTTGGGGCCGTCGGAGAGGGCGACGAGCGCCGGCGAACCCTTCGTCGACGCCCGCCCCGCCGTGTCGAGTTCGCGTACACCGGCCGTGCTGCCGTGGGCGTCCACCGTGATCGCGGAACCCTGGCAGTCGTGCTCGTACTTCTCGGCCAGTTCGCGCATCACGGGCTCGAAGGCGGTCGAGCCGGTGACGGTCAGGGTGCCCCGCTCGCAGCCGATCGGCGGCGGTGTGTCGTCGCGCAGGACGACGATCAGGGCGAGCGTGACGACGCACACCGTCAGCATCACGGTGATCAGCCGGGCCGCGCGGCTGAACAGCGGCGGCTGGTCGTCCGGTGTCGTACTGCGGTTGGGCCGGACCTCACCGTCCCGGATGCCGCCGATGATCCGTATCGGACAGCCCACGTCGCCGCCCGACAGCAGGACGAGCAGCTTGAAGTGCTCGCCCCGGTTCAGCGGGACCCGCGGGATGCGCAGGGTGCCGTTCTCGTAGCTGAGACCGGCGGCCGGGGTGAAGTGGTCCATCAGATGGTCGGTGCCGGGCGGCTGGGTCACGGACACACCGCGGATGGTGCGGTCGGTGAACACCGCGGTCAGGCCGTGCGGTTCATGGCTCGTGTAGTCGTCCCCGGCGATGCTCCGCGAGCCGTCGTTCTCGATCCGCAGCAGCACGAGGGTGGCGTCGGACATGCCGGGTGCCTCGTCGAACAGCCCGAGCCGTACGTTCGCGCGCCCCGAGCGGACGTCGTCGCCGATGGGATTGTCCATCTGGACCCGGTAGCCGACCGTCTTGCGGCGCGGCACCCTTCGCTCGTACCAGACCATCACGGCGGAGGAGACGACACCGATGACGGCGGTCCCGACGGCCACGACGTTCTCTGCGCTCAGCCACTCCACGTGAGCCACTCCCCCGAGCACTGCGGTGCGGTGCGGTCACCGTACGGCTCAGGCCGGGAACAACCCACATACGGGAAGTGAACTTCAACCGCCCTGGACGGAACGGAAGTCGGCACGTTCCCCGGAGGTCCGCGGCCACTGCTCACGGACCCCCGGGCGGGGCCTCCTGACGGGCTTCCGGGCTCAGCCGGTCTTCGTGTAGGTCAGCTCGGCCTCGGCCGCCGAGCCGGTCTTCGCCCGCCGCAGCCGGCCGTCCGGCAGGAGGGTGACCTCGGAGGCGGCACCCGCCTTGCAGGACGGCGGTGCACCGACGGTGACCTGGGAGGGACCGATCTCCAGCGGCCCCCCGGGCCCCGGAGCCGCGGCGAGGGCGGCCTGGAAGACAC
This sequence comes from Streptomyces sp. NPDC042002, assembly GCF_055588305.1. Classification (NCBI taxonomy): domain Bacteria; kingdom Bacillati; phylum Actinomycetota; class Actinomycetes; order Kitasatosporales; family Streptomycetaceae; genus Streptomyces; species Streptomyces sp. NPDC042002. Next base: position 56,607 of record NZ_JBVJCT010000019.1, on the reverse strand, counting down.
AGTGGTAGGTACTGCCGTCCGCGGTGACCGTCAGCACCGTGTCGCCGACGCCGCCCTGCTGGATGGTCATCCGACGCGTGTGGTGGCCGGTGTCGTTGTCGATGGCGGCGTCCCAGGTGCCGAGGAACGCGTCCGGGACGGTGCCGCCCTGCGTCTCCCCGGAGCTGGGCGACCCGGAGTCGGTGGTCGGCGGCTGCGACGCGCTCTGCCCCGGTGTCGTCGCGCCGGAGGCCGGGGCGGACGCCTTGGGGTCGTCCTGGCTTCCCCCGCCCCCGCCGCCCTTCAACAGCGCGAACACGCTGCCGCCCGCGCCGAGCGCGACGACCAGGGCCACGACGACAAGGAGAACGGTGGACCGGCCGCTCCTGCGCGGCGGCTCCGGACCGAGCGGAACGGCCACGGGGCCGTACGGAGGGGTCGGGCCGTAGGGCGGCGGGGTCGCGCCGCCGGGTCCGTACGGGTGGGCGGCGACGCCCGGGCCGTAGGGAGGCGTCGAGCCGTACGGCGGCTGGGGCGCGCCCCAGCCTGCCTGCGGGTAGCCGTAGGCGGGGTGGGCCGGGCCCTGGCCGGAGGGCCCCGGGTGCTGCTGCGGATAGCCGTACGCGGGGTGCGGGCCGGCCGGCGCCGCAGGAGGAGGCGTCGCGCTCTGGCCCGCGACCATGGTGGGGAGATGGTTCACGGGGCCGGGCTGCCCGGGGGGAGGCGGGGTCGAGCCCTCGTCGGCGGGCGTGGGCGCGTGCTCCGGGGAGGCCTCGGCGGACGCGGCGGGCGCCGAGGAACTGGCGGAGGGCGTCGAGGAGGCGGCGGAGGCAGAGGCAGCGGGCGAGCCGGACGGCGGCTTGGAGAAGTCCGGGGCGGCGACCGGCGGCGCGGGCGCCGGCGGCAGGGCCGGCCTGACCGGCACGGCACCCGCGGCGGGCTGCGCCTGCCTCTCGTCGGGATTCTCCGTGTCGAGCAACCGCACCGCGTGGCGCCCGAGTTGGGCCACCAGCGAGCCGGGCAGCCAGGGGTCGAGGGTGCGCCCTTCCGAGACGGTGTCCTCCGCGCCCGTGCGCTCCAGGATCTCGTCGAGACCGGGCCGGGCGGCGGGGTCCTTGCGCAGACAGTCCCGCACGAGGTCGGCGAGGCCCTCGGGCACACCCGTCAGGTCGGGGTCCTCCTGCGCGATGCGGAACATCATGGCGTGCACACCGCTGTTGGCCGCCCCGAACGGAAGGGCGCCGGTGGCCGCGTACGACAGGACGGAGCCGAGGCAGAAGATGTCGCACGCGGGCGTGACCCGGTCGCCGCGCACCTGCTCGGGCGCCATGAAGCCGGGCGAGCCGACGAGCGCCCCGGTGTGGGTCAGGCCGCCGTCGGTCACCGTCTCCAGGGCGCGTGCGATGCCGAAGTCGATGACGCGGGGGCCGTCGATGGTGACGAGGACGTTCGACGGCTTGAGGTCGCGGTGGATGAGGCCCGCGGCGTGGATGTCCTTCAGCGCGTGCGCGAGGCCCGCGGCGAGGATGCGCACGGAACGCTCGGGCAGCGCGCCGTGGTCGCGCCCGACGACGGCCTGGAGCGAGGGCCCCGCCACGTAGCCGGTGGCCACCCAGGGGATCGGGGCCTCGGTGTCCGCGTCCAGTACGGGTGCGGTCCAGAGCCCGCCGACCCGGCGCGCGGCCCGCACCTCCTGGCGGAAGCGGGCCCGGAACTCCTCCTGCTCGGCGAGTTCCGGCCTGACGAGTTTGACGGCGACCGTACGCCCCCGGTCGGACCGCGCGAGATAGACGTGGCCCATCCCTCCGGCACCGAGCCGCGCCAGCAGTCGGTACGCCCCGATCTGGTGCGGATCCCCTGCCCCCAGGTTCTCCATGGCAGCGCCCACCCTCCCCCATATGTGTGCAACAGACCGAGGATAGTGCGCTCTACGGGGATGTGGACGGGTGGTGTCCACGGTTCCGTCACGACTGATCCCGTTTCCGTAACGGGTCCCGCCGTCTCCTTGACGCCAGCAGCCGGGGGATCGCCGGAAGGGGCCGCCGGGCACCCCGGAACGCGGACCCGTCCCCCGGCCAAGCCCGACAGACTGTCGCGGAAAGCCCCCGACCACAGACAGGACGCCGATATCGCGCCCGGTCCGTGGACATTTACGCTTCGCCGCATGACCCCTCAGCCCAACCCCCAGGCCGGCGCCGCCGTGAAGGCCGCGGACCGCGCGCACGTGTTCCACTCCTGGTCCGCGCAGGAGCTCATCGACCCGCTCGCCGTCGCAGGCGCGGAGGGGTCGTACTTCTGGGACTACGAAGGCAAGCGGTATCTGGACTTCACCAGCGGGCTCGTCTTCACCAACATCGGGTACCAGCACCCGAAGGTCGTCGCCGCGATCCAGGAACAGGCCGCGACCCTGACCACGTTCGCGCCCGCCTTCGCCGTCGAGGCGCGGTCGGAGGCGGCCCGGCTGATCGCCGAGCGGACCCCGGGCGACCTGGACAAGATCTTCTTCACCAACGGCGGCGCGGAGGCCGTCGAGAACGCCACGCGGATGGCCCGGCTGCACACCGGCCGTCCGAAGGTGCTCTCCGCCTACCGCTCGTACCACGGCGCCACCTCCACCGCGATCAACCTCACCGGTGACCCGCGGCGCTGGCCGAACGACAGCGGCGCCGCCGGTGTCGTCCACTTCTGGGCGCCGTTCCTGTACCGCAGCCCCTTCCACTCGGACAGCGAGCGGCAGGAGTGCGAGCGCGCGCTCCAGCACCTGGAGGACACGATCGCCTTCGAGGGGCCCGCGACCATAGCGGCCCTGATCCTGGAGACGATCCCGGGCACCGCGGGCATCATGACGCCACCGGCCGGCTACCTCGCCGGGGTGCGGGAGATCTGCGACCGGTACGGGATCGTCTTCGTCCTGGACGAGGTCATGGCCGGGTTCGGCCGGACCGGCAAGTGGTTCGCCGCCGACCACTACGAGGTGACGCCGGACCTGATGACCTTCGCCAAGGGCGTGAACTCCGGCTATGTGCCGCTGGGCGGCGTGGCGATCTCCGCCGCCATCGCCGAGACCTTCGCCAGGCGGCCCTACCCGGGCGGGCTCACCTACTCCGGCCACCCGCTGGCCTGTGCCGCCGCCGTCGCGACGATCAACGTCATGGAGGACGAGGGGATCGTCGACCAGGCCGCGGTCATCGGCGAGACCGTCCTCGGACCGGGGCTGCGCGAGCTGGCCGAGCGGCACCCGAGTGTCGGCGAGGTGCGCGGCACGGGCGTCTTCTGGGCGCTGGAGCTGGTGAAGGACCGGGAGACCCGGGAGCCGCTGGTCCCGTACAACGCGGCGGGCGAGGCGAACGCGCCGATGGCCGCGTTCGGTGCCGCGGCCAAGGCCCGCGGTCTGTGGCCCTTCATCAACATGAACCGCACCCACGTCGTACCGCCGTGCAACATCACCGAGGCCGAGGCCAAGGAGGGTCTCGCGGCCCTCGACGAGGCACTGTCGGTGGCGGACGAGCACACGGTGTGAGGCCTTAGGGGTTCCCGCCCCGGTGGGGGTCGGTCGCGCGGTCGCCCGCGCCCCTTCGGGGGTGCCGGAGAATCCGCCCGCCGACCCCCACGGCGTATGGTGGCCTGCTCGAAGAGATACGCGAGTAGATACGCGCACCTACCCACGCGATGGGGGAGTGAGACCACCACCATGGCCCGCACCGGCGGCACGGGCGCCGTAACCCGCAGCACCCTGCGGCAGCAGATCGCGGACGCGCTCCGTGACGAGGTGCTCGGGGGCCGTCTCCGGCCGGGCCAGGAGTTCACGGTGAAGGAGATCGCGGAGCAGTACGGCGTCTCCGCCACCCCCGTCCGCGAGGCGCTGGTCGACCTGTCGGCCCAGGGACTCCTGGACGCGGACCAGCACCGCGGCTTCCGCGTGCACGAGTACTCCGCCGCCGACTACCGCGGCATGGTCGAGGCGCGCAGCCTGATCACGGAGGGCATGTTCCAGAGCCTCGTGGCCGGCGGCATGCGGCAGGCCGACGACCCGCGCGCGCTCGCCGCCCTCGCGGCCGTCCGGCGCCGCGGCGAGGAGGCGAAGCGCGCGGCCTCCGCCGGTGACCTGAACATCCTCATCGGCTACGACCTGCGCTTCTGGCGCGAGCTCAGCAGCCTCTTCGGCAACGCCTACCTCGGCGACTTCCTGCACCGGCTGCGGGTCCAGTCCTGGGTCTGCACGGTCCAGCACCTGCGCCGGGTCTCCGACCTCCGGGGCCAGCTCTGGTCCGGCCACACGGAACTGGTGGACGCCCTCGCGCGCCGCGACGCCGACACGGCGCGGGCGATCGTGACGGCGTACAACGAGCACGCGCTCGCCCTCATCGAGCGGCTCGACGCCCCCTGAGACGCGGGCCGGGACCCGGTTCACGCCGGTCCCGGGTTTGAGGACACCCGCCCCGGGCGATCGGTGGGATGGGGGCGCGGCCCCCGAGCGGCGGACGGACCCCGGCCCACCCGGGGGCCCTACTTGCGTACCGGCCTCTTCACAAGACCGCCACGCGCACTACGCTGCCCTGACCACCCTGCACCCCAAGGAGCAAGAGGAGCCGTCTGTTGGCCTGTGACCTGTGGTTGGTCCCGCTCGTCGACGTGCTGTGCCACACCCCCGACAACCCCTTCGCCGAGGAACTCGCGCTCTACGACAAGGTGCTCGCCGAGGCCGGGCTCCCCCCGGTGCCGGTGTACGCGTACATGCCCGGCCTGTCGGGTGACGTGGCCCCGGTCGCCGGCTTCGACTACGACGCGCTGCACTTCCTGCGCCGCGCGTACCTGCTCCAGATGTGCGGTCTCGCGGTGGCGCCGGTCGACGAACTGGGCGGCGACTACGAGCAGTTGCTGGAGATGTTCGAGACGAACGCCCAGCAGTCGCATCTGGTCTGGCACTACGACCACGCGGGCGCGTACGTTCCGGTCGAGTTCCCGCATCCGCTGGCCAACGACGAACTCCTCGCGGGCGGCGGCCCCCTGGGCTCCTCCCAGGCGCTCCTGCGCGAACTCGAGTTCGTGGCCCCCGCGATCGGCATCGACCCCGCCAATCCGCCTACGCCACCGCAGCCTCCGAGCTCCCCGACGGAGCTGGAGGAGCCTGCCGCTCCGGCCCCCTTCGACGCCAGCCCCTTCGCCCGCGAACGTCACGTCTGGCTGGGTCTGCACGCCGCGGCGACCCGGAGTCTCGCCCAGGGCTCAATGATCGTCTTCAGCTGATCCCGATCCCACGGTGCGGGGCCCGGCCGTACGGCCCCGCACCGGCGCACGCGACACCGGCCCATCGGGACAGACCTCCGGACGCCTGGCCGGACACGTCGGCGCGCCCCGGCCCGGACACACCTCCCGGTCCGGCCCGGATACGCCCGCGCACCCGGCCCTGCCGTCAACCCAGCTCCGCCAGGCCCTTCTTGAGGTCGTCGCCGTTCATGACGGGGGCGAGCTCGATGCGGGCTCCGAGACTCATGAACAACGGCTCGGCGATCGCCGGGATCTGGCTGGGGTCCTGCAGGTCGAAGAAGAGGTAGCAGGCGCGGCAGCCGTCGTTGGTGGTGAAGTAGGCCGCCTCCGGCTTGAGCTTCTCCATCGTCTCCTGCATCAACTGCTGCAACTTCCCGCCGCGGATGACCTCGTTGGCCTTTTCCGTGTCCATGGTGGCCCTGAGCATCACGCGCATCGCACTCACCTTCTCCATCGGTCGACGCACGCATAGGCACCCAAACGTGCGTTTTCAGGCTATGCCCCTCGTCATCCGCGTGCCCGCTGGAGCTCCGGGAGCGCCGGGAGCGGGCAGGGAACAGGCAAAAGGCAGGCGGCCCAGCCCTCACCCTCTCCGGTGAGGCCTGGGCCGCGTGTCTCCTGAAGGCAGAGGCGCCGAGCGCGCCGGATCAGAAGACCGGCGTGCCGTCCTGCGTCAGCTTCCAGTTGGCGACCGCGAAGTCCGCCGGGTTCAGCGAGCCCTTGGCCGTCACGTAGTCGATCATCAGCTGGCGGATCTCGTTGGTGGAGCTGTAGGCGATGTCGGCGGCCGCGATGTGCGGGTAGCCGCTGCCGCCGTTGGCCCGGTAGTTGTTGACGGCGACGACGAAGACCTGGTCCGCGGCGACCGCGGTGCCGTTGTAGGAGAGGTTCTTGATCCTCGACCCCTCCGGCTGCGCGATGTCGATGTCGTACGAGACACCCGCCGCCGTGTCGTACATGTAGTCCCAGAAGCTGTTGGCGTTGGTGAGGGTGGCGGTGTCCACCGCGGTACCGGACGGGACCTGGTGGTAGTACTTCGCCGCGTACTCCAGGTAGTCCTTGAGCTGGGCGCCCGTCAGCTTCTTGCCGTACAGCGTGTTGTCGTAGATGTAGAGCCCGGCGACGTCGCGGATGGTGACGTCGCCCTGGGGGATGTCGGCGGTGCGGCTGAAGGGCGCGGCGACGGAGATGAGCGGCAGGGCCGCGTCGGCCGTCGACAGACCGGTGGCGACGGCCGCCATCTGGACCTGGTGGATGAAGTCCATGACGGGGACGTCCTTCCAGCACGCCTCCGCCGCCGACAGGTCGGCGGTGCAGGTGCCGACGGGCGTGTTGACGTACTTGACCACGAGGTCGTGGTCCGCCTTGATCAGCCGGGTGATCTCGGCGTCCTCCTCGACGGTGTTGCTGTTCAGGGTCTGCGCCTTGGTGCTGGTGACCTTCCACTGGCCGCGGACGAGTTCGAGCTCGAAGTCGAAGACGGTCAGCCGCATGCCGTAGCAGTAGGGCTCGGAGAGGACGACGTCCTTGCCGGTCTCGGTGTTGGTGACCGTGTACGACGAGACCTCGGTGTGGGTGTGGCCCACGAGGATGGCGTCGATGCCGGGGACCTGCTGGGCGACGAGGTTGGAGGCGTTCTCCACGTACGGGAGTTCGTCGCCGTACGACGAACTGCCGTCCAGGCCCGAGTGGTCGGTGAGGAACACGACGTCGCAGCCGAGGGCGCGCATCCGCGGCACGTACTTCTTCGCCTGCTCGACGAGCCCGGTGAACGCCATCTTCCCGGCGACGTTGTCCTTGTCCCACAGGGCGATTCCGGGGTTCGTCAGGCCGAGGATGCCGACCTTGATGTCCGGGGCGCCGGGGACACGGATGCGCTTCACGGTGTACGGCTGGAAGGCCGGGCGCAGGGTCTTCGCGTCCAGCGCGTTGGCGCCGAGCAGCGGGAAGTGACACTGCTCCTCGAATCTGCGCAGCGTCTCGATGCCGTAGTTGAACTCGTGGTTGCCGAGCGCGGCGGCGTCGTACCGCATGGCGTTCATCGCGATGGCCATCGGGTGCTTGGGACCCCGCTTGCCGTCGGCGGCGACGATGGGGTCGACGCGCGCGTAGTAGTACGCCAGCGAGGTGCCCTGGATGATGTCGCCGGCGTCGACGAGCAGGACGTGGTCCTCGCCCTTGGCGGCGCGCTGCTGCTTGACGAGGGTCGCGACGCGCGCGACACCGACCGAGTTGCCCTTGCTGTCCTTGTACGCCGCGTCCGTGTAGTAGTCCCAGTCGAAGACGTGGCTGTGCAGGTCGGTGGTGCCCAGGATCGAGAACGACCAGGTGCGCGGCGGCTTCGGGTGCCTGCGGTCCGCCGCCTGCGCGGGGGCCGCCGCGGCCGCGCCGCCGACGGCCACGACCGCACCGGTGACGGCCGACTTCTTCACGAACTCCCGGCGGTTCAGGGGATTGACGGGCATACGGACTCCTGGGACTGGGGTGACGCGGGCAGGGGGACGTGTCGTGCGAGCCGTGCGGAACTACACGCGTAGAGCGTGGTCGCCCGCCTATCCCCTCGTGAACCAGGAGAAGCCCATCTCCCGGTCAAGTAAAGGTCAGTTCGAGGTTTCGGGGACACAACGGACCGGAGTTTCGAACCGTGTTCACCCCGCTGTCACATCGCGCTTACGACGACATCGGCCCCAACTGCCGAGCCACTCACGGCGGCCCGGCCGGCATGCCCAGCCCGCGCAGCCCGCCCGGGGCTGACAAGGCGTTCGTCGCGTTCTTCCGTCGGTTCAAGTCCGTTTGCACTCTGGGCCATCCGCGTCTTCGTGGGATGAGCTGGTTCGACACGGTGGACTTCCCGAAGGACGGTGACGGCTGCCGGTGGGACTCCGCTCCGCACGCCCCGGTCACCGGCGTCCGCCTCCAGGGCGTCGGGCACCTGAAGGCCAACCAGCACCGGCCGGTGACCGGCAGGGGCAGGACCGTCTCGGTGAAGCGTGCGGGCCGTGAGCGGTTCGTCCTGCTCACCGCGGAGCAGGGCCTGCCCGAACCGCTGCCCTCGACCGGCAGTGCGGTCGGGATCGACCCGGGTATCGCGAACTTCCTCGCCGACTCGGACGGTGAGTTCGTCCCCGATCCGCAATCCGCGCCATGAGCGCCGGGCCGCCGCGAAACGCGCAGCCGCGCGGCAGGCCCTGTCCCGGTTCCCGCGCCGCGAGGGCGAGCGGCCTGCCGCTCGGCGTCACGAACGCGAGCACGGCGGCCGGCGGGACCGCGCTGACCTGGGCGGACAAAGGCACCGCGGACCACCTGTGGAGACCGGCCTCGCGCCGAGGCCGGCTCCCCGGGTACGGGTACGCCCCCGGATGCCGGCCGGGGGCGCACTCGTGGAAACAACCGTTTCGGAAACGGCTCCGGAACCTGGTCCGCACACCTCTTCGGAACCTGGTCCGGAAGCCGCTCCGGAACCTCCGCGTTAGATGAACGAGTTGATCTCGATCGTCTCGTCGCGGCCCGGTCCGACGCCGATCGCGGAGATCGGGGCGCCCGACATCTCCTCAAGCGCCTTCACGTAGTCCTGCGCGTTCTTCGGGAGATCCGCGAAGGTCTTCGCCTTGGTGATGTCCTCCGACCAGCCGGGGAGGTTCTCGTAGATCGGCTTCGCGTGGTGGAAGTCGGTCTGGGAGTACGGGAGTTCCTCGACGCGCTTGCCGTCGATCTCGTACGCCACGCAGACCGGGATCTCCTCCCAGCCGGTCAGGACGTCCAGCTTGGTGAGGAAGAAGTCGGTCAGACCGTTCACGCGGGTCGCGTAGCGGGCGATGACCGCGTCGAACCAGCCGCAGCGCCGGTCACGGCCGGTCGTCACACCGCGCTCGTGGCCGATGCGCCGCAGCGCCTCGCCGTCCGCGTCGAAGAGCTCGGTCGGGAACGGGCCCGAGCCGACCCGGGTCGTGTACGCCTTGAGGATGCCGATGACCCGGCTGATCTTGGTCGGGCCGACGCCGGCACCCGTGCAGGCGCCGCCCGCGGTCGGGTTGGACGACGTCACGAACGGATACGTGCCGTGGTCGATGTCCAGCAGCGTGCCCTGACCGCCCTCGAAGAGCACGACCTTGTCCTGCTCCAGCGCCTGGTTGAGGATCAGGACGGTGTCCGCGACGTACGGCTTGAGCCGGTCCGCGAAGCCCAGCAGCTCCTCGACGACCTGGCCCGCCTCGATGGCGCGGCGGTTGTAGAGCTTGGTGAGCAGCTGGTTCTTGACCTCCAGCGCCGCTTCGACCTTCTGGGTGAGGATCGACTCGTCGTAGAGGTCCTGGACGCGGATGCCGACGCGGTTGATCTTGTCCGCGTAGGTCGGACCGATACCGCGTCCGGTGGTCCCGATCTTCCGCTTTCCGAGGAAGCGTTCCGTCACCTTGTCGACAGTGACGTTGTAAGGCGTGATGATATGAGCGTTTCCGCTGATCAGCAGCTTGGAGGTGTCGACGCCGCGCTCGTTCAGTCCGTTCAGCTCGGAGAACAGGACGGACGGGTCGATGACGACTCCGTTGCCGATCACCGGAGTGCACTCCGGCGTGAGGATTCCGGAAGGGAGGAGGTGGAGGGCGTATTTCTGGTCGCCCACGACTACCGTATGGCCGGCGTTGTTGCCGCCCTGGTAGCGCACCACATAGTCCACGGATCCACCGAGCAGGTCGGTGGCCTTTCCCTTGCCTTCGTCACCCCACTGAGCACCGAGCAGCACAAGTGCGGGCACAGGCGTACACCCCTTCCGGGCGGGGCATGTCCAAGGTCGGGGACGTACGCGGCTGGTTCTGGCTACAACTGCGTACGCCGGCGACCACCTTTGGCCGCGACCGTCGGACCGGATGCCCCGGAATAGACGAAGCCCCTGGCGCAAAAACGCAAGGGGCTCTTGCACAAAGATGCTACCCGAGGAAGCGAGGCAGGACCGAGGTGGCGGCTTCCGACCAGCTCCTGGTGGTCATCGACCCGGTCGCCCGACGGACGGACGGCGAGTCTGTACGGATCGCGAAAGACGTGCTCAGCGCGGGTGCGGCGACGAAAGTGTGCCTCCCGGACGGGCCCGAGGAATTCGCTCGGGCGCTGATCCGCCGGGGTGCGCGCCGACCCGTCGTCATCGGTGACGACGGGGCCCTTTTGCGGGCGGTGTCCCTGTTGCACCGGCAGCGGGAACTCGCCGCGTGCGCGCTGTCCTTCGTGCCCGTGGGCGGTGTGCTGTCGCTGTCCCGTTCGCTCGGGGTGCCGATGGGGGCCGTCGCGGCGGCCAGGGCGGTCCTCGACGGGGCCGAGCGACGGCTCGACCTGCTCGTGGACGACAGTGACGGCGTGGTGCTCGGCGCGCTGCGCATCCCCTCGCTGCCCTCCCGGGCGCCCGCTCCGGTGCCCGCGGGAGTCCCCGGGGAGGACGGCGCGCATCTCTGGCTGCGCACCTGCCAGTCCCTGGTGCGGACCCTCGCCTCCCGGCCGTCCCGGCTCGCCTCCGCACCCGGACCCGGGCCCTCGCGGCTGCGGATCGAGGTCGACGGGGTGTGCGTGGTGGATCTGGACCAGCCCGTGGAAGCCGTGTCCGTGACGCCCGGAGAATCCGGCACCGGAGCCGAGATCGAGGTCCGCCCGGTGTCCGTGGGGGTCGCGGCCTCGCCCCTGCGACTGCTGGGCCACAAGGTCACCGTCTCCGGCGCCGACTTCCGCTACCGCGCGGACTCCGTGGTGAGCGGCCCGGTCCGGACCCGGACCTGGACGGTACGAGAATCGGCCTGGGGCCTGACCCTGCCGGCCACACACTGACGGGAGGAGTCGGCCCACCCCGGGAGGGCCGATCGCCGGTCCGCCCTGGGAGGGCTGGATGCCGGTCCATCCCGAGAGGGCCGGTTACCGGTCCATCCTGGCGGGACGTGCCCTGTCACGGGCGGGAGGGGGCCGATCCAACCTGACGGACGGGGCGGGGTGCTGGTCCCCGGGAGGGGGGCGGAGCGCCGATCCGCCCCGACAGGACGGAACCCGGTCTACCTGGACAGGACAGGGGCCGGTCCACCCGGACGGGGCGGGGACCAGTCCACCCGGACGGGACGGAGTGCCGGTCCGCCCGGACAGGACGGAAACCGGTCCACCCTGCCGGGACGGGGGAAGATCCACCCTGCCGGGACGGCGCCGGTCCACCCTGCCGGGACGGGACCGGGGTGCCCGGTCCCGCTCGTCAGCCGTCTCGGTACAGCGTCTCGCGGTGGGCGCGCCAGCGTTCCATCATCGCCGCGACCTCACCGTCGATGAACTCGAAGAACGCGAGGGTCTCGGAGAGCCTGCGCCCGGCGGGGGTCGCGGAACCGAGGGAGTCGACGCCGACGCGCAGGGCCAGTTCCCAGCGCTTGAGCACCGCGTCGCGGTTGGTCAGCGCCTCGTACCACTGGTTGCTGTGCACGCGGTACCGCTCGCGCCGCGAGCCGGGTTCACGCTCGCGCGAGACCATGTGCTGCTGCGCGAGATAGCGCACCGCGCCGGAGACGGCGGCGGGGCTGACCTGCAACTGCTCGCCGAGTCCGGCGGAGGTCATGGCACCGGAGTCGGAGGCCAGCAGCGCCGCGAAGACCCGGGCGGGCATCCGCTGCATCCCGGCCTCGACGAGCTGCGCCGCGAAGCCCTCGACGAACTTCGAGACCGCCTCCGGATCCCGCTCAGCCGTAGTCGGTTCAGCCATCTGTCGATCATCTCCCCTGCTCACGCATCGCCATCGAGTGTATCCAGGATTTATACGTTTCCTTAACTTCACAAATTTCTGAAAGAAGCGTACGTTCTGGACCATGACGAAGGCAATCAGCGTCGCCGGACTGCACAAGTCGTTCGGCAGGACGCACGCGCTGGACGGCCTCGACCTGGAGGTCGAGGCCGGTGAGGTGCACGGCTTCCTCGGTCCCAACGGCTCCGGGAAGTCCACCACCATCCGGGTCCTGCTGGGCCTGCTGCGCGCCGACTCGGGCGCGGCACGGATGCTGGGCATGGACCCCTGGGCCGACGCGGTGGAACTGCACCGCCGGGTCGCCTACGTCCCCGGCGACGTGACCCTGTGGCGCAACCTCTCCGGCGGCGAGGTCATCGACCTCTACGGGCGGCTGCACAGCGGGGGCCGCGCCCGGCGCGGCGGGCAGGACGGCGGACGGACCGGCGGCCTCGACCCGGCCCGGCGCGCGGACCTGGTCGAGCGCTTCGAACTCGACCCCACCAAGAAGGGGCGCACCTACTCGAAGGGCAACCGCCAGAAGGTCGCCCTCGTCGCCGCCTTCGCCTCGGACGTCGACGTGCTCATCCTGGACGAGCCCACCTCGGGCCTCGACCCGCTGATGGAAGAGGTCTTCCAGCGGTGCGTCCGGGAGGAACGCGACCGGGGCCGCACCATCCTGCTGTCCTCGCACATCCTGAGCGAGGTCGAGGAACTCTGCGACCGCGTCAGCATCATCCGCAAGGGCCGGACCGTCGAGAGCGGCTCCCTCGCCGACCTGCGCCACCTCACCCGCACCAGCGTCACCGCCGAACTCACCGGCCCGCCGAACGCACTGGCGTCCCTGCCCGGTGTCCACGAACTCGTCGTCGAGGACCTCGACGTCCACGACACCGGGGTCCGGCCGGACGGGGTCCGACACCGGGTCCGGCTGCACGTCGACACCGACAAACTGAACGCCGTCCTGCGGTCGTTGACCGACTCGGGCGTACGGTCCCTGACCTCGACCCCGCCGACCCTGGAGGAGCTGTTCCTGCGGCACTACCAGGAGGACGCGAAGGATGTCCGGGCGGACGGATCCGAAGAGGCGATGGCCCGATGACCGCCACGACCGCCTCGACCCCCGGCACCTTCGCCGCACGCGTCGGCGGCTCCCGCCCGCTGGCCGGCACCGGAACCCTGCTCAGGTTCGCGCTGCGCCGCGACCGCGTGACGATGCCGCTGTGGATCGGCGTGAACGCTCTGCTGGTGCTCTCCCTGCCGGCCTCGCTGAAGACCGTCTACAGCACCCCGGCCGAACGTGCCACCCTGGCCCGGCAGATGCTCACCAACAGCTCCCTGCGCGCCACCTACGGGCCGGTGTTCAGCGACTCGCTCGGCGGACTCACCGCCTGGCGCATCGGCGGCTACGCCGGAGTCCTCGCCGCCATCATGAGCCTGATCATCGTCGTACGGCACACTCGGGACGAGGAGGAGAGCGGACGGCAGGAACTCATCTCGGCCGCGATGGTCGGCCGGCGGGCCCCGCTGACCGCCGCGCTGCTCGCGGCCCTCGTCGCCAACGGTGTCCTCGCCCTGATCATCACGGGCGGCCTCGCCGGACAGGGCGGCTCCGGAGCCCTGGCGCTCGGACTCGCGATCGGCGCGACCGGGATGGTCTTCGCGACCATGGCCGCGATCGTCGCCCAGCTGACGGAGAGCGCCCGGCTCGCCAAGGGACTGACGGGCGGGCTGATCGGCGCCGCCTTCGTCCTCAGAGCGGCGGGCGACTCGGCGACCGACGACGGCTCGTCGGTGCTGACCTGGCTCTCCCCGGTGGGCTGGCTGGAGAACGTCCGCGCCTTCGCCGACGAACGCTGGTGGGTCCTGCCGCTGTTCGCCGCCGCCGTCGCCGCACAGGGCGCCGCCGCCTACACGCTCGCCGGGCGACGCGATGTCGGCATGAGCTTCCTGCCCACCCGGCCGGGGCCCGCGACCGGCCGCCTCGGCACCGCCGGAGCGCTGGCCTGGCGGCTGCAACGCGGAGCCGTACTCGGCTGGAGCCTCGGCTTCCTCGCCGCGGGCGCCGCGTTCGGCGGGATCACGAAGGGGGCCGCGGACCTGGTCGGCGGCAACGCCAAGACCCGCGAGATCATCGAGCGGATGGGCGGACAGGCCGGGATCACCGACGCGTTCCTCGCCGCCATGGTGAACATGCTGGGCATGGTCGCCGCCCTCTACATCGTCTCCTCCGTGCTCCGGCTGCACGGCGAGGAGACCTCGCAGCGCGCCGAACCCCTGCTCGCCGCCGCCGTCGGCCGGCTGCGCTGGGCCGGCGGACACCTCGTCCTCGCCTTCGGCGGCGCGGTCCTCATCATGCTGCTCGGCGGACTCGGCCTCGCTCTCGGCTACGGCTCCGCACTCGGCGCCGTCCTCGGCGCCTGCCTGGTCCAGGTCCCGGCGATCTGGACCCTGGGCGGCGTCGCCGTCCTGCTCTACGGCCTCTCGCCCCGGCTTGCCCCCGGCGCCTGGGCCGCGGCGGGCCTCGCCCTCCTCCTCGGCTGGATCGGCCCCGCCCTGAACATCCCCCAGGCCGTCATGGACCTCTCCCCCTTCGGCCACCTCCCGAAGCTGCCGGGCGGCGCCATGGCCTGGACACCGGTCCTCGTCCTGACCGGGATCGCGGCGGCCCTGACCGCAGCAGGACTGACGTCCCTGCGCCACCGCGACCTGACGACCTGACGACCTGCCGACCTGAGGGGCGATGCTTGGGACTACGTGAGCGGCTACGCGGCCTGACGGTGTGCTGACGGGATGCGGGCGAGGCGGCCTGACGGTGTGACAGGCCGCCCCACCCGGCCGATCCAGCCGGGGAGGAGGCGCGGCACGGCGACAAAAGAGGCCGCGCCGCCGGGCAGGGGATGGCGATGTCGGTCAGACCTCGACCGGCAGGCCCTCCAGTCCGCGGATCACGAAGTTCGGTCTGCGGACCGGCTCCTCGGTGAGCCTGAGAGCCGGGGCCCTGCTCAGGAGTGCGCTCATGGAGGCCGCCAGTTCGAGCCGGGCCAGCGGAGCGCCTATGCAGTAGTGGATACCCGCGCTGAAGGAGATGTGCGGGTTCTCCGCCCGGGACAGGTCCAACGTCTCCGGGTCCGCGAACACCTCGGCGTCACGGTTCGCGGAACCGAAGAGCATCGCGATCTCCGCACCCCGCGGAACCGTCGTACCGCCGATCTCGATGTCGTCCAGCACCCAACGCTCGAACAACTGGAGCGGGGTGTCGTAGCGCATCAACTCCTCCACCGCCGTGGGGATCAATGTGTGGTCCGCCCGCAGCGCCGCCAACTGCCCGGGATGCCGGAACAGGGTCCACCAGCCGGTCACCGTCGAGTTGACCGTCGCCTCGTGCCCCGCGTTCAGCAGCAGCACACAGGTGGAGATCATCTCCTGCTCGGTGAGCCGGTCGCCCTCGTCGTGCGCCGCGATGAGCCCCGAGATCAGATCGTCCGCCGGTTCCTTGCGGCGGGCCTCGATCAGCCCCCGCAGGTACTCGGTGAACTCCTCCGACGCCCGCACCGCCTTCCGCGCCACCTCCTCGGACGGGTTCAGCTCGTACATCCCGCAGATGTCCGCCGACCAGGGCCGCAACGGCGCCCGTTCGGACTCCGGGACACCCAGCATCTCCGCGATCACCGACACCGGCAGCGGCTCCGCCACGTCGGTCAGCAGATCCCCGCCGCCCGCCTCCACCAGCCGGCCGACCAGCTCACCGGCCAGCCCCTCCACATACGGCTTCAGCCGCTCCACCGTGCGCGGTGTGAACGCCTTCGACACCAGCCGCCGGATCCGCGTGTGGTCCGGAGGCTCCAGATCGAGCATCCCGTGATCGTTGAGCACGTGGAACGGCTCGTGCTCCGGGGGCGGCGCCGTCCGCCCGAAGTCCTCGTGCGTGAACCGATGCTGGTACGTCCGGCCCAGCCGGCGGTCTCGCAGCAGCGCCGACACGTCCGCGTGGTGCGGCACCAGCCACTGGTTCGTCGGCTCGTAGTAGTGCACCCGACCCCGCGCACGCAGTTCCTCGTACGCCGGGTACGGGTCCGCCACGAACGCCGGATCCCACGGGTCGAAGGCCCGCGAACTCTCCAAAGCTGCCATGAACGGACGCTAGCCCGACCCACCCCCCGCTGACCAGGGCCGTCCTGAACAGCGGGCCGCCGCCCCCCTCCCGGTCATCCCTTTGCAGCCGACTCCCGCGAGTCGCCCCGTGCAACCAGCCGTGCCACGGTCATCTGGGGGTGACCAGGCGTGCCTCGTACGCGAACACCGCCGCCTGCGTCCGGTCCCGCAGGCCCAGTTTCACCAGGATGCGGCTCACATGGGTCTTGATCGTCGACTCCGCGACGACGAGCCGTCCGGCTATCTCCGCGTTCGACAGCCCCTGCGCGATCAGCACCAGCACCTCCGTCTCCCGGTCGGTCAGATCCCCGTACGCCGCGTGCGCCGTCGCCGACAGCCTGGGCGCGTCCGCGAGCTTGGAGAACTCCGTGATCAGCCGCCTGGTGACCGAGGGGGCGAGCAGCGCCTCCCCGGCCGACACCACCCTCACCCCGTCGGCGAGCTGGCGGGCCGAGGCGTCCTTGAGGAGGAAGCCGGACGCCCCCGCCCGCAGCGCCTGATACACGTACTCGTCGAGATCGAACGTCGTCAGTACCAGCACCTTCGCGGCGCCGTCCGCGGCGACGATCTCCCGGGTCGCGTCGATCCCGTTCATCTCCGGCATGCGGATGTCCATCAGCACGACGTCCGGTTGCAGCTCCCGGACGCGCTCGACCGCCTCCCGCCCGTTCACCGCCTCGCCGACCACCTCGATGTCCGGCATCGCGCCGAGCAGTACGGAGAAGCCCTCGCGGACCATCATCTGGTCGTCGGCGATCAGTACGCGGATCGCACGGCTCGTGCCGCCGGTCATCCGGTCTCCTCCCCCGAGGGCACCGGCAGGAACACCGCCACCTCGTACCCTCCGTCGTCCATGACGCCCGTCGTCATCTCTCCGTCCAGCATCGTGACCCGCTCGCGCATGCCCGTGATGCCGTGCCCCGCGCCGTGCGTGGACTTCTCCAGGGTCGTCACCGGCGCGGGGCCGTTGACTATGCGCAGGCCGAGGCCGCCGAGGACATAACCGATCTCGACGCGGGCCGACGCGCCCGGCGCGTGTCGCAGGGTGTTGCTGAGTGCCTCCTGGACTATCCGGTACGCCGACAGCTCGACGCCCTGCGGAAGCTCGCGCACCGCGCCGGTGACCGCCTTCTCCACGGTCAGACCCGCGTCCCGCACGTTGGCGAGGAGCGCGTCCAGATCCGCGAGGGTGGGCTGCGGAGCGTCCGGGGCCTCGTAGTCCTCGGCCCTGACCACGCCCAGCACCCGGCGCAGCTCGGTCAGCGCCGCCACCGCGTTCTCCCGGATCGTGACGAAGGCCTGCTCCAGCTCCGGGGGCGGATTCTCCACCCGGTAGGGCGCCGCCTCCGCCTGGATGGCGACCACCGACATGTGGTGCGCGACCACGTCGTGCAGCTCACGGGCGATCGTCGTGCGCTCTTCCAGCAGCGTGCGCCTGGAACGCTCCTGCGCGGTCTCCGACTGGTGGGCCGTCACTTCCTGCTTGGCCTCCCTGCGTATGTTCAGGACCGTGACGACCAGGAGGACCAACGCGGAGAGGAACAGCAGCGGAAACGTGTCGACGCTGTAGTAGCCCCCGCCGAAGAGAGTGTCCGCGAGCAGGCCGTACACGGCGGTCAGCAGCCACATCCAGGCCGCGACGCGGGGGCGTGACCGCAGCGCCACGACCGTCATCACGATGATGTGCGCCATGAAGGCGCCGGGCGCCCACGGCCAGTCGCTCCAGCCACTGTCGAAAACGGCGACGACCGGAGCCGCCACGATCGAGAGCCAGAAGGCGCCGACCGGGCGAACGAGCGTCGCCAGGACGGGGAGCAGGGCGAGGAGCCCGCACAGCAGGGGGACGAACGGGCCGCGGCCGGGGCCGCCGGCCGCCGTGTAGCCCATGGCCATCGCCAGCAGGCCGGCCGCCGCCACCGTCCCGTGCGGGATCCAGGCCGCCTTTGCCCGCAGGGTTCCGGGGAGGCGGCGGGTGAGGGCGCCGTCCGTGCGTCTGCGGGGGAGCGGGCGGTAGGCGAAGGCGTCATGGAACATGTCCTGCCGCAGGCCGCGCACGGCGTCCGCGGCGAGGCGGTACTCCGGGCTGCGGGGCTTGGCCCCGGCACCGCCGGGAGGCGGGGGTGTCGTCTGCGTCTGGGTCGTCTCGGTCACGTTCAAAACGGTAGGCCCAGGTGGGGCGTGGGGTCGTCACCTGCGAGGAGGGTCCTTGAGGGTCCGTCTCAGGTACTACGGGTAGGGGCCAGGTGTGGACCCGAGGGCGGGGTGCGGACTCGGGGACTGCCGGGGCGCTCTCGCTCGCGTTCGGTGCCGGGTGCGTGGTGGGCCGGGCTCTTCCTGCCTGGCGCCGTTCCTGCGGGGTGTCGTTTCAGGCCGCGGGTACGCAGGGGCGGGTGCGCAGGGGCTTGTCTGTCCCCGGGCGGCGGCTTTCCGGGTGGGGGTGTGCGGGTCAGTAGCCCGTGGGGCGGATCAGGCCCGATTCGTAGGCGAAGACCGCTGCTTGGGTGCGGTCGCGCAGGCCCAGTTTGACGAGGATGCGGCCGACGTGGGTTTTCACGGTCTGCTCGGCCACCACCAGACGTTGGGCGATCTCGGCGTTGGAGAGGCCCTGGGCGATGTGGGCCAGGACCTCGGTCTCGCGTTCGGTGAGGTCGCCGATGCGTTGCTTCAGGGGTGCGCGCGGGGTGGAGTCGAGGCGGGAGAACTCGGCGATGAGGCGACGGGTGATGCCGGGGGCGAGGAGGGCGTCGCCGGCCGCGACCACGCGGACCGCTTCCGCGAGTTGATCGGCCGAGGCGTCCTTGAGGAGGAAGCCGGAGGCGCCGGCGCGGAGGGCTTCGTAGACGTACTCGTCGAGGTCGAAGGTGGTGAGCACCAGGACCTTGATGTGCGGGGTGTCGGTGGTGATGCGTCGGGTCGCCTCGATGCCGCCGAGCTCGGGCATGCGGATGTCCATCAGGACGACGTCCGGGGCGAGTTCGGCGACCTTGAGGATCGCGTCGAGTCCGTCGACCGCCTGACCGACCACCTCGATGCCCGGGTGGGTGTTGAGCAGCACGGTGAATCCCTGCCGGACCATCTGCTGGTCGTCGGCGATCAGTACGCGGATGGTGCCGCTCACGGTCGTCATGGCGTCTCTTCTCCTGGGATGCCTGTGAAGGTGTCGTCTGGGAGGCCTGTGAAGGTGTCGTCGGTCCGGGGGGCGCAGTCGGCGGGCGCGGTGCCGTTGCCCGGGAGGAAGGCCGCCACCGCGAAACCGCCGCACGACGTCTCCGAGGTCACGAGGGTGCCACCCAGCATCGCGACCCGCTCCCGCATGCCGAGCAGTCCGTGTCCCGCGCCCGGGGACGGCGGGGCGGGGCGCTCGGGCCGTGAGTTGACGACTCTCACCTGGAGGCCCCGCGGGAAGTGCCAGAGCTCCACCTTGACCGCGGAACCCGGCGCATGGCGCAGGGCGTTGCTCAGCGCCTCCTGGACGATCCGGTACGCCGACAGTTCGACGCCCGGTGCCAGGGGGAGCTGTTCCCCGGTGATCTCCGTGGTCACGTCCAGTCCCGCGGCGCGGGTGTTCTCGACCAGGGCGTCGAGACGGCCCAGCGTGGGCTGCGGGGCGTCCGGAGCCACGCCCGCACCCGCGCCGAGGCCGTACGGGTCCTCCGGGTTCTCCGAACGCAGCACTCCGAGCACCCGGCGCAGCTCGGTCAGCGCCTCCAGGGCGTTCTGCCGGATGCCCTCCAGGTTCTCCTTCAGTTCGTCGGTCGGGTTCTCGACCAGGTGGGGGGCGACCTGCGCCTGAATGGAAATCACCGACATGTGGTGCGCGACCACGTCATGGAGCTCGCGCGCGATACGGCTGCGCTCCTCCAGGACCGTACGGCGGGCGCGCTCCTCCTCGGTCAGGGACGCCTGCTGGACCAGTTGGGTACGGGCCTCGCGGCGACCGCGCAGCGCTGTGCCGAGAAGGACGACGGCGGCGAAGACGACGACCGCCAGCGCTCCCGTCGTGTGGTACGAGGGTCCGGGGAGCATGACCGTCGGCGGGTACGACGGTCCGCCGGCCAGGCCCTGCAACACATAGGTGGCGAGACAGGTCAGGGACAGCGCGCCGACAGCGACGCGCGCGGGCAGCCGCAGGGCGAGCAGGAAGAACACGAAGGCCTGCGCCGTCATCGCGGACGTGCTCCATGGCCAGTCCGGTCCCGGTACCGGTCCCGGGATGGCCGCCACCATGTCCGAGTGGGCAGCGGCGGCGGCGACCACGGTGACGCCAAGCGACAGCCACCAGGCCGGCACGGGACGCCACAGCGCGAGCACGACCGCCGCGCCCAGCGCGAGGCCGCTCACCGTGCCCAGCGGGAAACCCAGTCGATAGCCGTCGCTCAGTTCGTCCATGGCCGCCAGCCCGAGTCCGAGGGCGATCAGGCACACCACGACATGCGGCAGGCGGCGCAGCCAACGGGGCCGGGACAGCGGCGGCAGCGGCGCGGCCGCCGGCACCGCGAGCTCGGCCAGGATCCCGCGCAGAAACGGGAACGGGGCCTGGGCCAGTGTCCGTACGCGGATGCCTCTGGGGGAACGGGGGCCACGACTGGCGGGCACGGTGGTGGGGTCACCGCGGAAGGGTGCGGCAGTGGGATCACCGCCGATGGATGCGCTGCTGGGTGCGGCGGCGAGGACGGGCGCGGCGGCTGAGGTCTCGGACACGGGGACGGCGGCTGAGGTCTCGGGCGCGGTGGTGGGGGCGGAGGTTCCGGGCGGGCGTGAGGCGGCGTCAGGGAGCTTGGCGGGCTCGCTGTTCGGGGGCCGGTGGTCCTCGCTGGTCACGCCGTCAACCCTAGGCACGAGGCGCCGCCTCGGGGGTGGCCGGGCCAAAACCGCGGTGGACCCGGTGGACGCGGACGACTCGGGACGGACGGCCGGTCGGGCGGCGGGGTCCCCGTTCGTACGAACTGAAGGCGCACCAGCACAGGGTGAGGGCACAGACGAAGACGGGCAGCCAGGCGATTCTCGCGGCCACCCAGGCCAGGGAGTCGGGGGTGGTGTGCAGGCCGGGGAGCCGGCCCGCGAGCAGGCCGAGGGCGGTCACCGCCATCAGGGACGTCTGGTGCCAGAGGAATATCGTCATCGCGGAGAGGTTGGCGAAGGCCGTGCCCGCCCAGACCGCGGGGTGCCGCATCGCTCGGCGCAACGGCTCGCGCAGCAGCAGGGCGAGTCCGCACTGGGCCAGGCCGAAGGTGACCGCGGCCAGAGTCGGCGGGTTCAGGTTGGAGACGGCGGCCCCCGGTATGCCGACCATGGACGCCGGATAACCGGCCCATGTCACCAGCACCGCCGTCACCACCGCGCCGCCGCCGAACAACACCCATCCCGCGCGCGCCCGCTCCAACTCACCGCGTGTCCAGGCGGCGCCCAGGGCGTACGGCACCAGCCAGCCGGCCGCGAGATTCACCCAGCCGAGCCACGCCGGGCCGCCGAAGCCGAAGCGGATGACGTCCACGTGGAGGACGACGGCCAGCGGCCACAGCGGGTTGAGGCGGGTCAGCAGCGGTGTCGCCGCGGTCAGTCCGGCGAAGACCACCAGGAACCAGAGCGGGGACAGTGCCAGCTTCACGAGTGTGTGCACCGTGCCGAGGTCCGCACCGGACGCGACCAGACAGGCCGTCGCCACCGCCCAGAGCGCCAGCACCGCCGCAACCGGCCTCAGGAGGCGGCCCATCCGGACGCGGAGCCACTGCCCGTACGTCGTACCGCTTGCCTGCGCCGACGCGTAGCTCTTCGTCGCCACATGGCCGCCCACCAGGAAGAACACGGCGAGCGTCTGGAAGACCCAGGAGATCGGGGTCAGCCAGGGCATGTGCTGCAACGGGCTCGCCGTGTGCAGCGCGCCGCCGTCCGCGACCAGCGCGGTCACCAGCCAGTGGCCCAGGACGACGCCCAGGATCGCGAGGGCGCGCAGGGCGTCGACGGCGCGGTCCCGCTCGACGGGGGTGGCGCGCTCGATGCGGCGGATCGCGGTCCGTACGCCGGTCAGTGCGGTCGTGCCGGTCAGATCGGTCGTGCCGGTCAGGTCACGCACGGGTCACCTCCGAGGTGTCGCCGAGGACGATGCGGGTGAGGTTGGCCAGGGACACCGAGCCCGGTGCGAAGTAGTCGCTGTGGCCGCCGTCGCCCGCCTGGAAGACCCGGGCGCCGAAGGACCGGGACACCGGGTCGGTTCCGAAGCCGACGGTCGTGCCGAAGAGGCCGAGGCTCGCGTGCGGGACGTGCGCGATCCAGTCGGCGGAGCCGCGGGCGGCCCAGACGCGGGCCGAGGTACGCAGCGCGGCGGCGGAGGACACTCCGGTGCCCGGACTGCCGACCAGGACGATGTCGCTCACGTCCAGGCCCGGGGCGGCGCGGCCGCAGACCACCGTGCCGTACGAGTGGCACAGCAGGGACAGGTGCGCCGACCGGCCGACGACGCCGCGCAGTTGGCGCAGGAAGGCCCGCAGAACGGGGGCCGCCCGCTCCGCGCGGTCCGTCGTGAGGACCGTCGTGCTCACGGTGCCCGGAGCCTCGTACCCGAGCCACGCGAGGACGGCACCGCGCGGGCCGAGTCGGTCGTGCAGGGCGATTGCGCCGGCACGGAAACGGTCGTACGTCTCCAGCGTGGTGTCCGAACCCGGGACCAGGACGGCCACGCGGTCGGCGTGTGCGAGGTCGCCGAAGACCTCGACGGCCCGGCCGGGTCCCCGTCCGTCGAAGGAGAGGAAACGGCGGGAGGGGGCGGCCATGGCGCGGTCGGCCCCGGCCCGGGTGCGGTCGCCGTGGTCCGCGGCCATCCGGGCCGCCTCCGCGGCGTCGGCCCGGTTCGCCTCGTACGCCTTCTCCAGGGTCGACGCGGTCAGCGGGGCGAGGACCGCGGGTGCCGGCGCCGGGATCTCCGGCCGGGCGGCCGCGGACACGGGGACGACGACGGCTGCCGTGACGAGCGTGGCGAGCAGCGCCCGGCACAGCCGCCGGACGATCCGGCCTCCGGCGCGGCGGGGCGGGGGTTCCGCGGGGTGGCCCGGATCCCCGGCGAAATGGCGAGCAGGATTGGTTAAGGGGCTCGGGTCGTGGCTCGGGTCCCCGGCGAGGCGGCGCTGGGGATCCGTGGGGCGACTCGGGTCCCCGGTGGGGTGGCGAGCCGTTTCGGTGAGGCGGCGAGGGGGTTCGGGGGTCGGGGGTGGTGCGCTCGGCCTGGCCCCTGGCGGGTCCGAGCGGGCGTCCGCTCTCCCTCTGGTGGTCGGTTGCGCCCGGAATTCCATAGTGTCCGTCCCTCCCCGTCCGCCCGTTCATCGGGCGTCACTGGAAGGGAAATTACGGATCGTCACCTGTCGTCCGCGTCCCGCTGCGGACCTCATCTGGAAGGTAGCTCTCAGGTACTACGGGTATGACCGGGCTTCGGGCAGGGGCAGCCCCCGGCACTCCGAGCAGTCGCCCGGGGAACCGGGTGGTTACCCGTCTACCAGGCCAGCTGAGCGATCTCCTCGGCCACCACGGCGCAGGCGTCGGCGGCCGGGTCGATCAGGGGAAAGTGGCCTACGTCATCCAGAAGGGTAAGACCGACCACCTCACCCGCCTTGGCGGCCGCGTCCGCGTACGACTCGGCGACCGCCTGCGGCACGACGACGTCGGTACGGCCCTGGACGAGGGTGGTCGCGATACCGGTCGGAAGCAGACGCACCGGGTCGGCGTACGGCAGGCGTTCCGCGAACGCGGCTTCTCCGCCCAGGAGTTGACGGGACGCCCCGCCGCAGACATCGAGCTCCTCCGCGACCTGGAAGTCCGCGATGGGGGCGAGGGCGACGACGCCGCGCAGGGATGCGGGGCGGTCGATGCGCCAGGGCGCGTCGGCGGGCAGGAGGTGCCGCGCCGCGGCCCACAGGGCGAGGTGACCGCCCGCCGAGTGGCCGGTGATCACCATGCGCTGGGGATCGGCCTGCGGGAGGGCCTCGCGTACGAGCGCGGGCAGTGCGTCGAGTGCGGCCGCCACGTCGTCGAAGGTGTCGGGCCACCGGCCGGCGACCGGAGCGCCGGTGTCGGTGTCGGTGTCACCGGATCCATCCCCGTCGCCGGATCCGGCGGTCGCGGAAGTGGCCGCGCTCTCCGGTCCGGGGGCCGCGGGACCGGCCTGCGCGGGGATCACGGGCCCGGCCGGAGCCGGTGACGTCTCCTCGCCGCGGCGGTACTCGACGTTCGCCACGGCGAATCCGCGGCGGGTCAGGAAGTCCGCGAACGGGGTGATGTGACGGCGGTCGTACGGGGCACGCCAGGCGCCGCCGTGCAGAACGACCACGAGAGGGGTGAGGACATCCGGGTCGGGCTCGCGCGGGGCGTAGAAGTCGATCACCTGGTCGGGGTGGTCGCCGTACGCCATGGTGACGTCGGGATCCACGGCCGGGTGCGAGAAGGCGGACGCCTCCTCCGCGGCGTCGCGCGCGACGGCGGCCTCGCGCGCCGCGTCGGCGCGGCTCTGTGCCCTGGCGTCGGCGCGGTGCTCTGCCGTGGCGTCGGCGTCGTCCCGGGATGCGGCATCGTCCTGCATGCTCCGACCTCTCAGCGGTGAAACGGATGTGGCGGCCGGACATCCGGGGCCACCGGCGGACCCCGGCGACCGCCGGGCGAGCCGGGTACCCGGCAGTGCCGGGCCGGCCAGGTACCGGCAGCGCCGGGCGGGGCAAGAGGAGTTTCGCCCCTCCGCCCCTGCCCTCCCCGAGATCTCGGCTTCGCTCGACCAGGGGCCCCATCATCCCCGGGACCCCATCATCCCGAGGGCTCCGCCCCAGACCCCGCTCCTCAAACGCCGAAGCGCCGGAAGGGCTGAATTCCGCTCCCTGAGCCCGAGGGCCTGACGGTCGCGCCCGATGGTCGCGCCCTCGCTAGTCCAGTACCCCCGCCAGTACCCGTGCCGCCCTCTCCGTGTCCGCGAAGCCGACGTACAGAGGGGTGAAGCCGAAGCGGAGGATGTCCGGGTGGCGGAAGTCGCCCACGACGCCCTGGTCGATCAGGCGCTTCATCACGGCGCCCGCGTCCGCGCAGCGCAGGGCCACCTGGCTGCCCCGTTCCGCGTGGGCGGACGGGGTCACGGACTCGACCCGGCCCTCGGGGACGTACGCGGAGACGCACTCCAGGAAGAAGTCGGTCAGGGCGAGCGACTTGGCGCGGACGCTGTCGATCGAGACGCCCTCCCAGACCTCCAGCGCCGCTTCCAGGGCCAGCATCGAGAGGATGTCCGGCGTGCCGACCCGCCCGCGCAGGGCACCCGGTGCCGGGGCGTACGACGGGCTCATGCCGAAGGGGTCCGCGTGCGAGTTCCAGCCGGGGAGCGGGGAGTCGAAGCGGTCCTGGAGGCCGGCGCGGACGTAGAGGTACGCGGGCGAACCCGGGCCGCCGTTCAGGTACTTGTAGGTGCAGCCGACCGCCAGGTCCACCCCGTGCTCGTCAAGCCCGACCGGCAGGGCGCCCGCGGAATGGCACAGGTCCCACACCGACAGGGCGCCCGCCGCGTGGATCGCGGAGGTCAGGGACGCGAGGTCGTAGCGCCGGCCCGTGCGGTAGTCGACGTGGTTGAGAAGCACCGCCGCCGTACGGGAGTTGAGCGCCGAGGGCACCTCGTCGGGATCGACCGGACGCAGCTCGCAGCCCGTCATGCGGGCCGCCGACGCGGCGATGTACCCGTCCGTCGGGAACGTCGTCGCGTCGACCAGGATCTCGTCGCGCCCCTCGCCCGCCAGCCGTACGGCGCCCACCAGCGCCTTGAACACGTTCACGCTGGTCGAGTCGCCGACCACGATCTGACCCGGCGCCGCGCCGACCAGCGGGGCGATCCGGTCGCCGATCCGCTCGGGCGCGGTCCACCACCCGCTCTCCTCCCAGGAGCGGATGCGGAGTTCGCCCCACTGCCTGCGGACGACGTCCTCGACCCGGCCGGGGACCCCGGCCGACAGCGCGCCGAGCGAGTTCCCGTCCAGGTACACCACGTCGTCGAGCACGAACTGCTCGCGCACTCCGGCGAGTTCGTCGGCCGCGTCCAGTTCCGCCGCCCGCGCGCCCAGCGCGGACGCAGGGGCTCGCTCAGACACTCGCTCAGACATGGGACCTCGCCGTCCACAGCTCGGGGAACACGTTCTTCTGCGCGCGCTTCTCCAGCCAGGCAACCCCGGCGGAGCCGCCCGTGCCGGTCTTCGAGCCCATCGCCCGCCGGGTGGCGACGAGATGGTCGTTGCGCCAGCGCCACACCAGCTCGGCGACGTCGGTCAGTGCCTCGCCGAGACGCGCGAGCTCGTCGCTGTCGTCACCGGCGTACAGGGCAGCCCACGCGGCCTCCACCTCGGGCGCGGGCTCGTAACGGCGCGACACGTCACGCTCCAGCACCGCGGCCGGGATCGCGTGCCCGCGCCGCGCGAGCAGCCGCAGCACCTCGTCGTACAGGCTCGGCTCGTGCAGCGCCTTCTCCAGCTCGGCGTACACCCGCGTCGCGCCCCGGTGCGGGACGAGCATGGACGCGGACTTCTCGCCGAGCAGGAACTCCATGCGCCGGTACATCGCCGACTGGAAGCCGGAACCCTCGCCGAGGGCCGAGCGGTAGGAGTTGAACTGCGCGGGGGTGAGCTGTCCGAGCGGACGCCAGGAGGCGTTGAGCGCCTCCAGCTCCCGTACGGACCGCTTCAGGGCGGCCACCGCGACGGGGACGTCGTCGGCGCGCAGCGCCTTGGCCGCCGTCTCCCACTCGTGGACGATGACCGTGAACCACAGCTCCATGACCTGGGTCGTCACGAGGAAGACCATCTCTCCGGGGTCGTCGGAGAGGGTGTGCTGGAGGTGGGTGAGCACGTCCGCCTGTACGTAGTCCTCGTACGGCGTCGTGCCCTGGAAGTCGAGATGCGGAGTCTCGGGCTCCTGAGCCTGCGTGGGCTGAGCCTGGTGGGACATCGCTGTCTCCTGCAATGTGCTCCGGGTAGCGGTCCGCCCCTGCCGTTACCGACACGGGGGCCCCGGTCCCCATCGGGCATCCTCCACAATCGTCCCCCGAAACCGCAAGGTCCGCCTGGTCACACCAGGCGGACCCGCGTCAGAGCCCCCGCAGGGCGGCCGGTGCTAGCCCAGGGTCTGGGCCGCCGTCGGCGAGGAGTCCTTCAGGAACTGGCTGCAGCGCTCGTACTCCTCCTGCTCGCCGATCGCCTGCGCGGCGCGGGCGAGGGCGTGCAGGGCGCGCAGGAAGCCGCGGTTCGGCTCGTGCTCCCAGGGCACCGGGCCGTGTCCCTTCCAGCCGCTGCGGCGCAGGGCGTCCAGGCCACGGTGGTAGCCCGTACGGGCGTAGGCGTACGACTCCACTACACCGCCGCGCTCGAACGCGTCGTCGGCGAGCTGCGCCCAGGCGAGCGAGGAGGTGGGGTACTTGGCGGCGACATCGGCGGGGGCCGTGCCGTTCGCGAGGAGCTCGCGCGGCTCCGGGTCGTCCGGGAGATGGGTCGGGAGCGGTCCCCCGAGGAGGTTCTCGTGAATCGTCATGGGTTCCAGTCTGCTGCATCGTCCATGATCGGTAACGGTTGCCCACGGCGCTCAGGGAACGATCCGTTCCGCGGTGACACCGCGATCAGCGTCTGTCGAACGTGTTCACGCCAACGCGGGAATCATCATGGCCGTACCGACCGCTGCCCGGATCCGCGGAGGTGGCGCCCCGGCCGCCCTCTCCGCCGCCCTTCTGCCCGCGACGACCGCCTGCGGACCGGGGGACGACACCGCCGCCGGTACCTCCTCCCCGCCGGCCACCGCCTCCCCAGCCGCGACCGCGGCCCCGCCCGCCGGCGGCGAGCCGACGGCCGCCGCGCCGAAGATCTCCGCCGCCTCCCCCACGGCCTCCTCCGACGGCCCCGCCTGCATGGGCTGGTCCGGCGTCGACGTCACGCTGCTGCCCGGCACGCGCGTCGCGAAGGACGGCTCGTACATCAAGGTCCAGGAGGGCTCCTGGACCTGCCCGCGGCCCGACGCCCCCGTGTGGCACGCGATCGGCCCGCGGCACGAGATACGGCTCTCCGCGACGGCACGGCTCTCCGTGAACGAACCGTTCCACGACACCGACGTGAACAAGCCGATCGACGTCCGCGCCTTCCTCGCCGAGGCCGACGCCTCGGCCCGGGCGAGCCGGATGTACTTCGCCTACCGGATCGACGCCTCCGGCACGATCACGAGGCTGGACCAGCGCTGGAAGGCGTAGAACCCGAAGAGCCCGGAGGGCCGGGGGAGCCCGGGGCCGCGAGGACGCCACGGGATCGTTCCGGCTCCAGCGGGGGCGCCGTCAGCGAGCCGTGCGTGTGGCACTCGGGGCGGAGGCAGCCGGGCGCCGGGCGGCGTACGGTCGTGAAGGCCAGCACCGCGCCGACCACCAGCACGCCCGCGCACAGCGGCATCGCCCGCCGGAAGGCGGCGTCGAAGGCCTCCGCCGAGCGGTACGCCTCCTCTCCCATCCCGGTGAGCAGCGGCAGCGCGGCCACGGCGAGGAGCCCGGCCACGCGGGCCGCCGCGTTGTTGATCCCGCTGGCCAGGCCCGCCCGCCCGACGTCCACGGAGGCCAGGACGGTCGCGGTCAGCGGCGCGACCAGGGTCACCATGCCGAGGCCCATCACCAGCAGCGCGGGCAGTACGTCGGACACGTACGACGCGTTCTCGCCGACCCGCAGCATCAGCAGCATGCCCGCCGCGCACAGCAGCGGCCCGACGGTCAGCGGGATGCGCGGGCCGATGCGCTGGGAGAGTTCGCCGGAGCGGGCCGAGAAGAGCAGCATCAGGACCGTGGTCGGCAGCAGGGCCGTACCGGCCTGGAGCGCGGAGTAGCCCGCCACGACCTGGAGCTGGAGCGCGGTCAGGAAGAAGAAGCCGCCGAAGGCCGCGTAGACGCACAGGGTCACCAGGTTGACGGCCGTGAACTGGCGCGAGGCGAAGATGTCCAGCGGCATCATCGGATCGGACCGCCGCTTCTCGACGTACACGAACGCCACCCCCGCCGCCACGCCTCCGACCGCCGCCACCCACACGAGCGGGGAACCGCTCCTGGCCTCGATCAGGGCGTACGTCACCAGGGCGAGGGAGAGCGCGCCGAGGACGGCGCCGAGGACGTCGAAGCCGCGGTGGGGCTTGCCTCCCCCGCTCTCGGCTCCGGTCGCGCGGGAGGTGCCGCCGGTCGACTCCGGAACGTGCAGCAGGGCGATCGGGGCGCACACCAGCGCCACGGGGATGTTCAGCAGGAAGACCCAGCGCCAGCCTGGCCCGTCCACCAGCCAGCCGCCCAGGAACGGCCCGACGGCGGCCCCGACACCCCCGAAGCCCGACCACAGGCCGATGGCCCGGGCCCGGTCGTCCGGGTGGAAGGAGGCCTGGATGATCGCCAGCGAGCCGGGGGTGAGCAGCGCCCCGCCGACGCCCTGGAGGACGCGGGCGGCGATGAGCACGCCCACGTCGGGCGCGAGCCCGCACATCAGCGAGGCGACGGCGAACCACACCACGCCGATGACGAAGATCTTCCGGCGCCCGAAGCGGTCACCGAGCGAGCCACCGAGCAGGATCAGTCCGGCCAGCGACAGCATGTAGCCGTTCACGGTCCACTGGAGGGCGGCGAGGCTCGCGTTCAGGTCGCGGCCGATGGTCGGCAGAGCCACATTGACGACGGTCGAGTCCAGCAGGGCCATGCTGGAGCCGAGGACGGTGGTCAGCAGGATCCACTTCCCCGCCGGGGAGGCGATCCGTACCGCGGGTCTGCCGTCCGATACGTCCGATGCGTCCCTCGCAGGCACAGCCATACCTCGGAGCATACGGAAGGGCCCGGCACCGTGGCAGGTGCCGGGCCCTTCCGGAGGTACCACTGCCGGAGAGGTACTACTACCGGAGGTACGACCACGTCAGGACCGGCCGAGGACCTCCGAGGGACTGCCAGAGGCCTACGGGCGGACCACCGGGGACTACTTGAGGCGGGTGCCCGTGGAGCGCAGGGCGGCGCAGGCCTCGGTCACACGCTGGGCCATGCCGGCCTCGGCGAGCTTGCCCCAGGTGCGCGGGTCGTACTTCGACTTGGTGCCGACCTCGCCGTCGACCTTCAGGACAGCGTCGTAGTTGCGGAACATGTGGTCCACGACCGGACGGGTGAAGGCGTACTGGGTGTCGGTGTCGAGGTTCATCTTCACGACGCCGTTCTCCAGCGCGGTGGCGATCTCCTCGGCGGTGGAGCCGGAGCCGCCGTGGAAGACGAAGTCGAACGGGCTCGCCTTGCCGTACTTGGCGGCGACACCCTCCTGGAGGTCCTTGAGGAGCTCGGGGCGCAGGACGACGTTGCCCGGCTTGTACACACCGTGCACGTTGCCGAACGACGCGGCGAGCAGGTAGCGGCCCTTGTCGCCCAGCCCGAGGGCCTCGGCGGTGCGCAGGGCGTCGTCGACGGTCGTGTACAGCTCGTCGTTGATCTCGTGGCTGACGCCGTCCTCCTCGCCACCGGTCGGGGTGATCTCGACCTCGAGGATGATCTTCGCGGCGACGGCCTTGGCGAGCAGCTCCTGGCCGATGGCCAGGTTGTCGGCGAGGGTCTCCGCGGAGCCGTCCCACATGTGGGACTGGAACAGCGGGTTCTCACCCTTGGCGACACGCGCGGCGGAGATGTCGATCAGCGGACGTACGTAGCCGTCCAGCTTGTCCTTGGGACAGTGGTCCGTGTGCAGCGCGACCGTGATGTCGTACTTCGCGGCGACGATGTGCGCGAACTCGGCGAGCGCGACGGCGCCCGTCACCATGTCCTTCTTGTGCTGACCGCCGAGGAACTCCGCACCACCGGTGGAGATCTGGATGATGCCGTCGCTCTCGGCCTCCGCGAAGCCGCGCAGCGCAGCGTGCAGGGTCTGGGACGAGGTCACGTTGATGGCCGGGTAGGCGAACTTGCCTGCCTTCGCCCGGTCGAGCATCTCGTTGTAGACCTCGGGGGTTGCGATGGGCATCTGTCCGCTCCTTGTATGTGCGGGTCTGCGTACTGCTGCTGCGGTACGACGGGACTGGTGCTTATGGCCCTGACCTAGGGGGGCGACGTCATCGTCGGCCCCATCTTTCCAGACATCGCCGGATGCTCCAGACCCCCATCCGACATGCGGGACCCGGCCGTCGGCGGGGTCCCGCGGGAGCTTCGTCAGTCGAGCCCCAACTCGCCCTTGGAGTAGGCGAAGAGGTACGGAACACCCGCTCCGGCCTCGATCTTCTCGGCGGCGCCGGTCGCACGGTCGACGATCGTGGCGACGCCGACGACCTCGGCTCCGGCCTCCCGGACGGCCTGGACGGCCTCCAGCGGGGAGCCGCCCGTGGTCGAGGTGTCCTCGACCACGAGGACGCGCCGGCCCTTGATCTCGGGACCCTCGACACGGCGCTGCAGGCCGTGCGCCTTGGCGGCCTTGCGGACGACGAAGGCGTCCAGCTTGCGCCCGCTCGCGGCGGCGGCGTGCAGCATGGCCCCGGCGACCGGGTCGGCGCCCATGGTCAGCCCGCCGACCGCGTCGAACTCCAGGTCGGCGGTGAGGTCGAGGAGGACCTGTCCGACGAGCGGGGCGGCCTCTCCGTCCAGCGTGATCCGGCGCAGGTCCACGTAGTAGTCGGCCTCAAGACCCGAGGAGAGGGTCACCTTGCCGTGCACCACGGCCTTGTCCTTGATCTGCTGCAGCAGCGCGCCGCGTACATCACTCATGGACGCCAGCTTAGAGGCGCCGCCAGCTCCAGGTCGTGGTGGCTTCGAGGGGTTCGATGGGTGTGACCAGGCGGGGGTGGGTGTTGAGCCCGTTCGGCGGACCGGTCTGCGGCTCCACGCACACGGCCGCCTCCTGCTCGTCGTACACGACGACCCACTGCTCGCGGCTGCCGACCTTCAGCTCCAGCCGTCCCGGCCAGGTGAGCGTGACGTCGACGCCGTCCGGCATGCCGAAGCAGTCGTCCCAGGGGCCGGGCTTCGGGTCGACGCGGCGGCCGGTGGGCAGGTGGTCGTCACCCCGTTCCTCCTGCCAGCCGGGCCGGAAGTCGACGAGGACGTCCTCGCCGCCGTCCCCCAGGTTCCTGTTGAACCAGGGATGCCAGCCGATCTGGGCCGGGAACGAGTCCCCGTACGTCTCCACGGCCATGGTGATCGTCAGGGCGTCCCCGGTGAGGGAGAAGGCCTGGGTGACGCGGGCGGGATGCGGCCAGGGGTCCACCAGGGCGTACGTGATCACGGCCTCGTCCGTGGTGACGCGGGCCGTGGTCCAGGCGCCGTCGCGGGCGGTGCCGTGGATGGCGTGCGGCGGGGAGTTGAGCGGCATCTGCCGGACGGCGGCGCCGTCGAGGAACCGGCCGTCGCGGATCCGCCCGCACCACGGGACCATCGGGAAGCACCCGAACTTCGCGCCCTGCCGCAGCAGTTCGACGCCGCCGACCCGCAGACTCCCGACCCGTCCGCCGTTCCCCGGCGCCACGGTCACCTCCGCGTCACCCGCGGTCAGCGTGATGTCTTCGTTACTCACGGAGTCGACCCTACTGGGGCGGGAGCGCCGCGTGGTTCCCCGCCCTCACCACTCCCTGACGGCGCCTGCGCAGCGTTCACCGCGTCAACGGCGCACGGGCAGTGCGCACTCCGTCAACGGCGCTTGCGCAGTGCCCGGGTCACGACGATCGCCGAGGCCAGCGCCAGGGCCGCCGCGGGGGCCGCCCAGCGGAGGGTGGCGCGGGCGGCGGTGGCCTCCGGGGGCGGGACGGGGGCGTAGCGGCCACGCGGAGGAGCGTGGTCCACCTCCTCCGCGCTGCGCCCGATCATCGTCCGCCGCGCATGCGCCGCCTCGGCCATCGCGTCGGCCCGCCCCGGCTCCGCGACCTCCGCCACGAAGTCCTCCCTGTCGAACTCGTCGTCCCCGGCCAACGGATCCAGCGCGGAGGGCGGCACGTCCGCCTCGAAGAGGGAGGACGCCTCGACTCCGGCGTCGGCGTCAGTGTCGGCGTCAGAGCCGGTGTCAGAGCCGGTGTCGGCGTCGGCCCGTTCGGCGAGGTCCGCTGTCAGGGCTTCCCCGATGCGGGTCAGCAGGCGCTGCCCGGCTGAGGACACCGCGTCGTGCGGGAGTTCGGCCACGCGGCCGTCGCCGGAGGCGGTGCCGCCGAACGCGAGGGTCGTACCGCCGTCGGTGGTGGGGAGCAGCCGAAGGGTGAGCGCCAGTTTCACGGCGCCCCCGCCGCGTACCTCCGAGGCGTCGCCCTCGATCGCGTACGCCCCGTCGTCCTGGGCGGCGACGCGGAACGCGCCGCGATAGGTGATCGTGTGACCGGCGACGCGGACCTTCAGCCGCCCGGCGACCCGCGCGGCCCCCGCGTCCCGCTCGCGCCCGGCGCGGGAGGACGTCTCCGCGGCGTCCTGCCCGGTCCCGGAGACGGGCGGCTCGGTCCCGGGAACGGGCGGCGGCGAGCTCGCGTCCGCGTCCGCCGCGCTGCCGGAGACGGCCGACGCGTCCTGCTGGAGACCCGGGATCGCGCGGGCGACCCGGACGGGATCGGCCAGCGCCTCCCTCAGCCGCCCGGCCGGAAACGGAACGAACACCTCATGCTCCATGTCAGCCGAGCCTACCCAGCACGCCCCGGACCGCACCCGCGTATCCCGGGATTCCCGCGCCCGAGCCTCAGTCGGTGTAGCGCGGATGCACCAGCGTGGAGGGCGGGAGGGGGCGCAGGAAGCGGCTGCGGGAGGCGGCGCGCGCGTCCGCCGCCAGGGCCGCCTGGGTGAGGGTGCGCAGCCGCGGGCAGCAGGAGTCCAGCCGCAGGGATGCGGGCGTGCGGGAGGCGAGGATGAAACCCCAGTCGCCGGCCGAGCCCGCCGCACCCGCGGGGCTGCCGGCGATGCGGCCGGGACCGGCCGCGAAGCCGGGGTCCCGGCCGCCGACACGGTACGGCCTGGTGAACAGCCCGGCCGCGCGGATCGTCGCGTCGACCGTCCAGAAGGCCCGGTGCCGGTCGGCCAGCGGGCCCGCGTGGACCACGAGACGCCCGCCGGGGGCGAGCACGCGGCGCGCGAGGCCGTAGAACTCCTGCGAGTACAGCTTGGTGCTCGCGGTGATGCCCGGATCGGGCAGGTCCGAGATGACGACGTCGTACGTCGACCGGGGGCCGCGCAGCCGGGCGTCGCGCAGCCGGCTGAAGGCGTCCGCCGTCACCTCGTGCACCCGGGGGTCGTCGTACACATGGTGGTTGAGTGCGGACAGCGCGACGTCGTGGCGTGCCAGCCGGACCACGTCCGCGTCGGGTTCGACGATGTCGACGCGGCGCACCCCGGGGTGGCGCAGCACCTCGCGGGCGGCGAGTCCGTCGCCGCCGCCGAGGATGAGCACGCGGGCGTGCGGACCGTTCATCGCGGGGTGGACGAGCGCCTCGTGGTAGCGGTGTTCGTCGCGGCCGCTGAACCGCAGGCGGCCGTCGACGAAGAGGTGGAGCGGACGGTCGCGGGTGCCGCCGGTGAGGACGACCTCCTGGACGCCGGTGCGGAGCGCGACCCGCACGTCCGCCCCGTACAGGGCGTGCCGCGCGGCCCGTTCGAAGTCGCCGACCAGCACCGCGGCCGAGGCGAGGAGGCCGAGGACGAGGACGTTCGCGATGACCAGGGTCCAGCGCGCGCGGCGGGTCAAGTCCTTTCGGAACAGGCCGAGTACGAGGGCCCCGCCGGCGACCGCGTTCACCGTTCCGGTCAGCAGCGCGCCCGTCAGCTGGCCGAGTTGGGGCAGCAGCAGGAACGGGAAGGCGAGGCCGCCGACGAGGGCGCCCACGTAGTCCGCCGCGAACAGGTCCGCGACCGCGCCGCCGGGGTCCTGGCGGCGGATGCGCTGTATCAGCTCCATGAGGAGGGGGACTTCGGCGCCGATGAGCAGACCGATGGTGAGCGAGAAGGCCACCAGCAGACAGCGGGGCCCGTCCGCCCACAGGCCGCCCCATGCGCCTGTCCAGGCGAACACCGCGTACAGGCCCATCGCGCTGCATCCGCCGACCAGGGCGAGCGCCGCCTCGACGGCGCCGAACCCGGCCGCGGCGCGCGGGCGCAGCCGCTTCGCGGCGAGGGAGCCGACGCCCATCGCGAAGACCATGACGGAGAGCACGACGGAGGCCTGGGTGACCGAGTCACCGATCAAGTACGAGGCGAGGGCGACGAGTTCGAGTTCGTACACGAGTCCGCACGCCGCGCAGACGAACACCCCCGCCAGGACGAGGAACCTGCCGATGCCCGGACGGACGGGCAGCCGCGCCTGGCCCTGAACACCCCAGGACGGCGGCGCGCCGGGGGGAGCTGGCGCGTGCGGTTCGATCACGTCGTGAACGCTACGTCACGCCGCCACCACGTCTCGTCACCCACACGTGTGGAAACTGTCGCTCTTCATGGTGCACGGAGTTGACCTGGGCATCTTCCCGGCACACCGCGCGCGAACCCCTCATCCGCGACCACCGCGCCCCGCCGCACGTACTCCTCCCTCACGACGCCGGACGCCGGACGCGGGACACGGGCCACGGGCCACAGGACGCGAGAAGGGGACGCGAAGGACTTCAGACGCCGGACGCGCTGAGGGCGTCCGTCCGTACGCCGACCCGCGTACGCGTCGCGACCAACTGGCCGTCCTGCGGGTACGCGTGCCACGTACGCCAATGGACCTGGCCCTCGTGGCGCTGGGCGAGCATCGCGGTGAACGCGTGCGGACTGCCGGGGAAGACGCCGGCGAGACCCTGGGGGTGGTCGGAGACCAGGGCCAGCAACTCCTGGGCGCGGCCCGCGAAGGAGCCGGGGGACAGGATCTCGACGCGGGCCGCGAACTCGTACTCCCAGTCGTCGAACCGCTTCGCCACGCCGAGCGGCAGGGGTGTGCTGCTGCCCGCGATGCACGCGACGGTCTCCGAGCAACTGCCCCGCTCCTCCTCCAGGAGTACCTGGTGGGATGCGCCGAGCAGTCTCAACTGGAGTTTCGCCCCGGCCAGTTCGAGGTCGAGGGTGGCGAGGGCCGGCAGCGGTTCGCGGCCCAGGGCCCAGGCGAGATCGGCCGCGCGCGTGTCGGTGTACGAGGTTTTCAGGGTCGTGAGCATGGGTCGGCTCCGCTAGCACGCAAAGGTGAGGTGGGGTTCCGGCGCACCCGGTCAACACCGGGGGAACGGCCCGGTCAGCCCGGCCGGAAGGGCATCCGAAGGACGCGTCCGATAGGACCATCCGATGGACTTCCGAGGCCTGTCGGCCCAGGGCTGCTTGGTGATTTACCAGGGCTGCTTTGGTGGTTTAGAGGGAATCATGAACTGTGGTGCCGCCACAGCGTTTTTACCCAACTTCGTGCGGTTTCCATCCCCCCGAGGGCTCCACAGTTCAACTGTTCAACAATGGCGTGCGCCCCGCGCACGGACGTGCCCGTCGGCAGTCGTCGGCCGACGGGCACGTCCGTGCGCCGGACGCGTTTCCGGCAGGGAGCTCAGCTGCCCCGTGTCAGCTGCCTCCGCCGCATCCGCCCCCGCCGCACGAGGACCCGCCTCCGCAGGACGAGCCTCCGCACGACGAGTGACCCCCGCAGGAGTGACCCCCGTGGCCTCCGTGGTGCCCGCCCGACGAGTCGCCGGACGAACCACAGGACGCGGCGCCGCCCACCCCGCCGGCCCACCAACTGCCGCTGCTGTCACCGCTGCCCCGGGAGCGGTGCCATCCCCTCCTGACCACGCCGACGACCTTCATGACCACAACCAGCACAACGACCGCCAGGATGATGCCGATGACCATGGCGCCACCCTCCTTCCGTTCCCCCGAAGCGACCCCCCGTGGGCCGTGCTTCTCGTTCTCCGGTCCTGCGTGACAGGGGGATGCCCTCGCGCTCCGCGGCCCAAAGCAGAGTTGAGGAACTCCTGAGCATCTAAAAGTGGGGATGGCCCCTGACCTGCACAGAAGTGCGGATCAGGAGCACGGCCCGCATCACTGGGCCGTCTGTGGGCCGTGATCTCCATCAGGGAGGGGCTGGAACACCCGGTCGATGGCACGTCGGGCCCGATCCCGGCTGTCGGGCATCAGATGGGCGTAGACCCGCAGAGTCAACGCCGGGTCGGCGTGCCCCATGTACTCACTGACGGCCTTGATGTTCTCCCCCGCGTCCAGCAGTACGGATGCGTAGAAGTGCCGGAGGGCGTGCATGCCGTGCTCGCGCGCGGAGTCGTACTTACCGTCCTCTCCAGCGTCCGGGATGAGGCCAGCCGCCGCGAGCGCAGGCTTCCACTCCAGCCCGTTGAAGTTGCTCCGCCACACCATTCCGCCCTGCTCCGCGGTGAAGAGAAGCCGCGCGGCCGTCTTCGGCGCCTCAGGTACCCCCCAGGGCAACGAGATCTCCGCTGGTTTGTACGCGTCCATGTGGGCCCGCAGCGCGCTCGCCACCGACTCGGGAAGCGGCACGTCCCGGATCTTCCCGCCCTTGGGCAGGTCGAACACGGGATACCCCTCAACGTGCTTGATCTGCCGCACCACATGCAGAGTCCGCCCGTCGGCGTCCAACGCGTCTTCGGCCAGCCCGAACACCTCGCCCTGCCGCAGACCGCAACCGGCGCCGATGTCGACCATCGCGCGATACCGCCCTAACAGTCCTGCCTGAACACCAAGCACCTGCGACCTGGTCCACGGGACGACGTGCCGAGCCTCGGCTTTGGGGCGCCGTACGGTGCGAGCGCTGCACGGGTTGCGATTCAACAGGGCGTCGTCAACCGCAGCGGAGAGGACCGCCTGAACGTCCGCGAAGATGTTCCGCGCGTACGCGGGGCTCACGCCGGGCTTGGCTTCCAGAGCGGCGACCAACTCCCGGATGTGCTCGGGCCGGAACGTGCCGACGGGGCGTGACCCGAGCATGGGATAGGCGTGCAGCCGCAGCCGCCGGCCAAGCTCCTTGCGGGACATCGGGCTTGAGGTCTTGCTCTCCAACCACTTGTCGGCGTACTGCCGGAACGTGATCCGCACGGACTTCGGATCGGTGTACTGACCGCGCGTCATGTCGGCCTCGATGGCACTCAGCCACTTCTCGGCGAGGCGCTTCTGTCCGTCGCGGAAGCTCTTGGACTTCTCGGTGCCGTCGGGGCCGATGTAACGGGCTCGGTAGCGCAGGCCGCTGCCGTGGCGGTCAGTCTTGGCGCGGGTGGTCTTGCCGTTCGCGTCGGTGTCGGTCTTGTACCAGCGGTCTTGGATGTGGCCAGCCATGGGGGCTGATCCCTTCGGTAGCAGGGTGGGGCGGGGCCCGATGGCCGCTGTACGACCGGTTTCGGGGTGTGCTGGGCCAGGCCCGCTACTCGCTACGGGCCTGATCATCGGGGGTTTGGGGTGCTAGCGGGGTTGCTACCGGTAGCGGGTGGGGTTGCTACCGGTAGCACCTGTGTGCGGGCTCTCAGGGAGGCTGGGACAGGGGCTGTCGGGTGGCTTCCGGAGGGGGTTTGCGGGGGTGCTGGGGGTGCGCCTCCCTGCCTCCCTGAGAGGTCATCTGCGCTGATCAGGTGGAGGGAGGCGGGTCAGGGAGGCGGGAGGGAGTTCTCCCTGCCTCCCTTGGCTGGCGGGCCGTACCTCCCTGCCGTTCGCGGTGTCTGCCGGGGCCCGGCGGGGAGGCAGAGGCAGAAAGGGCGGAGGCCTTCCAGAGGGTGCTTTTCGAGGGGTTGAGGTGGCGCCTCCCCGCCTCCCCGAACGGGTGTCTGCGCTGATCAGTGCGGGGGGTGTGGAGTGGGGAGGGGGTTGGGGAGCTCTCCCCGCCTCCCCGGTCCGTCGGGTGGTGCCTCCCCGCGCCGGCGGCCGGGTTTCTAGCAACGGAAGTCAACTTCTCCGGGGGCGTATCCGGTCCGGATGACGGTTCTGCGGAGAGGGGTTGCTAGGTGCTAGGCCGCAGGCCGGGAGCGGTTTCGGTTGCTAGCGGGGGTGCTAGGTCTAGCAACGAAGGGTGCTAGACCTAGCAGCCGTTCAGGCCGCGTCGTCGAGGGCGGTCCGTTCGGCCTCCCACGCTTTTACGGCGACGGGGTTGAAGCGGAGGTAGCGGCCGACGCGGAAGCCGGTCGGGCCGATGCGCTTGCGGCGCCACTGGTAGACGGTCTCCACGCTCGGGAGGCTGAACATCGTGACCAGGTCCTCGGGTGTCAGATAGCGGTCCGGCAGACCGCCGCGCAGGATGGCTCGCGGGTCGGCCGGTTCTTCGGCGGTGGCCATGGTTTTGGTGACTCCTCGTGTCCGTGGCGGGGTGCGTGGGAGTGGTACCGGTCGCAGTCCTGGAGAGTTGGTGTATCGCAGCGTCCGCAGCGTCCCAGCGTCCGCACGTTGGAGTCTTTGCAGGCCAGAGGCGGTGAGAAGTGTGGACGCTAGTGCGGACGCTGTGGACGCTGGACGGCTGTAGCGTCCGCAGCTTCGACGTGTCCGGGCCGCTGGTATGCGGCCCGGCCCGGCTGGTTTTCCGGCTACGTCATCCCTGTTCAGGCCAGGTATCGCGTTCCCGGGGTGGGCCGGTCTGCGGCCAGAGGGAGGCCTGTTCGGGTGTGGACGCTGAATCGTCCTCGGGGGCTGCGCGGGCGAGAGTGAGGAGCCGATGCCGGTCCCGGTCCTGGCTACGCTGCGTGTCATCCACCGTGATGCCGATCGACCGCAGCAGCGGGGCGAGCCGCTTGACCCTGCCACCCGCGCGGGTGGCGTCCACGGGCCAGTTCTTCGGCCTCACCAACGGCACGGGCAGCACTTCGAGCAACTGCCCGGCCGTGCCCTGCCAGATACCGGCCTTGTCGACCAGGCGGGCGATGGCCATCGCGAACGGGTCGCCCTCCATCGCATCGATGGCGACGTTCGCAGACGTGGCCAGGTAGTCGCCCAGGGTGTTCCAGCCTTGGGTCTGGTCGACGGCCGCGAGGACGCGGGCGAAGTCGGCCATGCGCGGCATGGACTCCAGCCGCACCGACGGCAACACGGCCAGGGCGCAGGCCAGCACGTCGAACAGTGCCCCGAGCACGGCCGGACGAACCGCCGCGAAGGTGGCGTCCAACTCCTCCTCGGAGCGACGCCGGTGGGAGTCGATGAGCTGCAAGTCCAACATCAGCACCCGCTCCGCCAGGTCGCCCGCGAGAGCTCCCGCGTCGATGGTGGTCATGGCCAGCACCCGTTTGAAGGTGAGCACGACCACGTCGTCGTCGGTGTACAGGGCGCGGTCGACCACGCCGTCGCCGGTCACGGCCTTGCACAGGGTGTCCGACAGCCACGGCGGGATGGTCGAGACGTTGTCCAGGCACAGCGCCCATGAGCTGAACGCCTGCCGCGACCACGCCTTTTCGTCGCGCGGCTGGCTCCGCTTGGCTGCCGGGGACGGGTCGACGAGGTTGATGAACATCTGCGCGGCCTTCGACTTGCCTGTGCCCTGCTCGCCCTTGCACACCAAAGCGGGGTGCGGGATCTCCGGAATCCACGCCGCGACCAGCCACGCGACGAGCTGGTGAAACGTCGACTCGTCCATGTTCAGCAGCGCGTGCAGCTTGGCCAGCCCGTCGCCGTCCAGCACCGGCTCCGGCATCGGCGCCATGGCCCCGGAACGCCGGAACAAGACCGGGGCGCGGTCGACCACCTGCCAGCCGAGGCCGGAGACGACGACCGCGCGGCCGTCCGCGCTGCCGAGGTCGACCACGACCGCGCCGGCCGCATCGCGGCCCACCCGCAGGTTCACGGTGACGGGGTCGGTGTCCTCCGCGATCCCTTCGAGCACGGTCATCGCGTCCGCAAGGGCCGACTGCGAGGCCACCTCGCCGGGGCAGTCGTCCGCGAACTGCCGGGCCAGACGCTGCCGTACGCCGGTCTTGCCCCGCAGCGGGAGCGCGATGTTCGGGCCGTCCAGGGCGACCGCGTACGGACGGCTGTCGGTGGACAGCACGAACCGGTAGCGCTCGCGGGCCATGTCGACCAGCCTCGATGCGGCGGACGGCTTCTTGTCCTCCCCCGCACCCCCGTGCGGCCGTGCGGGCGTGCGGCCCGCACGTGCGGGTGCCCGATCCGCCCGTGCGGACGGGTGTACGGGCTGGGTGTTCACGGCGGTGTCCACCGTGTTCACGGCAGTGTTCACGGGTCGGGCCGATCCGTTCACGGCGCCGTTCACGGCGTTCACGCGGCAGCCCCCTCTCCACTCGGCCCGTCACACGCCCTGATCGGTCGGGGCGCGCGCGGGTAGTCGGGTCGGGCCGACGGCCGTCGCATGCGGCAGCCGTGGCAGGTCGATTCGGGCTGGTCGGAGGTCGACTCAACGTCGACCGGTCGGGGCGTGACGCCGGGTGTGACGCGGGTCGTCACGCTGGCCAGGGCCGTGCGATGGTCGGCGGCGAGTCGAGCCAACACGAGCCAGTCGACCGGGCGGACGACCGGCGTAGTCGGGTCGGCCCACCGCAGCAGCAACAGGGCGAGCGAGAGCGGCAGTCGGTCGGCCTTGGCCTGGTTGCAGTCGACGCAGGCGAGCATGAGCGAGGTGACCGACCACGACCGCCACAGCGACTGAGGTGCCACGTGATCGAGGGTGGCCTCACTCAGGTCTACGAACGGCTGATCGCAGTAGGCACAGCGCTGCCCGTGGCGGCGCGCGAGCTGTTCCTTGCGCACGCGCCGCCGTGCGGAGTTGAGCGGGTGACCGTGCCTCATGCCGCCTGCTCCATGTCACTCGCGGTCAGGCCGCGCAGATGCGACAGGCAGCGGGAGACGACCTTGACCCGGCCGACCGGCAGGCCAGTCCGCTCAGCGGCCTGGTTGCATGTCACGCCCTGCGCCAACAGCAGCAGGACCGACCGCACATCGTCGTCCAGGCGCAGCAGCACCCTGCGCCGCACCTCATCCATTCGGTCCAGCGCCTCGCGCTGCCACAGCGGCAGGGACTGCACATCCACTGCCGAACCGGCCAGTGAAGGATTGGTCATCTTGAGCATGAGGACGGCCGTCGCGACCAACCGGTAGGCGCTGGACAGGGCGCACCCGAGGTGCTCGCTGATCGGCTCATTGGCCAGACCGTCCAGCGCGAGCGTCAATGCCTCGCGCTCCGAGTCCGGAAGCTTCACCAGCATCTGGCGCAGGTATTCGGGCAGCTCCGCCATCGCGCATTGGTCCGGCACTAGCGGGCACAGCGTGTTGCGGGTCAGCGGGTCTTCCCAGTCCACAGGCGTTTCCGTCGACCGGGCCAACTGGAAGTGGGCGACGATGCGGCTCTGCAGTCGCACGTACAACATGGGAAGAACGTCGTCCCGCGTCAGGCCCGGGAGCAGGACGTCAGCCGCCCCAGTGCGCGCCACCTTCACCCAGGTCTCCTGCGCGATGTCCTCAGCCAGCATGGACGCCTGTGTAAGCGACAGGCCGCGCCACGTCATCAGCTTGCGCCGCGCGTACGGCACAAGCACGTCGTTGTACTGGCCGAACAGCTCCCCCAGCCGCTCCGACTGCTCAGCCGTCAGCGGGATCATCTCGCCACTCCGCAGACGACGCCCACCGGGGCCGTTGCCCCGAGAGCCGGTCTGTTTGGTGCTCCGCTTCACGCTGGTTCCAGGCATGATGGATGTACCCCTTCGAGGGTCAGGGAGCGACTGTCTGCTTGGCGGTAGGGCCGCTCCTGCGGTAGTTGGCCCCAACGGGTCTTTGGTGCGGTAACACCGACGATCCGTTGGGTGCCTTGCTGTGCA
The DNA here is from genome assembly GCF_055588305.1 of Streptomyces sp. NPDC042002. Lineage (NCBI taxonomy): Bacteria > Bacillati > Actinomycetota > Actinomycetes > Kitasatosporales > Streptomycetaceae > Streptomyces > Streptomyces sp. NPDC042002. The sequence goes on along the minus strand of NZ_JBVJCT010000019.1, from coordinate 13,766 downwards.
CTACGGTGCACTAGGGTGCCTTGCTCGTCAACCCCCTGCGGTCCTCTAGTGCGCACTGGGGTGCCCGACGTAGCCTGGAGCTATGCCGATCAATCGAACTGGAGCGAGGCCGCTCAAAGCGCAAATCCTGGATGAGCTCAGACAGCGACTGGCCACAGGGCAGTACGAGGTGGGCTCGAAGTTCCCGTCACTGCGCGAGCTGACGTCTGAGTTCGACGTAGCCGAGATGACAGTGCAAGGAGCAGTGCAGGAGCTCCAGCGCGCCGGGTTCCTCGAAAGCGTGGCGGGCAAGGGCACGTTCGTTAAGGCACTCCCCGAAGCGACAGACGCTCCGCCGGCAGACCCCAACGCGTGTGGATGCACCGAGGTGGACAAGCTGCGAGTGGAAGTGGCAGAGATCCGGGCCCGGCTCGAAGCTCTTGAGCGAGTGGGCTCCTGACAAACCGTCGACTTGGCATGCATCGAGCGTGCCTCTGGCGGAAGAACACCGGCAGACGACAGGCACTGACAGCGCTGGACAGGCAACACGTCCATGGACAGGGGGACACGGCGTATGGACAGGGGGACAGCCGACAAAGATCAGCGGTTCGTTCCGAATCAGGTACTGATCGGCCTCAGGGGTGAACGGGGGTGGGGTAGGCCAAGACTGGCAAAGGCTTTGGATTCCCTCTGTACGAGCAAGGGATGGAGTTCCCCCGGGTTAGCCGCACTCGAAAAAGCCCTGTACCGAATTGAGACAGGGCGAGTCGTCCGGCCGGATGATTTTTATGCCCGCCTACTCTGCGAGGCATACAGCAAGTCCGCTCACGACCTATTCGGCGACCTTGACACAAGACCTCCAGGCCGGAAAGCGTCAACCTGTGACTTACGGAGTCATAAGTTCATTCCGATTTTCGTTGGTCCGGATGTCACAGCCAAACTGGTTGATTCACAAGAGATGAGCGGTGCCAGTGCTCAATGGATTGACTGCCACCGGACAGAGATCTCACTCCCAGACGCACAATGCACTCTCTACAGTTGGCCGTTCGGTGTCGCCATGTACCACGTCGTCGAGGATCGACCTATAGAGCAAGTTGCCGAGTTAGCCGTTTGGCGCCGTTCCTCTTACGAGGAAAACATGACCTGGGCACAAAATGAATTGCGCAGGCTAACCGGCATTGAGAACTTGAGCGCTTCATACGTGCTCAGCTTCTATTGGCTGGACCGTTCAGTCTGGTCGGGAATCCAACTGGAAACGGCGCTACGCATGATATGCATGCCTCGCGTACTCCTCGAACGCGATGACGTTCGCAGCGACACAAGGGATTCGTTTGGGCATGCAACCCTGGTCGAGCAGGCACTCTTGCGCGAGGGGTTCAATCATCCAGAGATGGTGGATTTTGGAATCAAGGGCATTTCTCACGGGTTTGCGTCCTGGTCCGGCGTCGTGTATCACCCAGTTGCGCCCGAGCGAGGACTATCCGAGCAAGACCTAGTGGCCTGCGAGCTGGCCGTTCAAGCTATTTGGGCGTACTGCGATCACATCCGGGGGCAGCTAGAAAAGGGGCTCGACCCTGAAATCCCGCCAGAATTCGGATGGCGGTTCCTCAGGGGAATCAGGTCGCGGATAACGACTGAACGCCCACGGGAGACATCTCAGCATCGGGCCATGCGCGAGGCCATTATAGAAACCAGTGGCCTTGCTCGACACCTGTCACAAGCCGTAGAAACGCTACGCGAATGCGAAGGGCAGTGAAGATGGACACAAATAAGGCCGTGCTCGTCGTAATTGACGCACAGAATGGCTTCATTCGCGAACCGTCTAAACCTGTAATCCCCGTGATCGCAGATCTTGTTTCCCGGTGGCAGGAGAACGGGGGGGACGTGATTTTCACCCGTTATCTAAATTATCCCGGAAGTCCATTTGAGCGCATGATCCACTGGACTGCACTACAGGATTCACCGCAGACGGATATCGTCTCAGAACTTCTCCCTTTCGCACAGCGAGCAACGGCCGTTCTAGACAAGACGATTTACAGCCTGTTCTCGGATGAAGGCTCAGAACTCGTCCAGCGACATGGATGGACCGACCTATATATCTGTGGAATCGCCACGGAAAGTTGCGTCCTCAAGACCGCAGTTGACGCATTCGAACGGGACCTCACGCCGTGGCTTCTTGAAGACGCGTCAGCAAGTCACGCTGGCTCCGCTGTGCACGACGCCGGAATCCTGGTAGCTAGCAGATTTATCGGCGTAGGCCAGGTCATCAAGACCGACGACGTGCCACGTTCGCTGCTCCCGGATTCTTCATCGGTCGCACGCGCCCACGCGGGATAGAACGAGCGGCCACAGGCCGCACGACCTTTAGCAGCTCGCTACGCTCGCGCGGCAACGCCCGTGACCACGAAGGCCGTTGCGCCCCTGCGAAACGGCGGCCTCCTTACCGGCCCCGCTCCTCTACCGGCCGGGCTACACGAGGAGCGAAGAGACCACCCCCGCGCGCCGGCGCGGGTGGTCTCTTCGTCGTTCCGCAGCGTCCAGCGTCCGCAGTGTCCGCAACTCTCCCCCTGCTAAGAGCCGCTGTGACCTGCAGAAAGACGCTCTTAGCGACTCAGGGTCACCGGACGCTGCGGACACTAGCGGACGCTAAACATTTTGTTTAGCGTCCACAGGGAAAGTGCAGGTCAGAGAGCGTGACCGACGCCCGGCGGACGCTGCGGACGCTACCTTCCCTCAATCTCTAGTAAGAGAGCGAGGGACGGCTCTTCAGAGGGAGAGGCGCACACCCCCCCTCCTGAAAAGCCTCGGTGGGCCGCACAGAACGGAACGGGCCCAACAACGCTCGCCCAAGCCTGCCGTCTGCCCCTTGGAAGGCACTCAGGACGGCATTCCAGGCGGGGAGGCAGGTCCGTCGCGCTTCCTGGATTGCCGTCCGGCGTACAAGCAAGAGGAGCACCACGCGCGACGGGGTGCTCCTCTTGCTTGCACGCGGCATTACGCCGCGTGCAAGCCCGCCCGAGTTGCGGCGGTTGATGCCGCCGGTTGCGTTGACAGCGCCGGTTGAGCCCTGCAACCGCTCATGACCTGCGAGTTTCCAAGCTGCCACGGTTTCCAGGGAGGGCCCCTACGCGCGCGTGCGCGTAGGGGCCCGGAAACTGGCGCCATACAGCGTCTTCGTGAGGCCATGGGCAGCCGTTCACGCCCCCGAGGTCTTCCGCCCCCTGCAAGGGGGTTCAGACGCCCTGAGAGGCGCCTACGGCCTCACCCCCGAACGGCGCTCGCCGCGCGAGCGCAGCGAGCCTCCAAGGGACGTACGGCCGCAGGCCGTTCCTAACTGCTCTTCCTCCCCCAACGCGCGGGCACCCGCCGCCACTTGTCGCTTGTCGCTTGTCGCTTGTCGCCTCGGACGAAGTCGTGCCGCAAGGGCGCCTAATGCAGCCTCTGACCTGCGAGCCGACAAGCGACAAGACAAGCGACAAGCGACAAGCCACGGGCCCGATAGCGATCCGGCCGGCACTCCCCTCAGAGGCGCCGAGCCCCACAATTTCGGGGGCTGCCTGGATGGCTCGCTAACCGCTAACGGGCTGGTCCCGAGCGGCTTTGGCCGCTAGCGGGGTCGCTAACGTTAGCGACTCCTGTCGCTAGCACCAGAGGCTCTTCGGGGGCAGAGACGGGGCCGTCTGTGGGCCGTCCGAGGGTGGCCAACGTCGACAGATGACGACAGTTGCCGACGGCTCAACCCCTGTTCAGAGGTGGCGCGTTGGGTTCCTCCGCAGGCGCCCAACGCCGAAGGTAAGTTGAGGAACTCCAGAGCTTGGGAGCAGGATGACCGGCATGACCTCCAGCGCGCGCCCCTTTCTGAACCGCCGGCTCGCCGAGTTCGGGACGACGATCTTCGCCGAGATGTCCGCCCTCGCGATGAGCACCGGCTCGATCAACCTCGGACAGGGCTTCCCGGACACGGACGGACCCGAGGAGATCCGGGAGGCGGCCGTACGCGCGCTGCGGGACGGGCGCGGCAACCAGTACCCGCCGGGTCCGGGCGTCCCCGAACTGCGTACCGCGATCGCCGCGCACCAGAAACACCACTACGGCCTGTCGTACGACCCCGACACCGAGGTCCTGGTGACGGCGGGCGCCACCGAGGCCATCGCCGCCGCCCTGCTCGCGCTCCTGGAGCCCGGCGACGAGGTGATCGCCCTGGAGCCGTACTACGACTCGTACGCCGCCTCCATCGCCATGGCGGGCGGGACGCGCGTACCCGTGACGCTGCGCCCCGACGAGGGCGGCGGTGACGCGGGTGGCCACGACGGGGGCGGTCATGACGAGGGCGCCCACCGGCGCTTCCGGCTCGACCTCGACGAACTGCGCGACGCGGTCACCGAGCGGACCCGGCTGCTGCTGATCAACACCCCGCACAATCCGACCGGCACCGTCCTCACCCGCGCCGAGCTGACGGAGATCGCGCGGATCGCCGTCGAGCGGGATCTGCTCGTGGTGACGGACGAGGTCTACGAGCACCTCGTCTTCGACGACGCCGAGCACGTACCGCTGGCCGGCCTGCCGGGGATGCGCGAGCGGACGGTCACCATCGGCAGCGCGGGCAAGACGTTCTCGTTCACCGGCTGGAAGGTGGGCTGGGTGACCGCGCCGCCGGCCCTGGTCAGCGCCGTACGGTCGGCGAAGCAGTTCCTGACGTACGTGGCGTCGGGGCCCTTCCAGTACGCCGTCGCCGAGGCGCTCGCGCTGCCGGACGCGTACTTCGAGACCTTCCGCGCGGACATGCTGCGCAAGCGGGACGTGCTGGCGGCGGGACTCACGGAGGCGGGCTTCGCGGTCTTCCGGCCGCAGGGCACGTACTTCGTCACCACCGACATCCGCCCGCTCGGCGAGACGGACGGCTTCGCCTTCTGCCGCGCCCTGCCCGAGCGCGCAGGGGTCGTGGCCATCCCGAACGCGGTCTTCTACGACCACCGCGAACAGGGCGCGCCTTTCGTGCGATTCGCGTTCTGCAAGCAAACGCGTGTTCTGGAAGACGCGGTCTCCCGGCTCAGGACACTGGTCGAATGACACCCACCACGCGTGACGACCAGGGAGCGGCCTCTCGGCCTCGGGCCCTCCCAGCCGCCACGCGTCCGCGCCGCTGCACCGGCGGAGTCGCGTGAACACCACCACGAGGACCGCACGCAGACACACCGAGCGACAACTCCCATAGCAGGAAGCCAAGTTGCCTGACTCACAGTGCAGCGCGTGGATGACACACGAACCACGGTGGCGCGATGACTGGACGGGCGACCCGTATCGCCAGGCGTGGCGGGCGACTCGGTGGCAGCGGTGATCCATTTCTGCGCTGAGTGAGGCCGCCGACGCCTTCGCCTGGTTGTCCCGCGACCCCGTCCGGGCCGAGCTGCGCACCCGCATCCGTCGTGTGCCGGCGATGTTCGACTACCCGCCGGAGGAGGAGCGCGAGGCGATCGACCTGGTCCTCAAGCAGATGGAGATCGTGGCCGCGCTCTGGGCGCCCGCGGTGAAGTAGCTCGGTCCGTGGGCGGGCTGCCCCGAGGGACACCCGCCCGTCAGGGCCAGGTCCGCTCGATACGGTCGTGTCGCACCGCGTATGCCGCCGGGCCGCCCTTCTCGACGGCCCGGTGGATCGCGTCACGGCGTGCGACGAGCCGCTCGACCATCTCGACGCTGCGAAGCTGCTGGTTGTCCAGATAGGACAGCACCGCCTCGCGCTCCAGGACGGGCCGGATTTCCAGGTCTCGGGTCTTGATCCGCCCATCCTTCGACAACGGGACCCAGGACCGGTCGAGACCGTGAGTGATCCACTCCTCGTCGGGAACGTCCTGCCCGTCGTCCGGGAAGAAGTCTCCGATGCGGTGAACCGTCCACCCGGAGAATCTCAATCCTTCCGCGACCCGGCGACCGAGATTCCGGTCGAGGAAGAACTCAGGCGGCAAGGTGCACCACTGCCCGGCAGAGCGCGTCCACCTGCTCAGGCGTCATGTCGTAGTCGTACGCGATGTCTTCGACGGCCTCTCCGGCCTCCCACAGGTCGGTGATGGCCTGCACCGTGACGCGGTTGGCGGCCACCACGGGAAGACCATGGCCGAACCTCGGATCGATCACCACCGGGACAGAGTCCGGATACTGCCTCAGCCGCAGGCTGGAGGGGAAGTCGTCGCCCGGTTCCCAGGTGAGGTAGCGGAGATAGTCGGAGACCACTTCCTGGATGGGGACCTGGCCGTCGCGGGCTCTGCGGAGATCCCCCCAACCGTGCTCGATGAAGATGTCCACACCATCCGTGGCGATCCGCTTGGACACGAGGCCGTAGGGGGTGTCGAAGGCGTCCCGTACGGCGGCAGCCGCCTCCCTGATCTCACTCATGCGGAGCCCCAGGGAACGCAGAGAACGAAGAACGTGTGCCTCGGCCACCGCGATGAACGGCACCGAGGGCTGTCCCTTCCGCATCGGCTCGACCTGGTGGACCAGTGGCGCTCCGGCGGCCTTGGCCTTCAGCCACGAGGTGAGAGTCGACTGCGGAATCTCAAGGTAGGAGGCGGTCTCTGCGGGCGTCAGGAGTCCGTCCGTGAACCTGTCGGCCATGCCCCGCCTCCTCCTGGCCCCGGGTTTCGCATCGTGCCACATCAAGCGTCCCACCTTCGTGTGGACCGCACACCCAGTCATCGGCTCAGCCGGCCGCACGGAGTTGGTCCCGGGATCGGCAGTCCCGGCAACGGCCGGGTTCCGCCGTGCGGAATCCCCGGTCGCAGCCGTCACAGTTCCGCATGGGCACGACCGCCGGACGTACGGAAGGTTCTGCACTTCGGGCCGGTGCGGGGAGAGGGAGGGGAGTCTCCTTGAGCCGGTGGGCGAGGATGCCGACCGGGCGCGTCAGGAAATGGTCCGGGAGCCGTGCGGTGAGGTGGTCCGTGATCTGCGTGGGCAGGAGACCTGCCGCGAGCCACCGGGTGACGGCCGGGGCGAGGCGGGCGGCTTCCTGCGCGGACAGGACGAGGCGGGCGTCGACCCGGCGCAGAGCGGCGAGTACGGCGACGGCTCGAGAGTCGGCGTCGGCAAGCGGGATCGGCGTCTCGGCCTCGGCCTGTACGGGCGGCTGCACGACCGCGGACGCGGGCGGGACCGCTGCTGCAGTGACCGGCTTCCGCCGGGGCCGGGGCGGCTCGGGAGGCCCGTCCGGTCCCGGGGTGCCGCCGGGTACGTCGTAGAAGTACGTCCGGGTACGGACCTGCCCGGTGGGCGTTCGCTCGCGGCGGCGCTCCAGGTGTCCGGCCGTCTCCAACTCCCTGAGCGCTCGCGAGATCAGGATCTCGCCCTCGCTGAAGTGCTCGCACAGGGCGGCGATGCTCACGGGGGAGCCTTCGGGCAGTGAGGAGATGTACGCCGCGACGCCGACCGTGACCGCGCTGCCGCGTCGCTGGGCGAGGGCGTTGGATAGCACGGTGAAGTCGGCCGTGAGGCGGGTGCGTACATGGATCACGCCGGAGGTCGGTGCTCCGGCGTCGGCGCGCAGGCGCGCGTTAGACTGCGGGTCAGCCATCGGGAAGTCTGCTTCTTCCTGGTTGGTCAGGCCCTCGTTCGGGATTGCAGTCCCGGTCGGGGGCCGTACTTTTTCGGTTGTCGCGGCGAACGTAACGGTCCGCATCCCGCCCCTGCAAGCCGGTCACCCGGACGAGTGACGCGGGCTTCCCGGCGGGGAGGGTGGGTGGGTGGGTAGTTCTTTCCCCCGGTTCTTTCAGGAGGTCAGCGGCCCGCCGGACCCTCGCGGACAAGGGCCCGGTGAGCCCGGATGACGGACGGCGGCCAGGGCCCGGCCGCCTCAGGGACGGTGGTGCCCGCCCTTCAACTCGCCTATGAAGGCGGCCCAGGAAGCGGCTTCGAAGCACAGCGCCGGACCGTGCGGGACCTTGCTGTCACGGACCGGGACGACGGTCCCTCGGAACCGGTCGGCCGCCTCCACGCAGTCGCCCCCCGCCTGATTGCTGTAGCTGCTCCTGCGCCAGGCGACACCGCTCAGAACGGGACGGGAGATTCGAGCCACGGTAGTTGCCCTCCATCGTGGACCGGATCATGTCGACGACGGCCGGACCGGACGCGCGGGCCGGACCCGCGGGCGGCCGGAAACGGCGGGCCAGACGCGCCGGGCCGGGGCAGGACCCGCTGGGCGGCTGGAAGAGGGGGAGGAACCCGCCGTGCGGGGCCGTCTAGCACCGGTCGCACCCCGCGTGCGGGCGGCGCGCCGGTAGCTCCGGAACGGAACCCGCACGGACGATCAAAGCTCGCGAATACCCCGTAGGGAACGCACAGTTCGGGGTGTGACCCACCCGAGCACCCTCGCTCGCCCCGCTCTCACCGAGCCCGGCGACCGTGCCGTCCGCCCGTCCCGCGCCGCACGCAGCCTGCCGTACGCCGCGATCACGGCGCTCGGGCTGTTCGCCGCCGCGCGCCTGGCCGGCCTCCTCGTGCTCGCCGGGACCGCCTGGGCCACCCGCCAGCACCCGGTCGCCCTGCTCGCGCGGTCCTGGGACTCGGCCTGGTACCTGGGGATCGCCGCGCACGGCTACGGGCGGACGCTCCACTTCCACCCCACGGTCGTCCACAGCGACCTCGCGTTCTTCCCGCTCTACCCGGCCCTCGTACGGGCCGTCACCACGCTGACCCCGCTGACCGGGGGCTCGGCGGGCCTGCTGGTGTCCTGGACCGCGGCGGCGGCGGCCGTGTGCGGGGTGTACGCGATCGGGGCCCGGCTGCACGGCCGGGCGGTCGGTACGGCGCTGGTGCTGCTGTGGGGTCTGCTGCCGCACTCGGTGGTGCTGACGATGGCGTACACCGAGCCCGTGCTGACCGCGTTCGCCGCCTGGTCGCTGTACGCGGTGCTCGACCGGCGCTGGCTGTGGGCGGGCTCGCTGGCCGCGCTCGCGGGGCTGTCCAGGCCGAACGGCTTCACGGTGGCCACGGCGGTCCTCGCGGCGGCGGCGCACGAGATCTGGCGGCGCCGCGGAAAAGTTTCCCACAGGCTGTGGACGGGCGCCGCGCTCGCGCCGGTCGGCTGGGTCGGCTATGTGCTGTGGGTGGGACACCGCGAGGGCGACTGGCTCGGCGGCTACTTCCAGGTGCAGCGGCTGTGGGGCTCGCGCTTCGACCTCGGCGCGGGGTCGCTCCACTTCGTCAAGCACCTGCTGCTGCACGGGGACCGGTTCGTGTTCCCCATGACGATGGTGATCGTCGCCGCGGCCGTGCTGCTGTACGCGCTGCTGATCGCCGACCGGGCGCCGTTGCCGCTGCTGGTCTACAGCGGCGCCCTGCTGCTGATCGCGCTGGGCGGCTCGGGGTTCTTCGAGTCGAAGCCGCGGTTCCTGCTGCCGGCGTTCCCGCTGCTGCTGCCGCTGGCCCGCGCGCTGGTGCGAACGGCGAGAGCCCGCCCCTGGCACGCGACCCTGGTGGTCGGTGCCCTGGCCGGGCTCTCGTTCGCCTACGGCGCGTATCTGGTCGTGATCGCGCACACCCCGCTCTAGGACCTGTCCCAGGGGCCGGTGCGCGCCGTGAGGAGCGCCGCCGCGAGGACGGGCCTACTCGTCTTCGGTGCCCTCTTCGTCCTCGGGCTTCTCCGCCTCGTTGATCTCCTGCTCCAGGCCGAGCTGCTCGACGAGCCACTTGTCGAACTCGATGGCGGCCCGCACCCAGCTGACCGTGGAGGACACGAAGTGCTCCAGGCTGACGCCGGTGCCGATCAGCATCTGCGCCTCACCGATCAGGCGGACGGTGCCGTCGTCGTGGGTGTGGCTGTAGACCTTGGGCCACAGGGTGCGGCGGTTCCAGTCGTCGATCGACTCGAGGAGCGCGTGCTTCTCGTCGAGCTGGTGGGGCCGGTCGTAGAACGTCCGCACCGAGAAGACCTGCTGGTCACCCTCGCCGCGGAACATGAAGTACGTACGGAACTCCTCCCACGGCGCCGCGAGGTCACCCTCGTCGTCGACGACGTACTTCAGCTCCATCTGGTCAAGGAGCTGCTTAACGAGGTCCTGATCCGGGACCACGGGGCCCGCGGGGCCGCCGGACTGCGGCTCGGGCTGGCCCCCGAAGTTCGGAATCGAGGACGGGTCGATGCTCACCGTGTATTTCCCTTCGTACGGATGCTGCCATCCTCCCTCATGCGGCACCGGGAGTGGCAACCCCTGGCAGGGCCTGTCCGCCGGGGGCTGACAGGATCCGGTCACGTACGGGCATCGGGCGGGGCGGGGAGGGTCCGCGGGGGCACGCCGGGAGGCGCCCGTACAGCGGCGCCATGAACATGCGAAGAACCCGCGGCGGGTGTGCCACGGGTCCTTCGCTCTCCGAGATCGGTACATCCGGTACGGGTACGGGGTTCCGGTACCGGTACGGATCCGGAACCCCGCACCCGTACCGGACTCCGGCCAGAGCTGGCGCTGGGACTACAGCGTCTTGCCCGTCGCCGGACCCACGATCAGGCCGTCGCCGAAGGCGTCCACGCGGACCGTGTCGCCGTCCTTGACCTCGCCCGCCAGGATCTCCTTGGCCAGCCGGTCTCCGATGGCGGTCTGGACGAGGCGCCGCAGCGGGCGCGCTCCGTACGCCGGGTCGTTGCCCTCCTCGGCCAGCCAGGCCAGCGCCGCGTCGGTGACCTCCAGGGTGAGCCGGCGCTCGGCGAGCCGCTTCGCGAGGCGGTCGATCTGGAGCCGGGCGATGCGCTCCAGCTCCCGCTGGTCGAGCGCGGAGAAGACGACGAGGTCGTCCAGCCGGTTCAGGAACTCCGGCTTGAAGGAGGCGCGGACGACCTCCAGGACCTGCCGCTTCCTGTCCTCCTCCGAGGACAGCGGATCGGCGAGGCTCTGCCCGCCGAGGAACTGGCTGCCCAGGTTCGAGGTGAGGATCAGGATGGTGTTGCGGAAGTCGACCGTCCGGCCCTGACCGTCCGTCAGCCGCCCGTCGTCCAGCACCTGGAGCAGGATGTCGAAGACCTCGGGGTGCGCCTTCTCCACCTCGTCGAGCAGGATCACGCTGTACGGGCGACGGCGCACGGCCTCGGTGAGCTGGCCGCCCTCCTCGTAGCCGATGTACCCGGGCGGCGCGCCGACCAGCCGGGCCACGCTGTGCTTCTCTCCGTACTCCGACATGTCGATGCGGATCATCGCCCGCTCGTCGTCGAAGAGGAAGTCGGCGAGCGCCTTGGCGAGTTCGGTCTTTCCGACGCCCGTCGGGCCGAGGAAGAGGAACGAGCCGGTGGGCCGGTCCGGGTCGGCGATGCCGGCGCGGGTGCGCCGCACGGCGTCGGACACCGCCCCCACGGCCTCGGTCTGGCCGATCAGACGGCGGCCCAACTCCTCCTCCATGCGCAGGAGTTTCTGCGTCTCGCCCTCCAGGAGACGGCCGGCCGGGATGCCGGTCCAGGCGCCGACGACGTCCGCGATGTCGTCCGGCCCGACCTCCTCCTTGACCATCGTGCCCTTGGCGACCTCCTCCTCGGCCTGCGAGGCTTCCTCCAAGTCCCTTTCCAGGGTGGGGATCTCGCCGTAGAGCAGCTTGGAGGCGGTGTCGAAGTCGCCGTCGCGCTGCGCGCGTTCGGCCTGGCCGCGCAGCTCGTCGAGCTTCTCCTTCAGCTCACCGACGCGGTTGAGGGACTCCTTCTCCTTCTCCCAGCGGGCGGTGAGACCGCGCAGTTCCTCCTCCTTGTCGGCGAGGTCGCGGCGCAGCTTGTCCAGGCGCTCCCTGCTGGCGGCGTCGGTCTCCTTGCCGATCGCCAGCTCCTCCATCTTCAGCCGGTCGACGACCCGCTGGAGCTCGTCGATCTCGACCGGGGAGGAGTCGATCTCCATGCGCAGCCGTGAGGCCGCCTCGTCGACGAGGTCGATGGCCTTGTCGGGAAGGAAGCGGGAGGTGATGTAGCGGTCGGACAGGGTCGCGGCGGCCACCAGCGCCCTGTCGGCGATCTGGACCTTGTGGTGGGCCTCGTAGCGGCCCTTGAGACCGCGCAGGATGGCGATGGTGTCCTCGACGGTCGGCTCGGCGACCAGCACCTGCTGGAAGCGCCGCTCCAGCGCCGGGTCCTTCTCGATCCGCTCGCGGTACTCGTCCAGGGTGGTGGCGCCGACCATGCGCAGCTCACCGCGGGCGAGCATGGGCTTGAGCATGTTGCCGGCGTCCATGGCGGAGTCGCCGCCCGCGCCGGCGCCCACGACGGTGTGCAGCTCGTCGATGAAGGTGATGACCTGCCCGTCGGAGTCCTTGATCTCCGCGAGCACGGTCTTCAGGCGCTCCTCGAACTCGCCCCGGTACTTCGCGCCGGCGACCATCGCGCCGAGGTCCAGCGAGACGAGCCGCTTGTTCTTGAGGGACTCGGGTACGTCGCCCTTCACGATCCGCTGGGCGAGCCCCTCGACGACGGCGGTCTTGCCGACGCCTGGCTCACCGATGAGGACGGGGTTGTTCTTCGTGCGGCGGGACAGGACCTGCACCACCCGGCGGATCTCGTGGTCCCGGCCGATGACGGGGTCGAGCTTGCCCTCACGCGCCGCGGCGGTGAAGTCCGTACCGAACTTTTCGAGCGCCTTGTACTGGCCCTCGGGATCCGGGGTCGTCACCCGGCGCCCTCCCCTGGTCTTCTGGAACGCGTCCAGCAGCTTCCTCGCACTGGCGCCCTGCTGGGAGAGTACGTCGGCGATCGCGCCGCCCTTCGCGGCGATCCCGACGAGCAGGTGCTCGGTGGAGATGAACTCGTCGCCGAGCTCCTTGGCGCGCTCGGCGGCGTCGGCGATGACGGCGAGCACGTCGCGGTTGGGCTGCGGGGGCGCGACGGTGGAGCCGGTCACGCTGGGCAGACCGGCGAGCACGCGCTCGGTGCCGGCCCGCACGGACGCCTGATCGGCGTCCACGACTGCCAGCAGATCGATGATGTTCTCGTTGTCCTGCCCCTCCAGCAGAGCGAGCAGCAGGTGGGCGGGGGTGAGGTCCGGGTGCCCCTCCTTCACGGCGCGGTTGCTCGCCGCGTTGATCGCGTCCCGGCTCCTGTTGGTCAGCTCGGCGTCCACGTTCGCGTTCTCCTCCTCCTGGGGTTCCTGACCGATCTGACTCGGCCAACGTACATAAAGTTGAGTCTATTCCACTCAAGGCTGGAAGGGGAGGGAAATGGACGCCCGTAAGGCGTAGATTCGGGCCTCATGGCTTCCTATCCGGTGGACCCGCGGCAGCCCGACGCCGCCTACCTGAGCTTCTGGCGCGAGCGCCATCTGTGCACCCTGACCACCCTCCGCGCCGACGGCAGCCCGCATGTGGTGCCCGTCGGCGTTACATACGACCCCGAGGCCGGTCTCGCTCGGGTCATCACCAACAAGTCCAGCGCGAAGGTGGGCCACGTGCTCGCGGCGGGGGCGGACGGGGCGCGCGTGGCGGTCTGCCAGGTGGACGGCCCGCGCTGGGCGACGCTGGAGGGCCGGGCGCGGGTCTCCACGGACCCCGCCCGCGTCGCGGAGGCGGTACGGCGCTACGCGGAGCGGTACGAGCGCATGCCGTCGCCGAACCCGGCCCGCGTGGCGATCGAGATCGAGCTCACGGCGGCGATGGGCCGCGGATGAGACCGCGACCCGGCATCCCGCGGCTGGTTCCAGCCCTTGCCAGGAACGGCCGAAACCCGGAGGTCTCCCCGGAAACTGCAGCGGGGGGGGGGGGGGGGGGGGGGGGGGGGGGGGGGGGGGGGGGGGGGGGGGGGGGGGGGGGGGGGAGAGGTGGGGGGGGAGGGGGGGGGGGGA
>NZ_JBVJCT010000018.1:71928-177466 GCF_055588305.1 Streptomyces sp. NPDC042002 | reverse complement strand
CGCCTGTTGCAGACGGTGGTGGCCGTCGCGGCCGAGAAGAACTCCACACTCGTCCTGCCCTTCCCGGTGGAACTGCTGCGCTTCCTGGAACGGGCACAGTCGGGACAGCCGCCGGCCGTGCCCGAGCGTGCCCCCGGTCCCCAGCGGCCCGCCGTTCCCGAGCGGACCCCCGACTCTCAGCCGGAGTAGTCCGCCGGCCGGAGCAACCGGTGCGGGAGCAACCACCGCCCAGGGGGACCTCCATGGATCGACCGCAGGGAGGGTCGATATCAGGACAGGCCCAGACCTCGCGGGCCGCGGCGGCGTGACGCGTGCGTGGTGTTTGCTGTGCGGATCCACGGGGCGTGACCACACACGGTCAGGGCGTAGGACACGTAAGGCTGTTGTCGTAGGCGCGCCCTGAAGCCGACCTCGTGTGTTCCCTGTGCGTCTCGGAAGAGTGGGCGAGGAGCAACTGGCATGGACGCGACGGTACGGACTTTCCGCCGTGCTCGGAGCCCATGTCCGTACGCCTTCCGGTCCGGGAGGTCCCCACAACCTCCCGGACCGCCCCCCCCGCAGGAGGACGTGAGTTGAAGCACCGACGTATAACCAGGAGGCGTGCCCTCGTGACGGGTGCGGGCATCACCGCGCTGGTCGCCGCCGGGGTCACCTTCCAGACTGCGAACGCGAGCGAGGTCCCGAAGAGCTCGGCGCCGCACGCTCTCTCCGTCACGGCGGCCTGAAAGCTCGCCTCGGCCCTCGGCAAGGACCTGGGCGCCGACGCGGCGGGAACGTACTACGACGCGAAGTCCCGCCACCTCGTCGTCAACGTGCTCGACGAGACCGCGGCCGACACCGTCACGGCGGCCGGCGCCAGGGCCGGGATCGTCGAGAACTCCCTCGCCGAGCTGACGGGCGCCCGCACCACGCTCAAGAAGGACGCGGCCATCCCGGGTACGTCCTGGGCGACCGACCCGGAGGCGAACAAGGTCGTCGTCACCGCCGACCGCACGGCCTCCGAGACCGAGTGGGCCGAGCTCACCAAGGTCGTCGGCGGTCTCGGCGACAAGGCGGAACTCCAGCGCACGAAGGGGGAGTTCAAGACCTTCGTCGCCGGTGGTGACGCCATCGGCGGTTCCGGCGGGCGCTGTTCGCTCGGCTTCAACGTGGTCAAGGGCGGGCAGCCGTACTTCATCACCGCCGGGCCCGGACCGATGCTCGCGCGGATGGCGCTGCGGGACGCCGCACCCGGGGTGACCCGGGTGGTGCCCCAAGAGCCGGACGCCGCCACGGAGTTCCTCGCCGACCGGCCCGTCGCCGCGCTGCCCGGTGTCGGCGGCGCCACCGCCCGCACCCTGTGCGAGTACGACCTCGACACCATCGGCAAGGTCGCGGCCGCGCCCCTGTCCGCGCTCCAGCGCCTCACCGGTGTCCGGGCCGGCCGTGAACTGCACGAGAAGTCGTCCGGCCTCGACCGGAGCCGGGTCGTGCCGAACGCCGCCTCCCGGTCCCTCGCCGCGGAACGCCCCTTCCAGCGCGACGAGTTGGACCCCTCCCGGCACCGCCAGGCCCTGTTCTCCGGGACCGAGGAGCTCGGCACCCGGCTGCGCGCGCTGGAGAAGGTCTGCCGCACGCTGCCCCTCGCCGTGCGCTACGCCGACCGCTCCGCGGCCACCCGCAGCCACACCCTCGAGGAACCGGCCGCCCACTCCTCGACGCTGACCAGTACCGCGTACCGCATGTACGAGGCGCTCGGCCTCCAGCGCGCCCGGGTCCGTGTGATCGCCCTGCGCGCCGAGGGCCTGGCCCCCGCGGCTCAGGCCTCCCGCCGGCTCACCTTCGACCCCGTCGACGAGAGGGTCCGCCGCATCGAGGAGGTCGTGGACCGGGCGCGGGCGAAGTCCGGCCCCCATGTGATCGGCCCGGGGACACTGACCGCGTGACGCCCGTACGGGGGCCGGCGGCTCTGCCGGGAAGGCGGTCTCCCGCCCCGCCTTCCCGCCGGACCCGTATCGCCCCTCCGGGCAGCCCTAGTTGGCCCAGGGCGGTGTGAGGACCGAGCCGTCGGCCAGTTCCGCCCGCAGGCCGATGGAGGTGGTGACCCAGGAGAGCGCGGTCTCCTGGGTCGGGTTCTCGATGCCGAGGGTCGCGCCCGGCGTGATGATCACGGTGTCGCCCGCGGTGATCCGCTCGGTGCGACCGTCGAGCGTGACCAGCAGCTCGCCGGACAGGAGAAGAAAGATCTCCTCGCGGTCGACGGTGTGCACGGGGGCCTGATGCCCCGCGGGAATCTCCGCGCGCCAGGCGCACAGCTCCTCGCTGCCGCTGCGCGGAGTGGCGTACGAGACGAAACGGGCGCCGTGGATCTCGTGGACGACGGCTTGGGGTGAGCGGACGACGGGCACGGGTGCCTCCTGGGTCGATGGTATTTGGTCAAGCGGCTTGACCAAAGGGTTCGGTAATATAGTCAAGTAGCTTGACCAAATCGTCAAGGGTGTTTCAATGCGTGCGTGCAGAACTCCGAGGCCATGGCCCTGTCCGCCGCCCTGCTCGCCATCGCCGGCGAGCTGACGCAACGTATCCACGAGGGTGTGATCGCCCGCGGATTCGAGGGGCTGCGGCCCGCGCACGGCTTCGCCTTCACACGGCTCGCACCGGACGGGGCGACGGTCACCGACCTCGCCGCCCACCTCGGGGTCACCAAGCAGGCCGCCAGTCAGCTCGTCGAGGAGCTCGTCCGCAAGGGGTATGTCGAGCGGCGGCCGCACCCCGACGACGCGCGGGCCAGGCTCGTCGTGCTGACCGAGCTGGGGTGGGCGTGCACCCGGGCGGCGGAAGAGGCCGCGGCGGATGCCGTGCGGGTGTGGGCCGAAGTGCTGGGAGAGGGTGAAATGCGCGCGTTGTATACGCGTTTGCTGAGCATCGCGCCCTACGGTCCCATCAGGCCCGCCTGGTAACGGTCGGTCCACCAGGCCGGTCGCTCCGGTTATCACTGGAAGTTTTTACTGACGCGTAACTTCACACTTCTGCTACTCGACCGTAACTTGACGAGTGAACAGCATCCTCGTGATCCGGATCACAGGGCGTACACCCCCACAACTCCCTTGAGCCGCAAGGAGATCACCCGATGCTGCCCTGGAAGCGAGTGCTCAGACCCCTGGCCGCGCTGCTCCTCACCGCCACGGTCGCGGTCATCCCCGCCGCCACAGCACACGCTGATTCCGCCGCCGCCCCCAGCAGCGGCTGGAACGACTACTCCTGCAAGCCGTCCGCCGCGCATCCCCGCCCCGTCGTCCTCGTCCACGGCACCTTCGGGAACTCCGTCGACAACTGGCTGGCCCTCGCGCCCTATCTGACCAGCCGCGGGTACTGCGTCTTCTCCCTCGACTACGGGCAGCTGCCCGGCGTCCCCCTCTTCAACGGCCTCGGCCCCATCGACCAGTCGGCCGCGCAGCTCCAGGTCTTCGTCGACAAGGTGCTCGCCGCGACCGGCGCCGCCAAGGTCGACCTCGTGGGCCACTCGCAGGGCGGCATGATGCCCCGCTACTACCTCAAGTTCCTCGGAGGGGCCGCCAAGGTGAACGCCCTCGTCGGTATCGCCCCCGACAACCACGGCACGAACCTCAACGGACTCACCAACCTGCTCCCGTATTTCCCGGGTGCCGGGGACCTGCTGTCCACGGCGACTCCGGGACTCGCGGACCAGATCGCCGGCTCCGCGTTCCTGACCAAGCTCAACGCGGGCGGTGACACCGTCCCCGGCGTCCACTACACGGTCATCGCCACCAAGTACGACGAGGTGGTCACGCCGTACGAGTCGGAGTTCCTGAGCGGATCCGACGTCCACAACGTCCTGTTGCAGAACCTGTGCGTGCTCGACCTCTCCGAGCACGTGGCCATCGGGATCTTCGACCGGATCGCGTACCACGAGGTGGCGAACGCGCTCGACCCGGCACACGCCTCCGCCACCACCTGCGCGTCCGCGTTCAGCTGACCGGCTCGGCGGACGACCCGTCCGTGGCCGTCCGCCCGAGCGCGTCGGCGTGATCGTCGGTCCGTCCGCGTTCCGAACCCGTACGGAACGCGGACGGCTGAGCACGCCGCCGGGGGCTGTCCGGCCTGAGCCGCCGGTCAGCCCCCGGGAGTCGTCCGGTCCTAGCGCCGGCGCCGGCTGACCGGCGTCGCGCGCCGCCGCACCGAGGCGAACAGCGCCGCGGCCCCGAGCGCGAGGGCGGCGGCACCGCCGATCGCGACGTACGAGGTGGAGGAGTCGCCACCGGTCTCGGCGAGGTTCTGGGAGGAACCGGTGGCCTCCGGCAGGTTCCCCGTGGAGTTCGCGGAGTCCGCGGTGGCCTGCGCGTCCTCGGCCGTCTTGCTGTCCGTCGTCGTCTTGGTGTCCTCGGCGGCCCCGGCGGTGTCCGCGCTCGCCGTCGGCTCCGCCGACGTACCGGCGTCGCTGTCACCGTGGCCGTGGTGCTCCACGGTCGACTTGTCGCTGCCGTCCTCGATCTGTTTGTCGGACGGAGCGGAGGCGCTCGGCGCGGGAGCCGCGCCGCCGCCCGCGCCCTTGCTGCTGCCGCCGCTGCCGCTGCCGCCGAAGGCGACATCGGAGCACGAGTAGAAGGCCTCCGGGCTGTCCGAGCGCTGCCAGACCGCGTACAGGAGCTGCTTGCCGGAGCGCTCCGGAAGGGTGCCGGAGAACGTGTAGAAGCCGCCCGAGGCCGCCGGGTCGGTGACCGTCGCGACCGGGTGAGTCAGGTCCAGATCGCCCCAGGCCAGCGGCTTCGACGGGTCGTAGCCCGTCTTCGTGATGTAGACCTTGAACGTGCCCTTGTGCGGTGCGGTCACCCGGTACTTGAAGGTGTACGAGCCGCTGCTCACACTCGTCGCCGGCCAGTCGGAGCGCGCCAGGTCGAGTCCCTTGAACTCGGCGTCGCCGGCGCTGCACAGCTTGCCGTCCGGGATCAGCTCCTGGTGCCGTCCGTTCGCGTCGCCGATGCGGATGCCGTTCCAGTCGTAGAGCGCCTGGGTGCCGCCCGCCGCGACGGCCGCCCCACAGGCATCCGACCTGGGATTCTCCGGACCCTCCGCGTAGCACTGGGACACCCGGCTCACCGGGTCCCCCATCGAGCCGTGCGCCGAGGCCGGCGCGGCGGCCAGCGCGGACAGGGCGAGCGGGGCGATACCGAGGACGGCGACGCCGGCGGCCTTGCGGCGTGCGGACATGGGGGAACTCCTCGAACGGTCCTGGTGCGTGGGGTGAGCCCCGCACGGTGTTCCGTGGGGGATCCCGTGGGGGGCGATCAGAAAACTAGCCCCAAGGAACCGTGGAATCGCCTGCTGGAGACGGGTGACGGTGATCCTTATGGCGCCGTTAAGGGAGTGCTGAGACTGCGATCAGGTAGGTAGCGTGCGGGACATGAACGAGACGTCCGAGGAGTTCGGGGAGACGCCCGAGGGGTTCGGAGTGAGGGCCGCCGTGGTTGCCGACGTGCCCGTCGTGAAGGCCGTGATCGACGCCGCGTTCCAGCCGTACGTCGAGCGCATCGGGCTCGTTCCGATGCCCATGGAAGCGGACCACGCGGCGAACGTGGCGGCGGAGCGGGTGTTCGTCACGGGGGAGCCGGTGACGGGGCTCGTGGTCGTCGAGGAGCGCGCGGACCATCTGTACCTCGACACCATCGCGGTCCGACCCGATGCCCATGGCCGGGGCATCGGGGGACGGCTGCTGCGTTTCGTGGACGCACACGCGCGTGCGCTCGGGCTGGACGAGATCAGGCTCTGCACGAACGCGATGATGTGGGAGAACCAGAAGATCTACCCGAAGCACGGATACGAGGTGACCGAGCGGCGTTCGGACGGGCCGTACGACCGGATCCACTACCGCAAGCGGCTGGCCTGACGGCGTTCACCGCGAGCCGCGCGGGCCGCGGCTCAGCCGTCCGGCCACCAGGTGCGCGCGATGTCCTTCCGGACCTCCGGGCGCTCGGCGGGGCGCTCGTCGGGCTCCTCCCGTACGCGGCGGGAGTCCGACTTCCTCAGGGGCTTCTGCACGGTCACACGGCGCATGGCTGCCTCCTTGGCGTCTACCGGATTCCGCGGTTGTACGGAGGTAGACCCTTTCGGGGAGAGTTCCTCATCGGTCGCGATCTGTCTGTGGCGGCGGTCACCCTTCGGCTGTCCGTGGTGGGCACCCATCGGCTGCCCAAGGCGGTCACCCGTCGACTGGCAGTGGCGGGTGTCACTCTGGAGCGCATGGTGAGTAACAGTGGCACGAATCCGGGGGCGGGCGTCGACTGGGACGCGGAGTCCGGCACCTTCGACGAGGAACCCGACCACGGCCTGCTCGACCCCGTGGTCCGCGGTGCCTGGGCGGACCGGCTGCGGGACTGGCTGCCCGAGCGGGCCGGCGATGTGCTCGACGCGGGCTGCGGCACCGGCAGCCTGTCACTCATCGCGTCCGAGCGGGGCCACCGGGTCACCGGGGTCGACCTCTCGCCGCGCATGATCGACCTCGCCCGCGCCAAGCTGGCCGGACGCGACGCGGTGTTCCTCGTCGGTGACGCGGTGGCACCACCCGTCGGCGAGCAGCGCTTCGACGTCCTGCTCAGCCGCCATGTGCTGTGGACGCTGCCCGATCCCGAGCGCGTGCTGCGGCACTGGCGCGGACTTCTGCGCCCGGGAGGGCGGCTGGTGCTCGTCGAGGGCGTCTGGGGGACCCTGAGCCCGGTCGGCATACCCGCCGAGCGGATGGCCACCCTGCTCCGGCCTCTGGTGCCCGACCCCGCCGGCCTGCGCGTGGAGCCGCTGTCGGCCGACGCGCGGCTGTGGGGACGGGAGGTCGACGACGAGCGGTACGCCGTGGTGGCCTGCTTCTGATCGGCGCGCCCTCTGACCGGTGCGCCTTCTGAGGGGTGCCCGTCCTCTGAGCGGGCGCTCGGAGGACGAGCTTTGAGCGTGCCCTCCGAGCGGGCGGCACCGCGCGTCGGCGCCGCCCGCACCTGTGCGGCACGCACCTGCGCCGTCCGTGGTGCCGCCGGGGTCGAACGCCGCCCGTGCGGCACCACACGCCTACGTCGCCCGTCGCGCCGGCACCTAAGCCAGCAGTGCTTCGAAGCCGCCCTCGCGGGCCAGGCGTTCGAGGTCGTCCAGGGCTTTCTCGGCGGCGGCCGCGGCAGCCGGGTCGGTGGCCGCGAGGCCGCTGTCCGCGAACTCGTCCTCGTCCAGGCGCCGTACGTCCGTGCCGTCGGCCGAGAGCCACAGGTCCAGGTCGAGATCCTCGACGACCAGCCGGCCTCCGGAGACGGTGGCCGGGCGGGTGATGTCGCAGTACCAGCCCTTGCGTACGCCCGAGGCGTCCCGGACCTCCTTCACCGCGTACCAGCGGTCCCGCCAGTAGTACTCGGTGAAGACATCGCCCTCCTCGAACCGTACGAAGCCGAAGTCGCGGACGGTGTCGCCGGACCACGGTGCGCGCACGACCACCCGGGTGCCGTCGTCGGCGAGCAGTTCGGCCGGGTAACTGATCTTCGTACGGCCTGCCTTGACGAGTACGATCTCCAACGAGCCAGGCCTGTCAGCCGAGGTCACGGACATACTTCACCTCCGTTGCGCAGATTTCGTATCCGAACCATTTGTTGATCGCCAGCATCGGCCCGTTGCCCGCGTCGTTGCCCGTGAACGCGTCCGTGAGCCCGGCCGCGCGGGCCCGGTGCAGGGAGTGGTTCTTGGCGAGTTTGGCGAGACCCCGGCCCCGGAAGGCGCGGTCGGCGCCCGTCATGACGGTGGCGTAGCGGGTGCCGCCGTCGGTGCGGGCCGCGCTGAACGCCGCCGTGCGGCCGTCGACCAGCGCGACGGAGGTGAGCTCATGGCTCAGCAGCGGGTGGCGCCAGGTCTCCGTCAGCCAGGCCTCGTAGTCAGTGAACTCGCGGTCGATGTCACCCGGTTCGTCGAGGAGCGTCTTCGCGTCCAGCGTGAACAGCGGCCGAGGATCGTCCGCGAAGTCCGCTCCGGTGCGCAACTCCACTCCGGAGGGCGGGGGTTGGAGCGGTGGCAGGGTGCCGCTCGCCAGATCGAGGTGCAGGAAGTGCGCGGAGCGGGCCGCGCGATAGCCCCGCTTCTCGGCGAAGGCGCGGTCCGCGGGTGTGTCCTTCACCCAGGCGTGCAGTCTGGTCGCGCCCAGGGCGGCGAACCGCTCCTCGGCGGTGCGGGCCAGCAGCGAACCCGCGCCGCGTCCCGTCCGTTCCGGGTGCACATAGATGTTGACGTCCGCCTGGCCGGGCTCGGGGCTGTCGTACACGAGGCCCACCCGCGCGGTGCCGATCAGCTCGCCGTCCTCCTCGGCCGGCAACGGCCGGTAGTGGGAGTCGGGATGGGCCCGCTCCAGGTCGTAGGCGACGGACTCGGCGGTGAAGAGCATGAACGGGAGAGCCTGGTGACGGATGCGGGCGAAGCCCTCGGCGTGTGCCGGGTCCCCGCGCCGCAGTTCGCGGACGATCACGGTCATGGCATCGCACGCTACGCGGGGGCCGCGTGCGGATGCCTCTCATTTTCCGGCGGGTACGGGAGGACCGCTTTCCGCGGGTACGGGACAATCGCCGCGTGACCCTGAAGATCCGCATCGCAGAGGGGGCCGCGCCGTACGAGCAGGTGCGCGCCCAGATTTCCGAGCAGGCCCGGTCCGGCGCGCTGCCGGTCGGCTACAAGCTGCCCACGGTACGGGGGCTGGCCGAGTCGCTCGGCCTCGCGGCCAACACCGTCGCCAAGGCCTACCGGGCCCTCGAGGCGGACGGGGTGATCGAGACGCGGGGCCGCAACGGTACGTTCGTGGCCGCTGCCGAAGACGCCGCGTCACGCGAGGCCGCGTCGGCCGCACAGGCCTATGCCGAGCGCGTGCGACGGCTCGGCCTGACCGAGAAGGCCGCCCTGGACGCCGTACGAGACGCACTGAGGGCAGCGTACGAGGACGGCGCCTGACCGCCAGCCACAGCCGCGCCCGGCCTGCGGGGCGGTCCTGGCTCCGGCCTCGACCCCAGCCCGAGCCAGGCCGAACTTCCGGCCCTCAGCTCCGGCCCGAGCCCAAGCCACGCCCCTGAGCTCCAGCCCTGGACCCAGCCCCGCCCGAGCTCAGCCCCGCCCGAGCTCAGCCCCGCCCGAGCTCGGGCCCGAGTCCGGCTTCACCGCGAACCCCAGCCCGGGACCGAATCCCAGCCCCAGCCAGGCCCCTACAGGTACAACCCCGCGTCCGCGCCCTCCCGCTGGTCCGGTACCGACGTCGGGGTCGTGCCGCGGCGCAGCGCGTACAGCTCCGCGAGGGTCGCGCCCTCGCGGGAGACGCCTTCCTCGGTGCCCAGCCAGCCCACCGCCTCGCGGCGGGTCAGCGGCCCGACCTCGATCCGGGCGAGGCAGCGGCCGGGACGCACGACGGCCGGGTGGAGGCGCTCCAGGTCCTCGTTCGTCGTGACGCCCACGAGGACGTTGCGGCCCTGGCCGAGCAGTCCGTCGGTGAGGTTGAGCAGCCGTGAGAGCGCCTGGCCCGCGGTGTGCTTCGCCTCGCCGCGGATCAGCTCGTCGCAGTCCTCCAGGAGCAGGAGCCGCCAGCGCCCCTTGCCGGTGCCGTCCTCCTCGCCGATCGCGATGTCCATCAGATAGCCGACGTCGGAGAAGAGCCGCTCGGGGTCCAGCACGCAGTCCACCTGGCACCAGTCGCGCCAGGAACGGGCCAGCGTGCGCAGGGCGGAGGTCTTGCCGGTGCCGGGCGGACCGTGGAGCAGCAGCAGCCGGCCCGCGATGTCCTCCGGGGTGGTCTTCATCAGACGGTCCATGGCGTCGGCCACCGGTGCCGTGTAGTTGGCGCGGACCTCCTCCCACGTCCCCGCCGAGATCTGCCGGGTCGTGCGGTGCGGGCCCCGGCGCGGCGACACGTACCAGAAGCCCATCGTCACGTTCTCCGGCTGCGGTTCCGGCTCGTCCACCGCGCCGTCCGTGGCCTGCTTCAGCACCTTCTCGGCCAGCTCGACGCTGGTCGCGGTCACCGTGACGTCGGCACCCCGGTTCCAGCGGGACACCAGCAGGGTCCAGCCGTCGCCCTCGGCGAGGGTGGCGCTGCGGTCGTCGTCGCGCGCGGAGCGCAGCACCCGGGCGCCCGGTGGGAGCAGCGTGGCCCCGGACCGTACGCGGTCGATGTTCGCCGCGTGCGAGTGCGGCTGCTCGCCCGTCGCGAAGCGACCGAGGAACAGCGCGTCGACGACATCCGACGGCGAGTCGCTGTCGTCGACGTTGAGCCTGATCGGCAGAGCGTCGTGTGGGTTCGCAGACATGTCGCCATGATCTGTCACAAGGGCGCCCCGTGCACCCGGTTTCCGCGGTGCGTCGCGTGTGTCGCGCGCGTCCCGCTCTTCCGGTGTATCCCCTCCGTCCTGTTACAGGGCTGTGGTGTGAAGAGATCTGTCCGCGCCGGATCACCCCCGTTACTGTGGCCCATGATGGGACGTCATGGGTGGAATTCGGGGGCGGGCCGGTGGCGCCTCATCGCGCTGATCGGCGTGGGTGCGGCCGTGCTGGCCCTGGTGGTGACCTTGATCAACACCCTGCCGGGGGACGGCGGGAGCACCGCGGGCACGACCCGCGACGGAGACAAGGTGCACGGCACACCCCTCACTCCGCCCCAGACGCCGCGGCCGGAGGTGGGCTGGGGCTTCACCCACACCCAGTTCAGCGCCGACGAGGGCAGCGCGACCGCCACCGAGCGGGTCGAGGGACTGCTCGGCAAGGACCAGGTGTCGCTGCCGCAGAACCAGCACATCATGGGCTGGGGCGCGGGCAACCCCGAGCCGTCCAAGGGGCGTTACGACTTCACCGAGATGGACAGCCGCATCGACTTCGTCCGCAGGTCCGGCGGCACCCCGACCGTCACGCTGTGCTGCTCACCGGACTGGATGAAGGGCGGCAAGTCCGGCGCCGACAAGACGAACTGGAGCCAGTCGTCCCTGGAGACGGCCCCGGAACCGTCCCACTTCGCGGACTTCGCCGCGCTCGCCGCGACCGTCGCCAGACGCTATCCCGACGTACGGCACTTCATCGTCTGGAACGAGTTCAAGGGCTTCTGGAACGACAGCAAGGGCCGTTGGGACTACGAGGGTTACACCCAGCTCTACAACCTGGTCTACAAGGCGCTGAAGAAGGTGGACAAGGACATCATGGTGGGCGGCCCCTACCTGGTCATGGACAGCTTCGACCCACGTCAGACCCAGGACGCGTCCCCGACCGTGCGGGGCACCTGGGGCGCCATGGACCAGCGGGTCCTGGACGCCTTCGACTACTGGAACGAGCACAAGGCGGGCGCCGACTTCGTGGTCGTGGACGGCTCCAGCTACACCAACGACGACGACACGCTGCCCGATGAGTTCGCGGCCACCGACAAGCTCACGGCCGTCGGCAAGTGGGTGCGCGAGCGGACGCACGGACTGCCGCTGTGGTGGGCCGAGTACTACGTCGAACCGGCCGACGGCAACGACGAGCGCAAGGGCTGGTCCGAGACCCACCGGGTCGCCGTCCAGGCGAGCGGCCTGATCGCGATGGTCAGGGGCGGTGCCTCCTCCGGCTTCTACTGGAACCCGGAGAAGGAGAAGGGCTCCGGCTGCGCCGGCTGCCTGTGGACGCCGACCGACACCGCCGGCGGGGGGAGGGAACTCCCCATGTACGACCTGGTCTCCCGCTTCGGCAGGGCGTTCCCGCCGGGGACGGCGTACGAGAAGGTGTCCGTCGCCGCGGACGACGTGCCCAACGTGCGGGTCCTCGCCTCAGAGAGGACCGTCCTCGTGGTCAACACCCTGGACCGGCCGATCAGCGCGAAGGTCGACGGGAAACGCTTCGAGATGGCCGCGTACGGGGTGAAGTGGCTCAGCCGGTAGTCCCGTTGAGCCGCATCACCCCGTACGCACGGCTCGTTGGCCGCCGTGCGGTCCGTCCGTCACTTCATCGTCAGGAACCGCTGCACCAGTGAGGCCAGCAGGACCGCCAGCAGGGGCAGCGAGAACCAGAAGCTGCTCTGCAGCCACTGCAACTGCCGTATGCCGGGCCGCACCGCGATCCGGACGATCTCCCGTGCCGTCAGCAGCACGATGAGGGCGACGGCCGCGAGGCCGCCGACGACCGACCACGGTGTCCAGGTCACCTGCGGTCCGATCGGACCGGGATCGGCCCGCGGGACCCTGCCCGCGGGCTGCTCGCGCAGCGTGTACATCGTGACGTCTTCGTTGACCAGGACCTTCTTCAGCTCCGGCCGGCCGTCGAGGTTGGTGATCAGCCTCGACTCCCAGGCCGTCGAATAGCCCACGTCCATCTCGAGGTAGACCACCTGGCTGCGGTTGATCATCAGATACGAGTTCGGGCCCGCGTCCTTGAGCGCCTTGACCAGACCGGACACCAGGACCGGGTCGACGGGCGCGAGGGTGGGCACGTACTGCACCTTCTCCATGTCCTTGGCGCCCCACGGCATCGCGGGTGTCACGTTGTCGGCGGTGTCGTTGCTCATCCACAGCAGCCGGACCGTCGGATCGTCGTGCGCGTACACGTAGTTCATGGCCGTGACCTCACCCGGCCTGATCCGCTCGAACGCCTCGTTTCCCCAACGGGCCACCAGGAAGCCGCCCATGAGGAGGAGGCCCGCCATCAGGGCGGCGATCGGGGCGAGGCTCGCCCGGTCCTCGTCGCGCTCCTTCGCGGTGGCTCCGGTACGCGGGAACAGGGCGAGTCCGGCGAGCAGGGCGGCGCCCGGGACGGCGAACATGAAGACGCGCAGGGCCATTTCGCCGCCGTACGACTGCATGCCGAAGCCGAGGAACGGGACGAAGGTCAGCACGAGCAGCGAGCGCTCGCGGTACTTGTGCTCGCGCCGCCGCCACCAGCCCCAGCAGGCGAAGACCATCAGGGAGCCGGCGAGCAGCACCCGGGTGTAGAGCACGAGCTTGTGGGTCGAACTGCCGCCCTGGATACGGCCGGAGACCGACGTCGACACATTGCTGCCGACGCCGCCGACCCCGCCGAACAGCTCGTTGAAGTGGCCCGACCAGTACGGCTCGGCCATGAAGCCGACCCAGGCGGCGACCAGGACGGCGAACAGGATGGGCAGACCGCGCAGTTCGGAGCGGCCGACGAGGACGAGGACAGCGAGGACGCCCAGCATCACGAACGGGGTGAGCTGGTGCGCCGGGACGGTGGCCGCGAACAGCCCGATCAGGATCATGAGCAGCACGGCCCGCTGCCGGCGGTCCGCAGGCTCGACCTCCGCCTCGCCAGGCCGCCGGGCCGCCCACAGCACCCGCGGCGCCCGGAACCACACCAGCAGGATCGCCACGAACATCAGGTACAGCAGATACGTGAAGCCCTGCGGGGAGAAGTAGTCCTGGCCGACCCAGCCGCAGAGAGTGAAGAACCAGATGCCCGTCCACTTGGCGCGCCAGCTCGCCCGCATCGAGCGCACGAGCAGGAACATCGGGGCCAGATAGAGGAGCTGGATGGTGAGCGGCCACCAGCGGATGACCTCGGTGAGGTCGGTGACCCCGCACGCCTTCGCGACGAACGCGGCGGCGGCGAAGAAACCGGGCCAGCTCCAGCGGGCGTCCAGGTCCGGTACGGCGGACCCTGTGCGGTCGATGTAGTCCAGGAACCCGAGGTGCTGCCAGGCGGTCGCGAACCGTGGCTCGGTCTCGATGACGGCCGGCAGCGCGTGCAGGGACACGACCGTGGCGAGCAGGGTGACCAGCAGCAGACCCCGGTGCTCGCTGTTCATCCAGAGCAGCGAGGCGAAGACCGTGACCAGCAGAGCCGCGCCGACGAGGGTGGGCAGCGGGAGCACGGAGATCAGGCCGAGGCCGCCCATGCGGGCCAGGGAACCGTCGTTGAGGCTCAGCGCGGGCACCCAGTAGAGGAGCAGCGCGGAGAACAGGAGACAGCCGAGGACGACGCCGGGCTTCGACGGGTGCAGGACGCGTCGCCGCCAGGACGGCGGCGGGTCGCCCGGCCCCTGCCGGCCGTCCGTCGCCGACGCACGGCCGACACCCGACGGCTGTGCGTCGGCGGCCGACCGGGCTTCCGCGGCCGACCGGGCCTCCGCGGCGGGTCGGGCCTCGGCGGGTGAACCGCTCGGCGTGTTCCGCGTCCCGTGTGCAGCGCTCCCGGGGTCCCGCGTCTCGAACGGGCCGTCGGCCTCCGGTGTCTCCGACGGTCCGAGCGACGCCTCCGAGCCCGGCTCGCGGGCCTCGACCGGCAGGCCCACGGACGGCTGCCGCAGCGCCCACGTCGGACGCCGCGCCGCGGGTGTCCCGCTCGGCGGGGTGCCCGGTCCAGGCCGTACGTCGGGTCTGCGTTCCTGGTGGTCGAAGTCGACGTGGACGCCGAGGGCGAGGGTGTCGGAGTCGAGGGCCCATCCTGGGCCGCGCTTCGGCTCGCGCGGGCCCGCGGTGGCGACCTCGGGCGCTCCCAGGTCCGCGAGGTCCCCGTCCGGCGCCGCGTCCTCGGGCCGCTCGGCGGGCGGGGCGGTGCGGACGATCCTGAACAGCCTGGGCGCGGCGATCGTCACGATCACCGTGAGGCTGGAGATCTCGGCGACACCCGCGCCGGTCAGGCCCATCCGGGGCAGCAGGAACACCGTGAGGCCGAGCACGAGCACGCACAACAGGCCCTGGAGATAGGCGAGTCCGGAGGTCCGGCTCTGGGCGCGCAGAACGGCGAAGTACGTCTCCATGACCACCCGCAGCAGCGCGCCGACGGCGAACAGACGCAGCAGTGGTGTCGCCGCGTGCGCGTAGCCGTCGCCGAACACGTGCAGGATGAACGGGGCGCCGAGGAAGAGCAGTCCGCACACCGGCAGCATGATCCGGGCCATGCGTTTGAGCGCGGCCCGGGTGTTGGCGGCCAGCCGTGCCGGGTCGTGCGAGCCCTCGACGGTCAGCGAGGCGCCCATGTTGATGGCGAGCAGGTTGACCGTGCCGCCTATGGTCGTGGTGATGTAGAAGTACGCGTTGTCGGCGGAGCTCACCTGCGAGGCCACGATCACCGGGACGAGATAGACGACGGCGAGCGAGAACAGGGAGCCGGTGTAGTCACCGGCGAGGAAGCGGCCGATCTCCTTGAGCGACGGCGGTTTCGCGTGCTCCTTCGTCGCTTTCATGTGCCGGGGGACGAGCCGCCGGAACACCAGCAGCCCGAGCGGCACCACCGACAGGGCGATGGCGGCCACCCAGGAGACGAAGACGCCCGACGTGGGGATCGCGGCGGCGAGTCCGACCAGCAGCACCAGCTTCACCGCGGAGAACACGGTGTTGCCCACCGGCACCCACAGCGCGCTGCGCAGCCCTGTCAGCACGCCGTCCTGGAGTGTCAGCAGCGACCAGGCGACGACCGCGATGACGAACCCGAGCCCGTGGAGCGTGCCGTGCAGGAAGCGGTACGAGGGCCCCCAGGCGTTCAGGGTGAGCAGGAAGATCCCGGCGGCCACCGCCACGACCACCGAACTACCCGCGTACGTACGGAAGATGAGCCGTCCGGTGGCCCGCCCCGCGACCGGGATGAAGCGGGCGAGCGCACCCGTCAGCGTCACCGCGGTCACACCGGCGAGGAGCTTCATCGCGGCGATCGCGGCGGAGCCCTGACCGACCGCCGCGTCGGTGTAGTAGCGGGCGGCGAGCAGCCAGTACCCGAGCCCGAGCACCGCGGAGATCCCGGTGTTGAGCATCAGGGCGTAGGCGTTCCGGAACAGCTGGCTTCCCCCGTCGGCCCCCTTGCCGCCCCGGCCGGGCAGCCGGAGGCGGCGGCCCGGCCGCTGCTCGGGTGCCTCGGTCGTGGGCGTGGAAGCCTGGGTCGTGGTGGTCGTGTCAGACACGGGAACGGATGGCCTTCCGGCGGACCTGTCGTGCTCTTCGGACCATGGCGTACCCCTTGGTGAGGGCGCGGTCCCGGGCGAAGGTACGGGTGATCGCGCGGCCCTCGACCAGCCGCTCGAACTCCTCGATACCGGTCGTGCGACGCACGGTGACGCGCTGCAGGGCGTAGGGGCCCTGACGGCGGTGTGCGAGACCGTTGCCGACGGCGAGCGACTGGGCGAACCCGGCCTCGCGCACCGTACGGCGCACCCGTGGGCTGGAGTAGCCGTACGGGTACGCGAACGACACCGGGCGGGCGCCCAGTTGGTCGGCGATGATCTCCTTGCAGCGCAGCAGCTCGAACCAGAGCGCGTCGTCCGCGATCTGGTCGAGCTGCGGATGGGTGTGGCTGTGCCCGCCGATCTCCATCTGCTCGCCCGCGAGTCTGCGCACCTGGTCCCAGCCGAGCATGGCGTCGAGGCCGCCCCCGGTGTCGTACGCGCCCCTGATCCACCCCGTCGAGACGAACAGGGTGGACGCGAAGCCGTACTTGGCGAGGGCGGGCAGTCCGTGCAGGTGCACGCCCGCGTAGCCGTCGTCGAAGGTGATCAGGACGGGGCGCGCGGGCAGCGGGCCGCCCGAGCGCCAACTCGACGCCAGCCGGGCGGTGTCGAGAGGTGTGAACCCGCGGTCGTCGAGCAGTGCCATCTGCTCGGCGAACGCCTCGGGGGAGACGGACAGTGCCCGGGTCGCGTCGCTCGGCGAGCGTGCGATCGAGTGGTACATCAGGATCGGTACCGGTTCGCTCATGCCGCCGCCCCCTCGTCGTCCGCCGCCCCCTCGACCGCCGTGACGGAGACCACGGAGAACGTGGCCCCGCTCCGGCGGGCCCGGATGCTCCCGAGTACGTACCCCCCGGCCGCCGTCAGCACCCCGGCGACGATCGCGCCCGCGCGGCCCGCGCCGCCGGGCCGGGCCAGGGCGGCGTCCCGCAGTCCGCGCAGCACGCCGGCCGGCAGTACCCGGGTCGAGTAGCGCCGCTCCGACTCAAGTCCCTTGTCGGCACCGACACTTCGGGCGACCAGGGCTTTGGACAGGCCTTCGGCGTAGGCGCGGGTACGGAAGTAGCCGAAGTGCTCGCGGGCCTCGGGCACCCGGTGATGGATGACCGCGCGGTCGTCGATCAGCAGGATCGCGTCCGGCCGGGCACGGGTGAGGCGGATGCACAGCTCCGTCTCCTCGCAGCCCAGCGGGCGCTTGTCGCCGTCGCGGCCGATGCCGGTCGCGAAGCCGCCCGCCGCGTCGAACGCCGTCCGCCGGAAGGAGGCGTTGCCGCCGAGGACGTTGCGGACCCGGACGCGGCCCGGTGGCAGCCCCTTGTACGTGCAGCCCACCACCCAGTCGAACTCCTCGGGAAACCAGGCCGGACGGCGGCCCGACGCCCAGATCGGCATCGTACGGCCGCCGACGGCCATGACCCGCGGATCGGCGTAGCCCTCGGCGAAGCGCAGCAGCCAGTCCCGTTCGGCGACGGCGTCGTCGTCGAGGAACGCGATGACGGACCCGTGCGAGGCGGCGATCCCGGTGTTGCGGCCGGCGGACAGACCGCGGGGGCCCGCGTTGGCGAGCACCCGCACCCCGTCGGTCTCCTTGTGCTCCCGGCGCAGCCGCTCCAGGAGGACGGTGTTGTGGTCCACGACCAGCAGCGTCTCCAGGGCGGGCAGGGACTGCGCCCGCACCGAGGAGACCGCCGCGAGGATGTCCTCCCAGCGGTCCTCGGTGTAGACGCAGATCACCACGGAGATGTCCTGCGTGCTCAAGACACCTCTCCCCGGCCGGAGTCGAGCTGGGCGGCGTGCGGCGTGCGGCGCAGCGCGCGCCGGTTGGAGCGTTCCTTGAGGATCACCTTGAGCACCCGCAGCCCGTCGCGTACGGCGCGCAGATTGCTCGTGCCGTGGATGCGGAGGTACTCGTGGCTCGGTATCTCCTGCACTTTGAGCCCTGCCTTGACCACCCGGATGTTCATCAGGGTCTCGACCTCGAAGCCCGTGCAGTCGAGCTCGATCTTGTCGAGGCAGTGCCGCCAGAACGCGTTGTACCCGTAGCAGAGGTCGGTGTAGCGGGCGCCGAACTTGGCGTTGACGGTCGCGCAGAGCACGCGGTTGCCGAGCTTGCGGATCGGTGTCATGTCGGACGTGCCGCCGCCGTTCGCGAACCGCGAGCCCTTGGCGAAGTCGGCCCCGGACACCAGCGCGGAGACGTACGACACGATCTCGTGGCCGTCGGCCGAGCCGTCCGCGTCGACCATCACGATGATGTCGCCGGTGCACGCCTCGAACCCGGTGATCAGGGCGTCGCCCTTGCCTTTTCCGCGTTGCTCGACGACCTTGACGTCGGGCCACAGGTCGCGGGCCACTTCGACGGTGTTGTCGGTGGAGTTGCCGTCGACCAGGACCACTTCGTGGATCCACGAGGGAAGGGTCTTGAAGACGTAGGGGAGATTCTCCGCCTCGTTCATGGCGGGAATCACGACACTCACCGGTGGCGCGATGGCCAGGTGAGATGAGATGGGCCGGTATGTGGCGGCCACTGACGGATCATCGCCCGAGATGGCTGGGCGCAGGACTGAGCTCATGAGTCTGGTCCCTCTCGTCCGGTGGACCGCCCGCCCCTGGGCGGTCCGGCTCTTTGTCCGGTTCGAAAGGGGGGTTCTCACTGACGGCACGCTGAAATGGATCTCCGTGCATGCCGGGTGAGCTGGCAAAGCTGGCCGGCTCCGAAAAGAGGAGCCGGTCGCGCGGCACGACTCGGCACAGGTCTGGCCACCGAGTACGGCACCCCCCAACCGCGCCCCGCTCCGGCAACCATCGCGGTCCTTGAGCCCTCCCCTAGAGCCGCTGATGATGGACCGATGCGGGTGAGATGTACGACGGTATTGACGATTGAGTCTGTATGGCAAGGCCTGGAACGAGGCCTCACGTTTTTGTTGGTTTGACCGTTACTCAACGCCTCGAACGGATTTCTCCCATCCGTTTGAGGGTCCCGCGGGCCGGCTCGAACGGCTCCGGCCGGGTGTCACCACCCACCCCTCGGGCGCGCGGAAGTGCCGCGTCCTCGGGGAATCCTTGGCTTTTCGGCCCTGGTCGTCAGGGCGTTCGTCCGCCTGTCCTGCGGTCGCGCCGCCGGCGCACCGACGCCAGCAGGAGAATCAGCGAACTGAGCGCGGCCACCGTCACGATCCCGCCGGGAACCGACCACTGGTGGACGGCGATCATGCCCTGGGCCACCAGCATGTCCAGGGTGACCGCGCCGGCGAGGGACGCGAGGACGCGTCCGAAGGGTTCCAGCCCGCGCAGCGCGGCCCCGATGGCGGCCGACGGCGCCGCGAGCAGGAAGAACAGGGTGAACGGGCCGCGCAGGGGTGAGTCCACGTCGGCGAGCGCCAGAAGCGCGCCGACGCCCCCGACCACGGTCGCGGCACCCGCGAGCAGCGGCGGGAGGTCCCTCCCCGGACCTTTCCGCGACCGCTCGGCGGTGTCGGATGAAGATGTCTTGATGCGTATGGCCTGCATTGGCGACTTTGCCCCCCGAAGCGCCGGATGCCGGACTTCAATGTGGCGCAGCGGTCCTGTGGACGTCAAGACGCGGACGGCGTTCCCGGGGTTTCTGGCCGCCTTTTGAACGCGCGCTTCCGGAGTTGACGCATTCCTTCGGTAACTGCGGTGCGGAACACCGGAGTTGAGGGCCGTGAACGGTTTCGCCGAGCCGTGTGCGTGAAACCGGGTCGGCCTCCAGGGAGTTGACGGACCGTCGTTCCGTGTCATCCGACTGTCATCTAACTGTCATGGACATGTAGCGAAATAAGTGATGAACGGGGTCGGATCCGGCGGCTGATGCCTAAGAGTCTTGGCATGGACACTTCCTGTCAACACGCGTAGCTGCTACCAAAGTTGTGGCAGAGATCCTGCTAAAGGGAGGTTCCATGAAACGTCCCAGATTTTCGGCATCCGTGACCTCATTCCTCCTCGCCGTCGGCCTCGCCCTCACCGGGGCAGCCGCGGCGCAGGCGCAAACCGCGGCGGCCACCGGCTACGTGGCTCTCGGTGACTCCTACTCCTCCGGTGTCGGCGCAGGGAGCTACATCAGCTCCAGCGGCGACTGCGATCGCAGCACGAAGGCGTACCCCTACCTCTGGAACGCCGCGCATTCACCCTCGTCGTTCGACTTCACCGCTTGCTCAGGCGCTCGTACGGGTGATGTCACGGCGAATCAGCTCGGCCCGCTCAGCTCCTCCACGGGCCTCGTCTCGATCACCATCGGCGGCAACGACGCCGGCTTCTCCGACGTCATGACGACCTGTGTCCTGCAGTCCGAGAGCACCTGCCTCGCCCGCATCGCCACGGCGAAGGCGTACGTCGACTCCACGCTCCCCGGCAACCTCGACTCCGTCTACTCGGCGATCAGCGCGAAGGCCCCGGCCGCCCATGTGGTCGTCATCGGCTATCCCCGCTTCTACAAGATCAACGGCAGCTGCGTGACCGGACTCTCGGACACCGAACGGTCCGCGATCAACGGCGCGGCCGACTATCTGGACAGCGCGATCGCTCAGCGTGCCGCCGCCCACGGCTTCACCTTCGCCGACGTCAGGGGCAACTTCACCGGCCACGAGATCTGCTCCAGTGCCGTCTGGCTGCACAGCCTCAACTGGCTGGACATCGGCGAGTCGTACCACCCGACCGCGACCGGCCACTCCGGTGGCTATCTGCCGGCCTTCTCCGGAGCCGTCTGACCTCCGGGCCCCCACCCCGGAACCCTTCGAGAAACCACCTGTCCCCGCCAGGGAGCACGTCCGTCCTGCCGGGGACATCGTCAGCCCCGCAAGCCCCGTCAGGGGGACGCGGACACGGAAGCGGAGGCCCCGTCCGTCGGGGTCTCCGTCACACAGGTGATGGTGAACGGAACGGAGTCGGAGGTCCCTCGGACCGGGCTGCGCACCTCCACGCTGATCGCGTTGGCGAACTCCCCGCTCGTGTCGTACGTCGTCGCCACCACCGTCCTCTGCTGTGTTCTGCCGCCGCCCGCGGGGAACGAGAGCGTCTTCCAGCTCGGATCGGTCACGTGACCGGTCTGCGTCACCCAGCGGTACTCGACATCCACCGGGACGCGCCCCACCGTGAACGTCACCGTGAACGAGGGAGCCTCCGCGCCGGGCGGCGGACAGCTGCCCCTGTAGTCGGTGTGGTGACCCGAGAGCGTCACCTGTACCGACTGCGCGGGCGGAGCGCTGGTCGAACCACCGCCACCGGAAGCGCTGTTGGAGGGACTCCCGCCCCCGCTCGCACCGGCCGTGGCACTGTCGCTCTTCTTGCCGCCCGAGGTCCCACCGCCGTCGGTGGTGCTGCCGCTGCTGTTCCCCTGCCCGCTGTTCCCGGCGTTTCCGTTGTCCCGGTTCAGCAGGGCGTACGTCAGCCCGCCGAGGGCGAGTGCCAGCGCGACCAGGCCCGCGATCAGGGCGACGGCCGCGCGGCGATTGCGGTCGGGCTCCGCCCTGGAGGTGGCCGCGGGGACGGTCACCGGAGGCGGGCCGAACCCCTGGGGCGGTGTCGGCGAGGCCGGTGACGGCTGGTTGAACGCCCCGATCGTCGGCGCGTCGGAACCGAGGGGTACGGCGCCCATGGGCCGGGTCGGCGGCGTCCCGCCCGCCGCGACCACGCGCAGCTGGTGCTCGGCCGACTCCGCGCCCGTCCGCTCGGCCGGGTCCTTGGCGAGCAGCCCTTCGATGACGGGGGCGAGCTGACCCGCCCGACGGGGCACCGGCAGCGGTTCGTCGACGATGGCCCGCAGGGTGCTCAGCGGAGTGTTCTGCCGGAAGGGCGAGTTGCCCTCGACCGCCGCGTACAGCAGCACCCCGAGCGACCACAGGTCCGACTCGGGCCCGGGGGTGCGTCCCAACGCCCGCTCCGGCGCCAGGAATTCGGGCGATCCGATGACCTCGCCCGTCATGGTCAGGGCCGAACTGCCCTCGACCGTCGCGATCCCGAAGTCGGTCAGGACGACCCGACCGTCGTTCGCCATCAGGACGTTGCCCGGTTTCACGTCCCGGTGCAGCACCCCCGCCTCGTGCGCGGCACGCAGCGCCGCGAGCACCTCGGCGCCGATGTGGGCGGCGCGCTGCGGCGTCAACGGCCCCTCGGCGTCCAGCAGATCGGAGAGCGCGATGCCGCGGATCAGCTCCATCACGATCCAGGGCCGGCCGTCCTGCGTAGCTACGTCGTACACCGTCACGACGTTGCGGTTGGAGATACGGGCTGCCGCCCACGCCTCCCGTTCCAGGCGCGCGTACATCCGCTCGACCTCGGACGTCGGAAGCCCGGCCGGGGCGCGGACCTCCTTCACGGCGACCTCGCGTTGCAGCACTTCGTCGCGGGCGCGCCACACCGTTCCCATGCCGCCTTCGCCCAAGGGCGAGAGCAGCCGGTAGCGCCCCGCGATCACACGTTCACTGCCCGGATCTTCGGACACGTGCGTCCCCCATTCGCATCCGCGCGATTTCTCCCCAAAAGTAGCTCAGCCGAGTACGGATGCCGCCCCCTTGAGTACCAATCCGGCCCCCAGGGCCACGACGATCAACGCCGATCCCAGGGGCGCGGTCCTGCGGATCAGGAGAACGACGCGCCCCTCGGCCCACCGCCGGCGCCCGGCCAGGGCCCGGTTGACCCCGGTGCCGAGCTTGACGACGGCGAACCCGGCCGCCGTCAGCGTGAGGGCGAGCCCGACCCCGTACGCGAGAACGAGAAGCAGGCCGAACCAGGCCTGTCCGAGCGCCGCGGCGCCCACGAGCACGACGACCGCCGACGGACTGGGGACCAGCCCACCGGCGAAGCCGAGCAGGATCGTCCCGCGGAGGGTGGGCGCGATCTCGTGGGTGTGGGTGAAGCCGCCGTGGGTGTGTTCGAGGGCGGAGGAGCGGGAGGTTCTGCCGGAGCGGTGGTCGTGCTCGTGCTCGGGCTCGTGGCTGTGGTCGTGCGGGTTCGGGTGGTCGTGGAGTTGGGCTGCGGTCGCGGTCGAGGTGGGAGCGCTGGTCGTCACGGACGCGGTGGCGTGAGCGAGTACCAGGGGGCGCACGGGGTGGTCGGCGTGCCGGTGCGGAGCGGCCACGTGGTCGTGGTCATGTTCGTGGTCGTGTGTGCGCGGGGCGGGCGCGTGGTCGTGGTCGTGCGAGTGGCCCGGTCCGTGGTCGTGCGAGTGGTCATGGGCCGGGGCCCGGTCCCGGCCGTGCTCGTGCGCGGATTCGTGGGTGTGGCCGTGGTCGTGCGTGTGGCCCGTGCCGTGCGGATGTGCGTGATCGTGTGGGTGCCCGTGGTCCTGCGAGTGCGCGTGGTCGTGCCCGTGTCCGGGGGGCCGGTTGCGCCAGGCCCGCCGCAGGAGCGTCGTGCCCGCCACGGTGACCAGGACGCCGCTGGACACGCCCAGCCAGGCGATCACGGAGGGGGTCGCCGCCGAGCCCGCGGTGACCAGCAGGCCGAGCGCGACGACCCCGAGGGTGTGTGTGACCGTCACCGAGGCGGCCAGCGGCAGCACGTCCTTCAGCCGGGCCCGGCCCCCGCGCGCCGCCGCCGTCGCGGCCATCAGGGTCTTGCCGTGGCCCGGCGCGAGCGCGTGCATCGCGCCCAGGCCGACGGAGATGACCAGGGCCAGCGCGGCGAAGCCGAAGGTGAGGTGATGACGGGCCACCAGGTTGTTCAGGGCCTGGGTCCAGCGGTCGGCGCCGCGTGGGAGTACGGAGGCGGCCGGAGCGTCGCGCCGTTCCTCGACGAGGGCGGGGCCGCCGGGGCGGATCCGCAGCGACGCGGTGGCGGTGTCGGCGGGCGAGGAGAGCAGTGCCTTGGGGTACTTGGTCAGTTCCGCCGACACCGACTTCTTCGCTACGTCCGAGGAGGTGAGCGTCATCCGGTCGCCACGGGCGGTGATCTCGCGCCAGCCGGGCCCCCGGTCGGCGCCCGCGCTGTGGAAGCCCACGGTGACCGTGCCCTTGCTCGGCAGGGGCGCCGTCAGCCGGCACTCCACGCGCAGGGTGTTGAGCCCCGCCTGGCCCGGCCGCAGCTGTGCTCGGCTCGCGCCCGCGGTGAGCGCCACCGCCCGCCCGCCGACGGTGACCTCGCTGCCCCGCGCCGCGGTCTCGCACCGCTGCCGGGCCCAGTCGGCCATACCGAGCCTCTTGATGTCGGGCTTGGCCTGGGTGGCGGGGATCTCGGCCAGGTCCTCGACGTGATCGACGCGCAACTGCCCCGGGGCGGCGACGAGTCCGTCGTACCGGTTGACGGTGAAGTTGCCGAGCGGATGCGCGCTCGCCTGTCCGGAGGGGACCAGCACGAGTGCGCAGGCCGCGGTCAGGATCGTTCCGCAGACGGCGAGGAACCGGGGCGCCCTCACCGCGCGGCCTTCAGCGCCGTACGGGCTTTGGCGGCGCCCAGCGGCGAGAATCCCGGGTTCAGGTCCAGGGCCGCCTTCAGGGCGGTGCGGGCCTTGTCGGTGTGGCCGTTGGCCTGCTCGATGACGCCGAGGTGGTAGAGGAAGGACGCGTTGTGGTACCCCGTCGCCGTGGCCTCACGGGCGTACGGCAGGGCCTTTGCGTCGTGGCCCGACACATGCAGTGCCCAGCCGAGCGCGTCCGCGGTGTGCACGGTGTGCCGGCGGGCCCACTCGGCGCGGGCCGCCTGGAGCGCGGCCTTGTGGTCGCCGTGGTCGGCGGCGGCCAGCGCGGTGTCGAGGTCGGCGTTGACGCCGTAGGCGTGGGCGAGGGAGATCCAGGCGTTCACCAGCGTGTACTGGTCGTGGGCCTTCCGCACGTCGCCGGCCGCGCCACGGGCCTCGTACAACTCGCCCAGTTCGACCAGGGGTTGCGGAAGCGGGTAGCGCTGGACGACCTGCTCCATCCCCTTGATCGCGGTCGCGCGGTCGCCCAGCGCGGCCTGGGTGCGGGCCCGGCCTTCGAGGGCGGGGAGATAGCTGTCGTCGGCGGCGAGCGCCCGCGCGTAGTACGTGAGGGCCGAGTGGTACTCGCCCTGGTTCCAGGCCAGTTGGCCGAGCGCGGACGTCACGTACGAGATGTCACCGCGGCTGGTCGCCGTCGCGAGCGCCTGCCGCAGGACCCGGCGGGCGGTCTTCACATCGCCGCGCAGCTCGTGCACATAGGCGTACCGGGTGAAGACGGGGACGCCGGGCCGCCGGGAGTCCGCCAGGTCGGCCGCCTTCGACGCCTCGTCGTAACGGCCGAGTTCGACGAGCGCGTCGATACGGGAGGACAGCGCGCGTTCGCTGTAGGGGTTCTGCTTCAGCGCGAGGTCCGCGTACTTCAGGGCGCCGGCGAAGTCGTGCCGGGCGGCGGCGAGGGCGGCCTGCCCGGCGAGCGCGGGGTCGTAGTCGGGGCGCAGCTTCAGGGAGCGGTTGAGAGCTTCCTGTGCCTGCGGATAGCGGGAGGGGTCGCCCTTGGTGCGGGCCTGTTCGACGTAGGCGAGGCCCAGTGTCGCCCAGCCGCTGAAGTCCTTCGGCTGGACGCGGAGTTGGGCCTGGAGGGAGAGGATGCTCGCGTCGAGGTCGCCGCTCGCGAGCAGTTGCGGTGACACGCCGTTGGACACGGCCGCGACGGCGGGAGTCGTCGCGCCGTCCCGCAGGGCCCCGAGCACCACCGCGCCCGCCGTCATGGCGACGGCCAACGCGGCGGCGCAGAAGCCGAGTTGAGCGGCCCGCCAGCGACGCTGCGACTGCGACAGCCGTCGCACGGCGGCCACCCGTTCGTCTCGTTCGTCGGCCACGTCCGCGACACCCGCGGTGTCCTCGTCGGCGCCGACCGGTGAGGTGTCCTCGCCGGACGCGGCCGGCGCGGTGTCCTCGGCGGAAGCGGCTTCGCCGGTGTCCTTGCCGGACGCCGCTTCTCCGGTGTCCTCGACGGGCGTTGGCTCCGAGGTGCCCGTGTCGCGCACCGTCACCTCGATGGCCTTGACGTTCTCGATGTCCTTGATGTCTTCGACGTCGGTGTCGGTGTTCTCACGGGGCGCGGTGCCCGTGGTGTCCTCGGCCGGCGTTGCTTCCGCGGTGTTCTCGGCGGGCGTGGCCCCCACGGTGCTCTCGTCGGGCGTGGCCGTCTCGGCCTCCGGCGTCGCGTTGTCGTTCGTACGCGGGGACATGCCCTCTCCTCAAAGTCCTTGGCGGAACGGTCGTTGTGGGGGATGGGGCGGCGCGGCCCGCACCGTGGGGGGTTGAACTGCGTGCGGGCCGCGCCAGTCGGTGAGCCGGGTCAGTAGGCCCGGTTGTACATCCGTCGGCGCCACCACAGCAGACCGGAGCCGATGAGCAGGATGCCGGCGGCGCCCGCCGCGGCGGAGCCCGCGATCAGCACGGTGTCGGTCCCGCCGCCGGAGGTCCCGGCGGGCTGGAGCGCGTCGCCGAGCTGGCTGCGGACGTCGGTCCCGCTGGTCGTGCCCTTGGCGAGCGCGCCGCGCGAACCCGAGGTCGGTTCGGCCACGTACGGGAACGACTTCTCGAAGCTCTTGTCGTTCTTGTCGACCGCGTCGCCCAAGTCGTTCTTGGAACCGACGAGTTCACCCTCGACGACCTGGAGCGAGGCGTCGATCACGTCGTCGGTGAGCCGGCGTCCGTTCGGGAAGCCCGCGTTGTCGCCGTCGAGCACACCGAGCCGCTTGGGGTGCATGGAGGGCTTGATCGAGGTGTTGAGGCGCAGTTCCTCCGCCGGACGCACGTGGGGCGGCTGGTTGAGGCCCTTCACGCCCTTCAGGAACACGTCGACCAGGTCGTTGCGGGGCTCGGCCGGGGCCTTGATCTTGTAGATCGACTCGATGAGCTTCGGCAGCTCGGGGTTGGTCACGTTCTTCAGGAACTGACCGTCGTCCCAGGGCGCGGACGCGTTGAACTTGTCCTTGTCCTTCTGCGGGTTGACGACCTCGTTGACCAGCGGCATGCCGAGCCGGGAGACCTGGCGGTACTGGCCGCGGGCGTCCTTGCGCTGCGTGGTGGACCAGATGCCGACGATCGGCTGGCCGGCCGACTCGCGGATCATGTCGTTCGGGACCTGCAGGGCTATGGAGTTGACGTTGTAGCCCTTGAGGGTGTCCCGTCCGACCTCGGTCAGGTTCCCGCCGTACAGCAGGTCGAAGACGCGCAGGTCCAGGAAGAACGGGTCGTCCGCCTGGCCGGCGAACGTCGTCGCGCCGCCCGCGGCCTTGGACACCGCCTGGTAGCGCAGCTTGGCGTAGTCCGGCATCGACGCCTTGCCCACGTTGGACGGAGCGACCGGAACGTCGTCCGCGATCTTGGTCTTCGACACCAGCCTCTGGTTGTGCAGTCGCAGCACGTCGATGTCGTACGTCTGCGTGATGTTCAGGTCGGGGTCGTCGAGGCTGGTGACCGGACCCGTGTTGTAGAGGAAGGTGTTGCCGTTCTTGCGGTGCGTCTTGAAGGTGTAGCGGTAGATCAACTCGCCCTGTGCGTCACCGTTGTTGTCGATGTGGATGTCGTACTGGGCGTCGTCGGCGAACGTGTAGAAGTTCGGGCCGCCGGCGGGCTCCTCGAAGGGAATCCAGTTCGCCACGATCGTCGTCGTGTTGGGCTTGTCCGGGCTGACGAACGCGTAGACGTCCGTGTTGTCGTACTGCGGAGTGCCCGAGATGAGCGGGGCCTCCCGGTGGCTGGAGGCGGAGGCCGCCCCCGGTACCAGCGCGGTCATGCCGGCGGCTACGAGCCCCCCGGCGGCCAGCGCACCACATACGAGGGTCGCGAGAGTCCTGCGTCCCACGCCGCTCCTGGAGATAGGTGTCATGCCGTCCGTCCTCTGTCCAACTTGCCTGACGCACGCCATTCGGAGCGGTCGCCGGGGTGG
Source organism: Streptomyces sp. NPDC042002 (assembly GCF_055588305.1). Taxonomy (NCBI): domain Bacteria; kingdom Bacillati; phylum Actinomycetota; class Actinomycetes; order Kitasatosporales; family Streptomycetaceae; genus Streptomyces; species Streptomyces sp. NPDC042002. The sequence continues at coordinate 149,725 of NZ_JBVJCT010000018.1, read as the reverse complement.
ATTGGTCGAATCCCAAACGTGTTTACGGCGGTTCTCTCGGCTTGTTTCATCGGCGGTCCCGTTTCTTTGGCGCCGGCCCGCGAACCGGTCGGCGGGGGACTCGCGAACCGGCCACCCGCGAACACGCGAACCGGCCACCCGTGAGCACGCGAACTGATCAGCGGAGGACACGCGTTTTCGGCTCCCCGATCCGTAACCCATCCGTAGACAGGTTCGCTGCGAAGACGTAGGGGAAAGGACGGGCCGTGCACGGCCGGAGAGGGGGACGGGTGGAGGCTGACGAACTACTGGTGCTGGTGGCCGGAGGCGACCAGAAGGCGTTCGAGGAGCTGTACGGACTGGTGTCCGGGCCGGTGTTCGGACTGGTGCGCCGCGTGGTGCGGGACCCCGCGCAGTCGGAGGAGGTGTCGCAGGAGGTCCTGCTCGAACTCTGGCGCTCCGCGGCGCGGTTCGACCCCGGACGCGGCAGCGCCCTGTCCTGGATCCTCACCCTCGCGCACCGCCGCGCCGTCGACCGGGTGCGCAGCGCCCGCGCGGCCAGCGAGCGCGAGCAGCGCGAGGGGCGGCGCAACCACCACCCCGCCTTCGACCAGGTCGCGGAGGAGGTCGAGGCCGGGCTCGAACGCGAGTGGGTCCGCCGCTGCCTCGACCGGCTCACCGCCCTGCAACGCCAGTCCGTCACCCTCGCCTACTACGACGGCTACACCTACCGTGAGGTCGCCGAGCGGCTCTCCCTGCCCCTCGGCACCGTCAAGACCCGTATGCGCGACGGGCTCACCCGCCTGCGTGAATGCCTGGGAGGGGTCGCGTGAACGTCGACGACCGCCCGCCCGGCCACGATCCGCACGGAAGAGAGAGGGGTGCCGTATGAGCGTCCTCGACCGACTGCTGGGCCGCGATCTGCACTCCCTCGCCGCTCCCTACGCCCTCGACGCGCTGGGAAGCGACGAGCGGCGCCGCTTCGAACGCCATCTGAAGGGCTGTGACCGTTGTGCCGAGGAAGTGCGGGCGTTGACCGAGGACGCCGTACGGCTCGCCTGGTCCACGGCGGCGTCCCCGCCGGCCGCGCTGCGCGAGCGCGTGCTGACCGCCGTACGGACGACACCTCAGGAACCGGCCGCCCGGGACCTGCCCCGAGACCTGCCCCGGGTACGGGCCGCTCATCAGCCCACGCGCGCGCGTGCCCCCCGGCTCCGCCCGTTCTTCGCCCCGCTCGCCACCACCACGGCCGCGGCGGCCCTCGTCGTCGCCTCGCTGTTCGCGGTGCAGGCGACCCAGGCGCGGGACGATCTGGACCGGGAGCGCGCCCAGGCGCGTGAGATCGCCCACGTTCTCGCGGCGCCCGACGCGCGCGCGACCGGTGACCGGGACGCGCGAGGGCGCGGAATCGGAGTGGTGGCCTCCGCGTCGGAGCGGAGCGCCGTCGTGACACTGAGCGGACTCGGCACTCCTCCGGGCGGGCGTGTCCATCAGCTGTGGCTCATGCGCCCCAACGAGAAACCGCGTTCTCTCGGCCTCTTCGACGGCGACACGCCCCTCGTCGCCGACGGACTGAATACGAACGCGACGTCACTCGCAGTGACTGTCGAGCCTCACGGGGGCTCAGAACAGCCCACTACCACGCCGGTTGTCCAACTCGCCCTGGAAACGGTTGGATTCGGAGAGTAATCGTCAACCCCCTTATGGGGAAGGTGAATCCTTTGTCCGAGATACACGCGCGCCACGAGGGGGCGATAGGGTTAGTCTGCCCGGGCCGGGTGGACTTGTACGGGTGGGGAGTGACATGGAACAGATAACAGTGCGCAGCAGGGCACGCGTCCCTGCGATCACGTGCGGGAGCAGCGCGACCAGTTCGCGCCTCGACCGTCATCTCGCGGTGCTCGGTGGCCCTGCCATACCGCAGCGCGAGACGCTCGAGGCGACGTCACTGATGCGTGAGCTCACGGCGCGTGACACCGCGCACGACAGCGACTCCCGGGGTGCGCGGATGCGGCGGGTCTCGCTCTTCGCGCCGCTCAGGCGGCTGCGCCGTTCGCTGTTCGGCGACCGCTGAGCGGCTCTCGGCACCGGCCTTTCCCGACCCGCGCTCCGGCGACTCCACCGCCCCGGCGCAGCGCTGCCCTTCCGCGTCCGTCATCCCCACGGCGGGCAGCGGCGCCCGGTGGTCAGCACAGCCGGAGCGCGGGTCACCCCCTTCACTGAGCCCGTGAGGCTCAGCGCACCACTCCGTCCCGCCGCAGCTCGGCGACATCCGCGTCCGTCATGCCCAGCGCCCGCAACACCACCCCTGTGTGCTCGCCGAGCCGCGGGACGGCCCCCATGCGCGCTTCCTCCCCGCCCGGCAGCGTGATCGGAGGCAGCAGCGCCCGCAGCGGCCCGACCGGTGACCCCACCTCGCGCCAGCGGTTCCTGGCCGCCAGCTGCGGATGCTCCGCCACCTCCTGTACGTCCCGCAGCCGGGCGCAGGCGATGCCCGCGGCCTCCAGTCGGGCGACCGCCTCGTCGGCGCCGAGCGCGCCCAGCGCCTTCGCGACCAGCGTGTCCACCCGCTCCCGGTTGGCCACCCGCGCCGGGTTCGTCGCGAACTCCGGACCGTCCGCCAACTCGGGCTTTCCCAGAACCTGTTGGGCGAGCCGCCGCCACTCCCGGTCGTTCTGAACCGACAACAGGACCCGCCCGCCGTCCGCCGTCGAATAGACGTCGTAGGGAACGATGACGGCATGGGCGAGGCCCGTGCGCTCCGGTGGGGTCCCGCCGTGCATCGCGTGGTGCAGCGGATGCCCCATCCACTCCGCGAGCGCGTCCAGCATCGACACCTCCACCGGGCCCCCGCGTCCGGTCGTGCCGCGCCGCACCAGTGCCGCGAGGACCCCCGAGAACGCGTACATGGCCGCCGCGATGTCCGCGGCCGGGATGCCCGCCTTCACCGGCTGCTCGGGCGTCCCCGTCACCGACACGAGCCCCGCCTCGCACTGCACGAGCATGTCGTACGCGCGTTTGCCGGCGTACGGCCCGGACGGCCCGTACCCCGAGATGTCCACGGCGATCAGCCGCGGATGCTCGGCACACAGGGTCACGGCGTCCAGGCCCAGCCGGGCCGCCGCCCCCTGGGCGAGGTTCTGCACGAACACGTCCGCGTCCGCGACGAGCCGGCGTACGACGTCGAGCCCGCGCGGGTCCTTGAGGTCGAGGGCGACGGACTCCTTGCCCCGGTTGCACCACACGAAATGCGAGGCCAGGCCCCCGGCCGCGGTGTCGTAGCCACGGGCGAAGTCCCCGCCGTCGATCCGCTCGATCTTGACCACCCGGGCGCCGAGATCGGCGAGCTGCCGGGTGGCGAAGGGCGCGGCGACGGCTTGTTCGACGGCGACGACGGTGATGCCTTCGAGCGGCAGAGGCTGTGACTGCATGCCGTGGATCATGGCCCCTCGGCAATACTTTTGTCATGCATGTATGTCGGCTGGGTGATCCGGATTCCTTGCTCGCAGCCCCTAGATCAGCGCGAACTGGCCCTCCGGACCTTCTTCGTGGTGGTCGAGCACCGAGGCCGGACGGCGTGCCGTGTCCGGGACCGGCAGCACACCGGCCGTGCGGAGTTCGGCCCGGGTGATCGGTGAACGAAGCTCCAACTCGGCCTGCTGTGGACGCAGTTCCGCGAGCAGGGCGAGCACGGTGATGAGTTCGAGGAGTTCGGACGTCCACGCCTGCGGCCAGCCGACGGGGCCGATCGCCTCCAGAGTCCCCGGCTCGGGCACCCCTGTCCTGGCCGCGAACCACTGTTCGAGCACGCGCACGCCGTTGACCTCGAAGTCCCAGGCCTCGGGCGGCACGGGCGAGATCCTGCCGTCACCGAGATGCAGGGACTCCTCGGCGCGGTCGTAGTACGGGTCGGTGAGGAGGGGCCCCGCGGCCGGGCGCGGCGCGCGGGGGGGAGCGGTCAACGGCGCGCGGACGTAGGGGCGCCGGCCGCCGGGGAGTTTGGGGCGCTCGCCGTCGCGGCGCATCAGTCGCAGCATCCGACGGCCCAACTCGACGCCGTAGGACCACACTTCGGGGTCGGCGGTGAGCGGGACCGCGCAGCCGTCCCGGCCGTGCCGTGCGACCGCCATCGTCCAGGCGAGGACGTCGACAGGGGCCGGGGAGCGACCGAGGCGGGTGCCGAGGAACTCCAACAGGCCCGGCGCCAGGTTCGGTTCACGGCCACCGGGGCGCCGGAAGAGGGGACGCACCCGGCCGCCGCGGCCGGCGGTCAGCGGCAGCACGGACGCGGCCAGCAGAACCGGGCCGGACGCCTCGGGCCCCGAGGCCTGCTCGACCGCGAACACCTGTTCCTCGCCGGCCACCCGCCACAGTTCGGGGCGCGCCGCGTCGATCAGCCGGTGGTCGGGAATCAGCCACTGCTCGTCGAAGGGGGCGCTCAGCACGCGGACCGGGTCAGGGCAGGGGGCCGACGCCCGCGCGAGACGGCCCGTCCCGCTGGACTGACCCGGCAACTGGGCCACCGCGGACTGCGTCGTGCGGGCCCGCGTCGGCCCGAACAGCGTCTCGCGGGCCGCCCCTTCGGCCCGTACGAGGGCGTCCCAGCGTGCCTTCAGGGAGGCGGCGTCGGGGGCCGTCGGCCACCTCCGGCCCAGCCTCGGCGGTGCGACGGACCACGGCATGAGGTCCGCGAGCAGCGGAGCGGCGTCGGGCGTCACGCTCGGCATCGTACGACGCGGGGGTCGCGCGCCGGCCCCGTACGGCATCGTCAGTGGGCGTCGAGGGTGACCGTGAACGAGAAGCGGTCGCCCCGGTAGTGGATGACCGCCACGTCCAGCGCCTGCCCGTCCTTGCCGTAGATGATGCCCGTGTAGCGCAGGATCGGGCTGAGCAGCGGCACTTGGAGCAGGCGCGCCGTCTCCGGGTCGGCGAGCCGGGCCTCCACCGTGTCGGTGATCCGGCTGATGCCGACTCCGAGCACGTCCCGCAGCACCTTGGTCATCGGCCAGCGGATCAGATCCTCCCGGTCGATGCGGTCGGCCAGCTCAGGACGGAGGTAGTTGCGCGCGTGGTTCGTCGGCTCGCCCGTCGTCTCGTCGCTGCGCAGCCGGTGGTACGTCGCCACCTCGTCCACATCCGGGAAGAATTCCGCCAGTTCACCCGAGACCGGCGCCTTCCCCTGGCCCAGCAGCTCGGTCTTCATGCCCGACTGCTGGGCCACGATCGCGTCCACCGAGCCGAGCAGCCGCACGGGCGCGCCCCGCCGCGCGCTCGGCTCGATGAACGTGCCCCGCCGGCGGTGCCGGGTGATGAGCCCCTCGACCTCCAGCTCCTTGAGTGCCTGCCGCATGGTCAGCACGCTCACCCCGTAGTGCCCCGCGAGCTGCTCCTCGGTGGGCAGTCGCAGCGGGTCCTGGGAGGAGCGGCCGAGTATCGAGGCACGCAGGGACTGCGACACCTGATACCAGAGCGGCAGCTTGCGGTTCAGGACGATCGAGTCCGGAGCAAAGGAGGTCACGAGGTATCCGTACAGGTCGCGGGCGTGGAAGGCAACGGCCGGTGAATCCTCAGCCGGCCGCGCGGAAGTGCCGTCCAAGGCCCTGCCACACGTCGTCGTAGCCGCGCTGGAGATGCTCCGCCCGTGCCGCCTGGGCCGTCGCGGTCACCGGCCAGCGCGTCTCGAACATGAAGGCGAGCCCGTCGTCGATCTTCTGCGGCTTCAGCTCGGCGGCGCCGGCGCGGTCGAAGGTCTCCTGGTCCGGTCCGTGCGCCGACATCATGTTGTGCAGCGAGCCACCGCCCGGCACGAAGCCCTCCGCCTTCGCGTCGTACGCGCCCTCGATGAGTCCCATGTACTCGCTCATCACGTTCCGGTGGAAGTACGGCGGCCGGAACGTGTCCTCGCCCACCAGCCAGCGCGGCGCGAACACGACGAAGTCGACACCGGCCAGGCCCGGAGTGTCGGACGGAGACGTCAGCACCGTGAAGATCGAGGGGTCCGGGTGGTCGTAGCTGATGGAGCCGATCACATTGAAACGGTGCAGGTCGTAGACGTACGGCACATGGTTGCCGTGCCAGGCGACCACGTCCAGCGGCGAGTGGTCGTACGTCGCCGTCCAGAGGTTGCCGCAGAACTTGTTCACCACCTCGACCGGGCCCTCGACGTCCTCGTACGCGGCGACCGGGGCGAGGAAGTCGCGGGCGTTGGCGAGGCCGTTGGCGCCGATCGGGCCGAGCTCGGGCAGCTGGAACGGCGCCCCGTAGTTCTCGCACACATAGCCCCGGGCGCCACGGCTCCGCCCGCCCTCCGGTGCCATGTCCAGCAGCTCCACCCGGAAGCGCACCCCGCGGGGGATCAGCGCCACCTGGCCCGGCTCCACATGCAGCAGCCCGAACTCGGTGCGCAGCAGCAGGCCGCCGCGCTCCGGGACGATGAGCAGCTCGCCGTCGGCGTCGCTGAGCACCCGCTCCATCGAGGAATCGGCGTGATAGAGGTGCACCGCGATCCCGGTGCGCTGGGCCGCGTCGCCGTTGCCGCCGAGGGTCCACAGGCCCGCGAGGAAGTCCGTCCCGGCGGGCGGCTCGGGCAGCGGGTTCCAGCGCAGCCGGTTCGGGTCGGGCACCGACTCCGTGAAGGGCGCCGTCCGCAGGGTGCCGTTGTCGGCGCGGGTGAACGCGGGGTGCGCGGCCGACGGCCGGATCCGGTACAGCCACGAACGCCGGTTGGACGCCCTCGGCTCGGTGAAAGCCGAGCCGCTGAGCTGCTCCGCGTACAGGCCGAGCGGTGCGCGCTGCGGCGCGTTGCGACCGTGCGGCAGGGCCCCCGGAACCGCCTCCGAGCTGTGTTCGTTGCCGAATCCGGAGAGGTAGACCAGCCCCTCGGCCGTCTTCCTCGCGTCCCCGCTCATGATCGCTCCCTCGCGCCTGATTCCTATGCATCACCGTAGGATTCAGTCCCGCCCCGCGCAAGGGGCCGTCCGAGCGCACCGAACGGGATCGGCCACGGACCGTGCGCGGATCTCCGCCCGGCCGGGGTCACGGGCCGGTCCGGGGGCGGGATCGAGCCCGGCTCGGGGCGGTGCGGGCGCGGTGCGGGTACGGCTCGGGGATTGGCCGAAATCGCCGCCGGGGTTGCCGTGGGAGGTAGTACTCAGGGGTGTCCGCACGGTCCAAGAACCCGACTCCAGGGGGATCCGGCCGTAAGGGGCCTTGTTCTACGCTCCCGTTCATGCGGTGGACGCGTGGACTGCTCACCGCGTTCGCGGTCTGCGCCCTGCTCGGCGGAGCCGCGGGCTGCGGCGCCGGTGAAGCGCACGAGCGGGGGGTCACGGTCTCGGCCTCGCCCGTGGGCACATTGCTCGACACGATGGACGAGGAAGGGCGGCTCTACCGTGAGGTGGACAAGAAGGGGGCACCGGAGATCGCGATCGAGATCGAGCCGGACTCCGCCGACAGCTGGGACGTGCGGCTGACCGTCCGCAACTTCCGCTTCTCGCCCGCGGGCGCGCGAACCGTGCCGGTCGCCGGGCACGGCATCGCCCACCTCTACGTCGACGGCCGGACCGTCGCGCGGCTGCGCACCGCCGACTACCACCTGGCCGGGCACCTCGTGCCGCGCGGCACCCACCACGTCACCGCGCGGCTGTACGCCGACGACGGCACCGTGTGGGCCGTCCACGGCAAGCCCGTCGAGAGCACCGCCGACATCACGGCGTCGGATTCCGGTTCGGCGCCCGGCCCGGAATCGGCGGCACCCGGGACGCCCGCCCCGGGTCCGGCGACCTCGGCGGCCCCGCCCCCGGAGGCGTCGCCGTCGCCGGCCTCACGGGCCGCGTCGCAGGCCACACGGCGGGCGGTCCCGAAGGAGAAATGAGTGGTCACGGCACGGAGGTGCGTACTGATGGGGGAGGTTCACCGGACCCCGGCGGAAAGGCATCATGAACACCGTGCCCCATGCGACCTCGCTGCGCAGAGCGCCCGTACAGCGGCGCAGCGCAGAACGACTGACCAGAATCCTCGACGCCTGCGCCGACCTCCTCGACGAGGTGGGCTACGACGGTCTGAGCACGCGGGCCGTGGCTCAGCGGGCCGGTGTGCCCATCGGATCCGTCTACCGCTTCTTCGGCAACAAGCGCGCGATGGCCGACGCGCTCGCCCAGCGCAACCTGGAGCTCTACGCCGAACGCGTCACGCGGAGCCTGCGGGAGACGGACGGGGGAGGCTGGCGGGCCGCGATGGACGCGGTGCTCGACGAGTACCTCGCCATGAAGCGCACCGCGCCGGGCTTCTCCCTCGTCGACTTCGGCAACCAGATACCCGTCGGCGCGCGTTATGCCGAGCCCAACACCCGGGTCGCCGACCGTCTCACCGACCTGCTCTCGGGCTATCTCGACCGAGACCCGGACGACGATCTCCGGCGCTCCTTCCTGGTCGCCGTGGAGACCGCCGACACCCTGGTCCACCTGGCCTTCCGGGTCGCCCCCGAGGGGGACGAACGGATCATCGAGGAGACGCGCGAGCTGCTGCGGGCGTATCTGGCCAGAGTCCTCGACCGACCCTGACCGGCTGTCCGCCCGGGACTTCGCGCGCGGAATTCCGACGTGACCTCCTGCGGGCCCTCCCCGTCATGCGTACCGGTCGGTATGCTCGGTCGCGTCCGTGTGCCACCGAAGCCACCGCCCTCCGGGAGGACCCGTGTCCCGTACCTCCGGCACCACCCCCGAATCCCGGACCGCGCTGCGCGTCTGCCCCCTGTGCGAAGCCACCTGCGGGCTGACGCTGACCATCGAGGGCACCCGGGTGACCGGTGCCCGGGGCGACCGCGACGACGTGTTCAGCAAAGGCTTCATCTGCCCCAAGGGCGCCTCCTTCGGGGCCGCCGACGGCGACCCCGACCGACTGCGCACCCCCCTCGTCCGCAAGGACGGCGAACTGCGCGAGGTCACCTGGGAGGAGGCCTTCGACGCGGTGGCCGCCGGACTGCGCCCCGTCGTCGAGCGGTACGGACCGCACGCCCTCGGTGTCGTCCTCGGCAACCCGAACGTGCACACCATGGCCGGCGCCCTCTACCCGCAGGTCCTGCTCGGCGCCCTGCGCACGCACAGCGTCTTCACCGCCTCCACGGTCGACCAGATGCCCAAGCACGTGTCGAGCGGCCTGCTGTTCGGCGACGCCAACGCGATCCCCGTGCCGGACCTGGACCACACCGACCACCTGCTGCTCATCGGCGCCAACCCGCTGGAATCCAACGGGAGTCTGTGCACCGCGCCCGACTTCCCCGGCAGGCTCCGGGCACTGCGGGCCCGCGGCGGCACGCTGACCGTCATCGACCCGCGCCGCACCCGCACGGCCAAACTCGCCGACCGCCATGTGGCCATCCGCCCCGGCACCGACGCGACCCTCCTCGCGGCGATGGCGTACGTCCTCTTCGAGGAGAGGCTCGTCGACCTCGGCGCGCTCGCCCCGCACGTCCAGGGTGTCGACGAACTCCCCGACGCCCTGCGGGACTTCACTCCCGAGGCGGCGAGCGCGGCCTGCGACGTGGACGCCGGGACCATCCGGGAGCTGGCGCGCGAGCTGGCCGCCGCGCCGACCGCCGCCGTCTACGGCCGCATCGGCAGCTGCACCGTCCCGCACGGCACCCTGGCCAGCTGGCTCGTGGACGTCCTCAACATCCTCACCGGCAACCTCGACCGGCCCGGCGGCGCCCTCTTCCCGACGGCCGCGACCGACCGGACGCCCCGCCCGGCCGGCCCCGGTCACGGCTTCGCGCTCGGCCGCTGGCACAGCCGGGTGAGCCGGCACCCGGAGGCCAAGGGCGAACTGCCGCTGGCCGCCCTGGCGGAGGAGATCGACACCGCGACCCCGGACGGCAGCCCGGTCCGCGCCGTCATCGCCGTCGCCGCCAACCCCGTCCTGTCCGCACCCGACGGCCTCCGTCTCGACAAGGCCCTCGACTCACTGGACTTCATGGTCAGCGTCGACCCGTACCTGAACGAGACCTCGCGCCACGCCCACGTCGTGCTGCCGCCGCCCCCGCCCTCCAGGAGCGCGCACCACGACTTCGCGTTCAACACCCTCGCCGTCCGCAACCAGGTCCGCTACAACCGCCCCGCCGTCCCCCTCGAGGAGGGCCGGATGGCGGAGACCGAGATCCTCGCCCGGCTCGTCCTCGCCGCGACCGGCATGCACGGCGCCGACCCGTCCGCCGTCGACACGATGGTCATCGAGAGCACCCTCGGCAAGGCGGCAGGGGACACCGCGTCGCCGGTGCACGGGCGCGACCCGCGCGAACTCGCCGCCGCCCTCACCGGCGAGAACGGCCCCGAACGCCGGCTCGACATGATGCTGCGCCTCGGCCCGTACGGCGAAGGCTTCGGCGCCCGCCCCGACGGCCTGACCCTGGACAAGCTGCTCGCGCACCCGCACGGCATCGACCTCGGGCCGCTCGCCTCCTGCCTGCCGGGGCGGCTGAAGACCCGCAGCGGGAGGATCGAGCTGCTCCCCGAACCGATCGCCGGCGATCTGCCGCGCCTGCGGGACGCGCTGCGCGAACGCCCCGCGGCCATCGTCCTCGTCGGCCGCCGTCATCTGCGCTCCAACAACAGCTGGATGCACAACGTCCCCGCCCTGACCGGCGGTTCCAACCGCTGCACCCTGCACATCCACCCCGACGACGCGGCCCGGCTCGGGCTCGCCGACGGGTCGGCCGTACGCGTCAGGGGCGCCGGCGGAGAGGTGATCGCCCCGGTGGAGGTCACCGACACCGTACGGCGTGGCGTGGTGAGCCTTCCGCACGGCTGGGGGCACGACCGCCCCGGCACCCGGATGAGCCACGCCGCCCTGGACCCCGGCGTCAACGTCAACCAGCTCCTCGACGGCTCGCTGCTCGACCCGCTGTCCGGAACGGCGGTCCTCAACGGGGTGCCGGTGGACCTGGCGGCCTGCCCCTGAGCCGTCACCGCGGCGAGGCCGCCGCGGGTGCGCGATGAGCCGCCGCGGCCAGGGTTTCCTTGCGCCGGAAGAGCGATACCTGACGGGGGACCGGGCGCCGTTACGGATCTTTGCGTGGCTTATGTGAGAAGTAGTCAGATGAAGTGAGATTTGTATGAAAATCATCTGACTCGGAGGAACTCGCATGTCCACCTCGTCCCTCTCGCACCGCTCCGTGCCACGTCGCGGCGCCGGTGCCCTGGCAGCCCTCGCCGTCGCGGGCACCGCCCTCCTCGGTGCCCCGGCCGCCGTCGCCGCCCCCGGTGACAACGGCGACGTCAAGGTCCACGACGCGAACACCGCGGTCGACAACCAGCGGGACGATCCGAAGGTCTGCCACTTCTACCTCGACGGGTTCAACTTCGACCCGGGGCAGCGGATCACCTGGTCCATCGTGACCCAGCCCCTGGTCGCGGGCGGAGCCAACCTCAGAGGCAGCCTCGATCTGCCGACCGGTCACGGCCGCACGACCCTGCCCAACCTCACGCTGCCCGACGGCCAGTACAAGCTGACCTGGCGGTTCGTGGGCGAGAACGGCGCGGGCAAGAGCAAGGTCTTCAAGGTCGACTGCCCCCTAGGCGCTCCGAGCCCGAGCGCCTCGCCGTCCGTGACGCCCACCCGCCCGGGCGGCGGCTCCGGCGGCGGCTCCGGCGGACCCCAGGGCGGCCCGGGCGGTCCCAACGGAGGCCCCCCGGCGGGCGGCGGCGGTCTCGCCCACCCGCAGAACTTCTCGCCGGTGGCCGGTGCGGCGGCCGCGGGTCTCGTCGTGGCCGGTGGAGTCGTGTTCCTGCGGCTGCGCCGACGCCCCGATGGCGCCGCGTAGACGACGGAGGCCCTGGTACCGGACGCGCGCCTACCGCCTGACGCGGACCCTGGTGGTCACCGTCGCGCTGGTGGCGGGTGGCGTCTGGTGGGCGGGGGACGGCGAGCCCGCCGGGACGGTGGCGTCCGGTGCCGTCCGCGACGACGGCGCCGCCTCCCCCGCTCCGGCGGGGGCGGCGGGCGCCGGGCACCGGCCGGACGCCCACCCCGCCGGCGACGCGCGCGGTCCCCGGCGGCACCGCGCACCGGCCGCCCGCCCCGCATCCCCGCCCACACCGCTGCCGCGCTCCCGGGCCGCCTCCCTGCGCATCCCCTCCCTCGGCCTCGACGCACCGGTCGTCGGCCTCGGGCTGGACCGCGAGCGACGGCTCACCACGCCGCCCATGGACAAGCCGGAACTCGTCGGCTGGTACACGGACGGTCCCGCGCCGGGCGAACGCGGCACGGCCCTCGTCGTCGGCCATCGCGACACCCGGACGGGACCCGCCGTCTTCGCCCCGCTCGAACGGATCCGCCCCGGCGCACGCGTCGAAGCCCGCCGCGTGGACGGGCGGACCGCCGTCTATACGGTGGACGCCGTACGCACGTACGCGAAGGCGCACTTCCCCGACCAGGAGGTGTACGGCGACCGGGGACGCCCCGAACTGCGTCTGATCACCTGCGGTGGCGCCTTCGACCGGAAGGCCGGATACGCCGCGAACGTCATCGCCTTCGCCCACCTCACGGCGATCCGGGGGCGGCCCGGCGCCCGCTGAGCCGAGTCGTCGGGCGCCGAACCGGGGTCGCGGCGAGGACCGGTGTCCGGCCCCGGCACGACCGGTATCCGATCGTCCGTTTCCGCCCGTACCGAACCGGCACGTCCGATACCGCCATGTGTCTTCCCCCGGGCGTGTGCGGTCCGTTAGCTTCCGTGACTCAAGGTCCCGTACGACCCGCACGGGACGACCGGCCGCGGAGCACCAGCGCCTTGCACGCCCCCGGGGGCACACGTCATGACACGCGCCATCTCCCTGCACCACGTCAGCAAGTCGTACACCCGCGGGGCCCGTGTGGTGGAACGGCTGTCGCTGGACATCCGGCCCGGCGAATTCCTCGTCCTGCTCGGTCCCTCCGGCTGCGGCAAGTCGACCGTGCTGAGGATGATCGCGGGGCTGGAGGAGGTCACCGAGGGCGAGGTGCGGCTGGACGGGGAGTACGCCAACGACCTGCCGCCGTCCGACCGGAACATGGCGATGGTGTTCCAGAACTTCGCCCTCTACCCGAGCATGACCAGCCGCGACAACATCGGCTTCCCGCTGCGCATCGAGACACCCGGCGAGGACCCCCGCGCGCGGGTGGACGCCACCGCCCGGATGCTCGGCATCCAGGACCTCCTCGACCGCTTCCCGAACCAGCTCTCCGGCGGCGAGCGGCAGCGCGTCGCGATGGGCCGGGCGATAGCGCGCCACCCCTCCGCCTTCCTCATGGACGAACCGCTGTCCAACCTCGACGCCAAACTCCGCAACCACCTGCGGGCCGAAATCTCCAGGCTCACCAGGGAACTGGGCGCCACCACGGTCTACGTCACCCACGACCAGGCCGAGGCCATGTCACTCGGCGACCGGGTCGCCGTGCTGCGCGGCGGAGTCCTCCAGCAACTGGGCACGCCCCGCACGGTCTACGCGCTGCCCGCGAACGTCTTCGTCGCCGCCTTCATCGGCACCCCGCGGATCAACCTGCTGCGCGGGCTCGTCCGGGCCCCGCTCGACGGCGCCATGACGATCAGCCTCGGCAAGCAGTATCTGCGTCTGCCCGAACCTCTTTGTCTGGACCACCAGTTGCTCCGGGTGCAGCAGGGCCGTGAGGTGATCGTCGGGCTGCGCTCCGAGGCCGTACGGCTCGCCAGACCGTCCGAGGCCCGGCCGGGCGAAGTGGCGATCAGCGGTCTGGTCGAGCATGTGGAGTTCCAGGGGCACGAGGTCCTCGTCCACTTCAACACGGGCTCGCGGCCCGCCTTCGTACCGGAGCTGGAGTCGCCCCGCCCGGCCCGCGCGACGCGCCGGCGGCGCCGTGACGGCACCGTCCTGGACCGGCTGCGGGCGCGTACCGGGACACTGCGGGCCGGACCGGTCGTCGTCCTCGACCATCCCTCGGACGCGGAGGCCGATCTTCCCGGGCAGACACCGCCAGAGGGCCGGCTGCCCGGCGATCTCGTCGTGCGCACCACGCCCGACATCGAACTCCGCCACGGCATGCAGATCCCGCTCCTCGTGGACATCGCCCACCTGTTCGTCTTCGACCGGAGCGGCGAACGGATCTGTCCGGCACCGGAGCGGCTGCCGGACCTGGACGAGTGAATCCCGGGTCGTGCGCGGCGCGACCTCCCCCGGGTCCCGGGGCTGCGGCGGACCGGGGTCGGGGCCTCCCGCGCGGCGGGTCCCTCTGGCGCCGCAAAACTATCATCGCTAGTTTAGGGCGCGGACGACGCTGCCCCGCCCCCGGAGGAACACGATGAAGGCACATGACGGCATGTACATCGACGGGGCGTGGCGCCCCGCCGTCGGACGGGACACGATCGAGGTCGTGAACCCGGTCGACGAGCAGGTCATCGGCCACGTCCCGGCGGGCACCGTCGAGGACGTCGACGCAGCCGTACAGGCCGCCCGCGCCGCCTTCCCCGGCTGGGCCGCGACCGCGCCCGCCGAACGGGCCGCCCGCCTCGCGGCCCTGAGGGACGTCCTGGCCGCCCGCAAGGACGAGATCGCCGAGACCGTCACCGCCGAGCTCGGATCGCCGCTCGCGTTCTCCCAGGCGGTGCACGCGGGCGTCCCGGTACTGGTCGCCGGTTCCTACGCCGAGCTGGCGGCGGCGTACGCCTTCGAGGAGAAGGTCGGCAACTCGACCGTCTACCAGGAGCCCGTCGGCGTCGTCGGCGCGATCACGCCCTGGAACTACCCGCTCCACCAGATCGTCGCCAAGGTCGCCCCCGCGCTCGCCGCGGGCTGCACGGTCGTGCTGAAGCCCGCCGAGGACACCCCGCTCACCGCCCAGCTCTTCGCCGAGGCCGTGGCCGAGGCGGGCGTCCCGGCCGGTGTCTTCAACCTGGTCACCGGCCTCGGACCGGTCGCGGGGCAGGCCCTCGCCGAGCACCCGGACGTCGACCTGGTCTCCTTCACCGGATCCACGGCGGTCGGCCGGCGGATCGGCGCGACCGCGGGCGCCGCCGTCAAGCGCGTCGCCCTCGAACTCGGCGGCAAGTCCGCCAACGTCATCCTGCCGAGCGCCGATCTCGCCAAGGCCGTGAACGTCGGCGTCGCCAACGTGATGTCCAACTCCGGCCAGACGTGCAGCGCCTGGACCCGCATGCTGGTCCCTGCCGACCGCTACGACGAGGCGGTCGAGCTGGCCGCGACCGCCGCCGCTAAGTACGGCGACCGCATCGGCCCCGTCGTCAACGCCAAGCAGCGGGACCGGGTGCGGGGTTACATCGAGAAGGGTGTCGCCGAGGGCGCGCGGCTCGTCGCGGGCGGCCCCGAATCCCCGCGCGAGCAGGGCTACTTCATCAGCCCCACCGTCTTCGCCGACGTCACCCAGCGGATGACGATCGCGCAGGAGGAGATCTTCGGCCCGGTCCTGACGATCCTGCGCTACGAGGACGAGGAGGACGCCCTGCGGATCGCCAACGGCACCGTCTACGGGCTCGCGGGCGCGGTGTGGGCCGGCGAGGAGTCCGAGGCGGTCGCCTTCGCCCGGCGGCTCGACACCGGCCAGGTCGACATCAACGGAGGGCGCTTCAATCCGCTGGCCCCCTTCGGCGGTTACAAGCAGTCGGGCGTGGGGCGCGAACTCGGCGCCCATGGCCTCTCCGAGTACCTCCAGACCAAGTCCCTCCAGTTCTAGGAGCGTTCACGTGGTTCGCGCCGCTGTCCTGCCCGCCGTGGGTGCCCCGCTGGAGATCACCGAGATCGAACTCCCCGACCCGGGACCGGGCCAGGTCCGGGTGAGACTGGCCGCCGCCGGGGTCTGCCACTCCGACCTGTCCCTGTCCAACGGCACCATGCGGGTGCCGGTGCCCGCCGTCCTCGGCCACGAGGGCGCCGGAACCGTCGTCGCGGTCGGCGAGGGTGTCACCGAGGTCGCGCCCGGCTCCCGGGTCGTCCTCAACTGGGCTCCCTCCTGCGGGAGTTGTCATGCCTGCTCGCTGGGCGAGGTGTGGCTGTGCGCCGACGCACTGACCGGAGCGGGGAACGTGTACGCCCGCCGCGCCTCCGACGGCAGCGAGCTGTACCCCGGCCTGAACGTCGCCGCCTTCGCCGAGGAGACGGTGGTGCCGGTGTCCTGCCTGCTGCCCGCCCCGGACGGCATCCCGCTCACCGAGGCCGCCCTGCTCGGCTGCGCCGTCCTCACCGGATACGGCGCCGTCCACCACTCCGCCAAGGTCCGGCCCGGTGAGACCGTCGCCGTGTTCGGCGTCGGCGGGGTCGGACTCGCCGCCCTGCAGGCCGCCCGGATCGCGGGCGCCTCGAAGATCGTCGCGATCGACGTCTCGCCCGAGAAGGAGTCGCTCGCCCGCGAGGCCGGGGCCACCGACTACGTCGTCGCCTCCGACACCACCGCCCGCGAGATCCGCGGCCTGACCGGGAGACAGGGCGTCGACGTCGCCGTCGAATGCGTCGGCCGCGCCGTCACCATCCGTACCGCCTGGGAGTCGACCCGGCGCGGCGGCCGCACCACGGTCGTCGGCATCGGCGGCAAGGACCAGCAGGTCACCTTCAACGCCCTGGAGATCTTCCACTGGGGCAGAACCCTCGCGGGCTGCGTGTACGGCAACTCCGACCCGGCCCGCGACCTCCCGGTGCTCGCCGACCACGTCCGCGCGGGCCGCCTGGACCTCGGCGGCCTGGTCACCGACCACATCGCCCTGGACGGCATCCCGGCGGCCTTCGACAACATGCTCGCGGGCAAGGGGGGCCGGGCGCTGGTGGTGTTCTAGACACCCCGGGCCGCCTCGCGGGCGAGACAGCCCCCGAGGCGGCCCGGCGTCAGACCTGTCCGGCCGGGGACCCCGGTTCCGGGGCGGTCGTGGACACCGGAGCCCCGGCACCGGCAGGAGCAGTGGCCGCCGCTGTAGTGGGTGCGGGTGCGGGTGCCGGTGCGGGTGTGGGTACCTGTCCGGGAGCCGGTGC
Source organism: Streptomyces sp. NPDC042002 (assembly GCF_055588305.1). Classification (NCBI taxonomy): domain Bacteria; kingdom Bacillati; phylum Actinomycetota; class Actinomycetes; order Kitasatosporales; family Streptomycetaceae; genus Streptomyces; species Streptomyces sp. NPDC042002. Next base: position 132,767 of record NZ_JBVJCT010000018.1, on the reverse strand, counting down.
CGCAGCCGGCGCGGAAGTCGGTCCGGCGACGGTATCCGGGACCGGCGTCTCCGCCGATGCCGGTTCCCGACGCGGCCGGGAGCGGGACACCGCCACACCCGCCAGGCACAGCGCCCCGCCCGCCAGCGTCAGCAGCCCCGGGACCTCGTCGAGGAAGAGCCAGGACATCAGCACCACCAGCGCGGGCACCGCGTACGTCGTCGCGCCCATGCGGCTCGCGCTCGTCCGGGCGAGGGCGTACGCCCAGGTCGTGAACGCCAGCGCGGTCGGGAAGACACCCAGATAGACCATGTCGAGCGTCGCCGAGAGGGGAGCGGCGGCCGCGTCGTGGACGAGCTGACCCGCGAACGGCAGACACACCACGGCCCCGACCAGACAGCCGTAGGCCGTCACCTGGAGCACGCTCGCGCGCCCGAGCGCCGGCTTCTGCGCGACGACCCCGCCCGCGTACGCGACGGCGGCGAGCAGGCACAGCGCGACCCCGAGCACCGAGGAACCGCCGCCGCCGGACATCGACAGCCCCACCGCGACCGCTCCCGCGAACGACACCGCCATCCCCGCCAGCAGCCGCGGCGGCATCGCGTCACCCAGCAGCCGGGCGCCGAGCAGGGCGATCAGGATCGGGCCGATGTTCACCACCAGCGCGGCCGTACCGGCGTCCACCTGCTGCTCGCCCCAGTTCAGGACCACCATGTAGAGGCCGAACCACAGCACCCCGGATATCGCGATGCCGCGCCAGGCACCGCGCGGCGGCAGCCCCTCTCCGCGCACGACGCAGAAGGCACCGAGCACCAGGGCTCCCGCCAGCAGGCGTCCGAGCGCCAGCGCGCCGGGCGAGTAGGCGTCGCCCGCGCTGCGGATCGCGACGAACGCGGAGGCCCACAGCCCGACGGTGACGGTCGCCGCACCCGCGGCGAGCAACTGAGGACGCCGGTGGGGCGGCGCGGTGCGGGAGCCGTTCACCATGTTCCTGAGACTAGGCGGGGCACAGAGATCGGTCTCGCGGATTTCGGACGCGGATGTCGGGGACGTACAGGGGGAGGACCGCAGGTCGGCTCGGGTCGGCGGCTCGGGCCGGCTCGGCTCAGGTCGGCTCAGCGCAGCGCCGGCGCCTCGACGCCGAGGAGCTCCGCGAAGGCGCGCTCGCCGTCCGGGGTCACCTTGACCGCCCGGTCCGAGCCGACGCGTACGCACCACCGGGCGTCCAGGGCGTCCAGGGCGTCCAGGGCGTGCCGGCACAGCGCCGCGCCTGCGGTGCCCGCGAGGTGCGGACGCCGTTCGGTCCAGTCGAGACAGGCGCGGGTCAGCGGACGGCGTCCGGTGCGTTCCAGGGGGATGCCCGCGGCCTCGAATCGTCCGCCGGCGGCCCGGCCGACGCCGCGAGCCCTGGCCCGACGGGATCCTTCGGCCTCGTCATGTCGTCCAGCATGCGCCACGGACACTTCGGCGCTCATCGAAGGATCGCGAGCGGCCGGGCCGACCCGCTCGGGCTTCCCCGGTCGGCTCCGCTCACGCTCCCCGGGCCGGCGACGCTCAGGCCTCCCGCACCAGCCCCGCGTACTGCACCGCGAGGCCGTCCAGCAGTGCGCCGAGCCCCGTCTCGAAGGCGCGCTCGTCGATCTTCTCCTGCTGCTCGGCGAGGAGGTGCGCCTGCCCCAGATGCGGATAGTCGGCGGGGTCGTACGCGCTCTCGTCGTCCACGAAGCCCCCGGCGAACGACCCCAGCGCGGACCCCATGATGAAGTACCGCATCAGCGCCCCGATCGAGGTGGCCTGCGAGGGCGGCCAGCCCGCGTCGACCATGGCCCCGAAGACGGCGTCGGCGAGCCGGAGTCCGGCCGGCCTGCGACCGGGGCCGCGCGCGAGGACCGGGACGATGTTCGGGTGGTCGCGCAGGGCGGCGCGGTAGGAGACGGCCCAGTCGTGCAGCGCGGTCCGCCAGTCGCGGCCGCCCTCGAACATCGACAGGTCGACCTGCGCGCTCACCGAGTCCGCGACCGCCTCCAGGATCTGGTCCTTGGTGCGGAAGTGGTTGTAGAGGGAGGGCCCGCTCACCCCGAGTTCGGCGGCGAGCCGGCGCGTCGAGACGGCGGCCAGGCCCTCCGCGTCCACCAGAGCCCGTGCCGTCTCGACGATGCGGTCGGTGCTGAGGAGGGGCTTGCGCGGTCGGGCCATGGCGCACATAGTAGGGCTGCACCAGGAAACTAGCAGTGCTAATTTAAATGTACGGCTTTCCGCGTACGGCCTTCGATGTCAGCTATCTGTGGGGTGACCCGGCATGAACCTTGGGCTCAGCGATGAGCAGACCGCCGTCCGGCAGCTCGCCAAGGACTTCGTGCACCGCGAGATCGCCCCGCACGTCGTCGAGTGGGACCGCGCGGAGGACGTCGACCGGTCCATCGTGAAGAAGCTCGGCGAGGTCGGCTTCCTCGGCCTCACCGTCGACGAGGAGTACGGCGGCAGCGGCGGCGACCACCTCGCGTACTGCCTGGTCACCGAGGAACTGGGGCGCGGCGATTCCTCCGTGCGCGGGATCGTCTCCGTCTCGCTCGGGCTCGTCGCCAAGACGATCGCGTACTGGGGGAGCGAGGAGCAGAAGCGGCGGTGGCTGCCGGGACTGACCTCCGGCGAGTACGTCGGCTGCTTCGGGCTCACCGAACCGGGCACCGGCTCCGACGCGGGCCAGTTGTCGACGCGGGCCGTGCGCGACGGCGACGACTACGTCATCAACGGCTCCAAGATGTTCATCACGAACGGCACCTGGGCCGATGTCGTGCTGCTCTTCGCCCGCTCCACCGACGCCCCGGGCCACAAGGGCGTCTCCGCCTTCCTGGTGCCGACCGACACCCCCGGCCTGACCCGCCGCGCCATCCACGGCAAGCTCGGGCTGCGCGGCCAGGCCACCGCCGAACTGGCCTTCGAGGACGTACGCGTCCCGGCGAGCGCCATGATGGCGCCCGAGGGCAAGGGCTTCGCGGTGGCCATGTCGGCGCTGGCCAAGGGCCGGATGTCGGTGGCCGCGGGCTGCGTCGGCATCGCCCAGGCGGCGCTGGACGCGGCCGTGACGTACGCGACCGAGCGCGAGCAGTTCGGCAAGACGATCGCGCACCACCAGCTCGTCCAGGAACTCCTCAGCGACATAGCCGTCGACGTGGACGCGGCGCGGCTGCTGACCTGGCGGGTCGCCGATCTCGTAGACCGCGGGCTGCCGTTCGCGACCGAGTCCTCGAAGGCCAAGCTCTTCGCGTCCGAGGCCGCCGTGCGCGCCGCGAACAACGCCCTCCAGGTCTTCGGCGGTTACGGCTACATCGACGAGTACCCGGTCGGCAAACTGCTGCGCGACGCCCGCGTGATGACCCTCTACGAAGGCACCAGCCAGATCCAGAAGCTGGTCATCGGGCGCGCGTTGACGGGTGTCTCGGCGTTCTGACCGGCTTCTCGGCGTTCTGACCCTGAGTACGTGTCCGAGTACCTGAGTACGACGGCGGATGTGGCGGCGGCCACATCCGCCGATCCTTGTCCCATGAGTGAGACACCTGTCAAACAGCAGAACACGGCCGCCTTCTACGGCCAGGCCGTGGCGTCCTTCTCCGTGGCGATGGCCGCGACCGCCGTCGGCATCTTCAAACTCCAGGCCGACGCGTGGGTGCGGGCCTTCCTCGCCATCGCCGTCCTCTATCTGGTGACGTCCTCCTTCACGCTGGCCAAGGTGATCCGGGACCGACAGGACGGCAACCGTGTCGGCGGCCGGGTGTACGACCCCTTCGAGAAGCTCTGATCCCCGTACGGCCATGACCTGGCCGAAGACGCTAAGCGCTCGCTCAGGTTCAGGGGTATGGTGTTCACCCTGTCAGTCGAGAAGGGGCGAACAGCGATGAGTACGGCGCAGGAGACGCCCGGCGGCGAGATGCAGCCGTGGGCCGAGGTGACCCCGGACGCGGCACGGCGGCTGCTCGTCGCCGCGGTGGAGGCCTTCGCCGAGCGCGGGTACCACGCGACGACGACCCGGGACATCGCGGGCCGCGCGGGTATGAGCCCGGCCGCGCTGTACATCCACTACAAGACCAAGGAAGAGCTGCTCCACCGGATCAGCCGCATCGGCCACGACAAGGCGCTGGACATCGTGCGCACCGCGGCCGCGGGTGAGGGCACGGCCGCCGAGCGGCTCTCCGACGCCGTACGGTCCTTCGTACGGTGGCACGCGGGCCAGCACACCACCGCCCGCGTCGTGCAGTACGAACTCGACGCCCTCGGGCCCGACGCGCGCGCCGAGATCATCGCGCTGCGCCGCCAGGTGGACGCGGAGGTCCGCAGCATCATCCAGGACGGTGTCGAGGCGGGCGACTTCGACGTCCCGGACGTACCCGGCACCACCCTCGCCGTGCTGTCCCTGTGCATCGACGTGGCCCGCTGGTTCAACGTCGGAGGCCCCCGCACACCGGACGAGGTCGGCACGCTCTACGCCGACCTGGTCCGGCGGATGGTGGGATTCAAGGAGTAGGTCCTGGCCCGGTCCCGCTCCGGTCCGGGCCACCCGCGGTCGTCACCGGTCCTCCCGGAGCGGGTGGCGCCGGGCCCGGGATCGGGCCCGGAATCGGGTCAAAGGTAGTAGCGCGAGACCGACTCCGCGACGCAGACCGGCTTGTCGCCGCCCTCGCGCTCCACGGTGAAGGCCACGGAGACCTGTACGCCACCGGGCACGTCGTCCACCGCGGTGATCGTCGCGGTGGCGCGCAGTCGCGAGCCGACCGGCACGGGGGCGGGGAAGCGGACCTTGTTCGTCCCGTAGTTGACGCCCATCTTCACGCCCTCGACGCTGATCAGCTGCGGGCCGAAGAGCGGCAGCAGCGACAGGGTCAGATAGCCGTGCGCGATCGTGGTGCCGAACGGGCCCGCCGCGGCCTTCTCGGGATCGACGTGGATCCACTGGTGATCGCCGGTCGCCTCCGCGAAGAGGTCGATCCGCTTCTGCTCGATCTCGACCCAGTCCGTGTGCCCCAGCTGTTCGCCCACGGCGCCCCGCAGTTCGTCGACCGTCGCGAACGTCCTCGGCTCTGCCATGTCCCTGGCCTCCCGCATCTCATAGTCTAAGCGACTGCTTAGCATGGTCGGCCGGAAGGCGCATGTCAACGGACCGGACGTGTGACGCGGTGGGTAGGTTGGAGGGGTGCCCCAGATCCCTGAGACGATCCACGAGCTGACCGTCGGACAGTTGTCGGCCCGCAGCGGCGCGGCCGTCTCCGCCCTCCACTTCTACGAGTCCAAGGGCCTGATCGGCAGCCGCCGCACCTCGGGCAACCAACGCCGTTACCACCGTGACGCGCTGCGCCGGGTCGCCTTCGTCCGGGCCGCCCAGCGCGTCGGCATCCCGCTCGCCACCATCCGGGAGGCGCTCGCCGAACTCCCCGAGGAACGCACCCCGACGCGAGAGGACTGGGCCCGGCTCTCCGAGACCTGGCGCTCCGAACTCGACGAGCGGATCAAGCAACTCGCCCGGCTGCGCGACCACCTCACGGACTGCATCGGCTGCGGCTGCCTCTCCCTGGAGAACTGCGTGCTCTCGAACCCCGACGACGTCCTCGGCGAGCGCCTGGCCGGCTCCCGGCTGATGGCGGAACGGACCGGCACACAGCCGGCGCCGGCGCCGCAGGAGCGGAGGCAGGCGACAGCGTGCGAACCCGGGCCGCGCCGGGAACCGGCGGCGGGAGACTGCCGCTGACGCGCCCCGGCCGCCCGCCCTGCCGTCCTACTCGTACTCGGTGCCGCCCTTGCGGGTCAGGTAGGCAGGGCTGACCGCCTTCGCTATGGCGCGTCCGCCCGTCACCGGGCTGTACCGCTCGGTGGCCACGAAGGCCCCCTCCGGCCCGTCGGGTGCGGGCGCCCCGGGGCGGATCACGACGCCCTCGCGCAGATGCAGCGCGCGACCGGACACCGTCTCCCGGCCGGAGGCGATCTCCAGGACGCGCTCGATGTCGTACGGCCCCTCGTACAGCCTTGGTACCAGCGGGAGTTCGCCCGTCAGCAGCTCCTGCGCGTCCAGCCAGCGGATCTCGCCGTCGATCTCCGCGGACACGTCGAACACGGCGTAGCCGATCGTCTCGCGGCGCCCGTCTGCGCCGTACGACAGGTCCTGCACGCCCGCCCCGTACACCTCGCCGAAGATGCCGACACGGCGCGCGCCCAGTCGTCCGGCGATGCGGGCGGCGGCCTCCGCGACGCCGTGCCCGCGCACCGCGCGCCAGTACAGATTGCGCGGATCCTCCTTCAGGGCGAGGGACTTGGCGCCGAAGCCCTTCGAGGAGACGTGGACGCGGCCCTCGTCGGCGAGGTAGGTCAGCAGACAGGCCGAACCGTGCAGCTTCTCCGTCAGGACGACCGGCTCGCCCGCGCTGAAGATGTCCGGGTACCGCTGGATGTTCTCGATGTCGACCCAGGGCAGCAGTTCGGGCGCCGACTCGATGTCACCGTCCATGGTGGGCGGAACCGGCGGCACCCATTTCACGATGCCGAGGAACTCCGCGAAGTCCGTGCCGTCCCCGGCGGCCCGCGCCAGGTCCACGTCCGCCAGCGCCTTCGGGCGGCACACGATGCCCTGCGACAGCTCGCCGCGCAGCCGTACCGCCCTGACCCGGTCCGACGCGCTGCCCGCGAGACGCCCGGTCAGCCCGAGCTCCTCGATCAGCCCGGCCGGCAGCACGGACTGCTCCGGGATGTAGAGGGCCCACTCGCCGGTGCGGTACGCGCCCTTGGCGACCACGGCCCGATACAGGCCCACCTGGGCCAGTTCGAGCGCGTCGGCGTTCGGGTGTTCGTGGACGGTCAGCATTTCGGCGGTGACGCGCAGCGTCGACATGGGGGACTCCTGGGGTTGCTCAGCCGTGTTTCATCGCCCCCAACTGTCCGCGGGGGAAACGGCTGGAACCAGCGGTTTTACGGCTGCTACTGTCACCCGCCGCACCGCGCCGAGCCGCCCCCACAACACACGCGGGCCGCCCCGCGCTGAACGAGCCCCTCCGCCCCCGGCCGTCCGCCGGTCAACGCCCGCTCGCGGTAAGGGAGTTACAAAGGTGTCCTCGAAACCGTCCGGGCGGCGAGGCCCAGCCCGCCCGTCGGTCCGTCAGGCGCAGCGTCTGTGAGTCGCCGCCCCCTCGCAGTGCGGCGGGACGCGGCGGCCGGACGCGGTGCCGGGCGCCTGGAGCAGGGCATCGGTCGCGACCGTGCGGTCGCGGATCGGGGCATCGCGCAGGTGGCATCGGCACGACGGCGCCGTCGTGCCGATCCGTGCTCCGTTCGGACGGACCCGCACCATGCCCCCGATGGTGCGGGGCACCCCTGGCAACCCGGGCACCGGGAACCGCGTGCCCGGCCACGGACGTTCCGCGGCCGACGGCTCACCCGCAGTTCCCCTGCCCGGTGCCGCTCAGCCCGGCGGAGTCCCGGCCGCCCGGCCCGGCTGGGCACTCACGCGGACACGAGCAGCCGGCCGCGCCTGGCGCCGGCCAGCGCTTCCGGGGTCAGGACGGGCCGCGGCACCACGATTCCGCAGCTCGTGCAGACGGGACCCGACGACGGTTCGTGGGCCAGGTCGTACATCCATACAAGGCGCTCACCGGCGCAGGCCGGGCAGACGGCGCCCGGCTCGCGCTCCAGTGCGGCGATCAGCCGGCGCAGCACCTCGGCCAGTGATTGATGGGGGTGGACGCGGGGGTTGTCGCACCAGGCGACACCGAACCCGCCCCAGGTCAGCCGGTGCCAGTCGTCGACACTGCCCGGCCTGCGCAGCCCGTCGTGCTTCTCCTTCTTGCGACGCTGCGCGAACTCGACCTCGTAGGCGAGCCAGACGGAGCGGGCCTCCTCCAGTTCGTCCAGTGCGGCCACGAGCCGCACTGGATCGGGGGAACGGTCCTCGGGACCGAACCCGGCCCGGGAACACAGATGGTCCCAGGTCGCCCGATGCCCGTAAGGGGCGAACCTCTCCAGGCACTTGCGCAGTGAGTACCGCCGCAGTGCCAGATCACACCTCGGATCTCGCACCTGTCTCGCCAGACTCCGGAAACCGGCCATCGCCCTGCACCTCCGTCACACCTGCACCTGTACTCCGGTCACTTCGGCGCCGTCTCGTACGGACGTCGTCGAGTAGACGTATCGACAAGCGATTCGGCTCCATCCAATTTTTCGACGCCCCCACAAGCCCACCCGCCGAGTGCCCTGGACCTACCTCCCGTCGCTGTCGGCCGGCCGTGCGCCGGTCGTCCGGCGCGCCCTCGCTCGCGATGAATCCCAAAAACTGACGCATGTTCATCTTCAAACTCGGGGATACCGGCGGTAACGTCCGGCCCACCCCCCGTCGGTAGGAGCTGACATGCCACCGAGCACCTCACGCACCACCTTGGACAGACTGAGAACTCCCCGCAGATTCCCCAAGTTCCTCAAGGCTGCATCCCTATGCGCGCTCATTGCCGGCCTTTTGTCGCCGCTTTCCCCGGCGGCCGCCGCGGACACCTCGATCGCTGCGAACGACTACTGCGGCGGCCAGTGCTCGGACATCCTGCCGCCCGGTGAGAACGGCAACGCGACCCTCGCCCAGATCCTGCTCAACCAGGCCTTCGGTACCCAGCCCAGCCATGCCGAGGACCAGCTCGCCCCCTACGGCAACCTGGCCTCCGGTTACCCCACGCTCACCGACGCCAAGATCAACGACTTCTTCAACGACGCCTCCTTCGGCGTCGCCTCCAACCAGGTCGAGTCGACCACCAAGCCCGGCGGACGCACCGATGTGACGATCGTCCGCGACAAGAAGACGGGCGTGCCGCACATCACCGGCACCACCCGCTACGGCACCGAGTACGGCGCCGGCTACGCCGCGGCCCAGGACCGGCTGTGGCTGATGGACGTCTTCCGGCACGTCGGACGCGGCCAGCTGACCAGCTTCGCGGGCGGCGCGGCCTCCAACCAGGGCCTTGAGCAGGAGTTCTGGCGCAACGCGCCCTACACCGAGGCCGATCTCCAGGCCCAGATCGACGAGGCGACCAGCAGGGCCGGAGCCCGCGGAACCCAGGCCCTCTCCGACGCCAACGCCTACCTCGACGGCATCAACGCCTACATAGACGCTTCCGACAGCGGCCGCTACTTCCCCGGTGAATACGTTCTGACCGGCCACAAGGACTCCATCACCAACGCCGGCACCATCGACCACTTCAAGCTCACCGACCTGGTCGCGCTGGCCTCCGTCATCGGCTCGCTCTTCGGCTCCGGGGGCGGCGGCGAGGTCAACAACGCCCTCTCGCTGCTCGCGGCCCAGAACCAGTACGGAGTGACCGAGGGCACCAAGGTCTGGGAGTCCTTCCGCGAGCGCAACGACCCGGAAGCGGCGGTCACCGTGCACGACGGGGAGAGCTTCCCGTACGCCGCGAGGCCCGACACCCCGCAGGGCGAGGCGCTGCCCGACGCGGGCTCGGTGACCCAGGAGCCGTTGGTCTACGACCGCACCGGCAGCGCGGCCACCGCGAGCGCCACCAGCGCCTCGGCCACGGCGGCCAGGACGTCGCTCACCTCCGCCAAGCGCGGAATGTCCAACGCCCTCGTGGTCAGCGGCAAGTACACGGCCAGCGGCCACCCGATCGCCGTCTTCGGCCCGCAGACCGGCTATTTCGCGCCACAGCTGCTCATGCTCCAGGAGATCCAGGGTCCGGGGCTCAGCGCGCGCGGCGCCTCCTTCGCGGGTCTGAGCATGTACGTGGAACTCGGCCGCGGTCAGGACTACTCCTGGAGCGCGACGACCTCCGGCCAGGACATCATCGACACGTACGCGGTCGAGCTGTGCCAGGACGACTACCACTACCTCTACCACGGCACCTGCACGGCGATGGACAAGGTCGAGCGGACCAACTCCTGGACGCCGACCACCGCCGACGGCACCGCGGCCGGCTCGTACCGGATGCAGGTCTACCGGACCAAGTACGGGCCCGTGGAGTACCGCGCGACCGTGGGCGGCAAGAAGGTCGCGTACACCACCCTGCGCAGTTCCTACATGCACGAGGCCGACTCGATCATCGGCTTCCAGATGCTCAACGACCCGGACTACGTGAAGAGTCCGGCGACGTTCCAGAGCGCGGCGCAGCACATCAACTACACCTTCAACTGGTTCTACGCCGACTCGGCGCACACCGCCTACTACAACAGCGGCGACAACCCGGTACGGGCGAACGGGGTCGACGCCGAGTTCCCGGTGTGGGCCCAGGCCGCGTACGAATGGCAGGGCTGGGACCCGGCCACCAACACCGCCTCCTACACCCCGGCGTCCGCGCACCCCAACTCGGTGGACCAGGACTACTACATCTCCTGGAACAACAAGCAGGCCAAGGACTACACGACGGCCTCCTGGGGCGACGGTTCGGTGCACCGCGGCGACCTCCTGGAGGACCGCGTCTCCAAGCTGGTCGCGGCGGGCGGAGTGACCAGATCCGCGCTGGTGAAGGCCATGGCCGACGCGTCACTGGCCGATCTGCGGGCCGAGGACGTACTCCCGAACCTCCTCAAGGTCGTCAACAGCTCTCCGGTCACGGACTCCACGGCCGCCGCGGCGGTGAGCAAGCTGTCCGCGTGGGTGACGGCGGGCGCCAAGCGCACGGAGACCTCGTCCGGATCGCACACCTACGCCGACGCCGACGCGATCCGCATCCTGGACGCCTGGTGGCCGCTGCTGGTGAAGGCGGAGTTCCAGCCGGGGCTCGGCAGCGATCTCTACACCGCGTTCGGCAACAACCTCCCCGTCGACGAGGCGCCGTCCGCCGGACACGGACCGACCGGCTCGCACGCCGGAAGTTCGTTCCAGTACGGCTGGTGGAGCTATGTCGACAAGGACATCCGGGCGGTGCTCGGGGACTCCGTACAGGGCGGGCTGTCGCAGAAGTACTGCGGCGCAGGCAGCCTCACCGCCTGCCGGGACGCCCTGATCAGCTCCCTGAAGGAGGCGGCCGGCAAGACCGCGTCGACCGTCTACCCCGGCGACGACCAGTGCTCGGCGGGCGACCAGTGGTGCGCCGACTCGATCGTCCAGCGGACGCTCGGCGGCATCAAGCACGGCAAGATCACCTGGCAGAACCGGCCGACCTTCCAGCAGGTCGTCGAGTACACCTCGCACCGGTGAGCACGGACCGGCGCCGAAGGAACGGCTCCTAGGAGCGATCGGCGCCGGAGCGGCGGCGGGTCAGCGGACGCGGCCCGCCGCCAGCACCACCTGGGCCAGTTCGCGATGACAGATGTCGCTGTGCGCACCCGCCGGGGCGCCGCCCCGGCACACCACCGAGGCGGTGTCGATGTTCACGCACCCCGAGACCGGCAGCCGGGTGCGCAACGCCTCGGCGAGCGTGAACGATCTGGTCCCCGGTACCGCCTGTACCCCGTCGTGGCCCATCGCGCCCCACTGCTCGCCCAGGGCATCGCCGATTCCGAAGTCCGCCGTGACGGACCGGTCGTCCCCCGACATCCGGGAGGCCAGCGGGTAGATCGTGCCGAGCGCCGAGTCGAAGTGGGAGTAGCAGCACACCAGGGGCCCGTCGATCCGGTTGTACTGCCCGTCCAGCACACCGCTCGACCGCGCGTCGTGCGGCAGCCTGGCCGCGAACGCGTAGTGCGAGAAGGCGCCTTGGAGCAGTGTCACCGACTTCACCGTGCGCACTCCGGGGGGCAGCCCGCGCAGTGCGAAGGAGACCAGCCGGCCGCCGAAACTGTGCCCGACCAGATGTACGCGCACGTCCGGTGCCGCCGCCGCGAGCCGGCCGATCGCCCGCCCGAGCCCGCGCTCACCGACCGTGCCCGCGCGCCGCTTCATGGCGTAGTACGTGGCCTGGCGCAGCAGTTCGAGGGCGCCGTCCCACAGCCGGGGCAGCGCGAACTCGGCGGCACCGGGAGTCCCTGCCCCGGCGAGCGCCCGCGCGAACTCGGCGCACACCGTCGCGGTGTCCCCGAAGAGCATCTCGGGATCGCTCTCCGGTACGCCCTCCGCCAGGGTGTCCGCCGCGAAGGACGTCTGCGGCCCTTGCGGCCGGACCTCGACGAGCAGTCGTACGAGACGGCCGAACTCCTCCAACGAGGCTCCCTCGTCGGACTGTTGGTCGAGCAGTCGGGCGATCTGCTCGACCACGGTGGCGCGGCCGGGGAACACCTCCAGAAGGGCGTGCCGGGTGTTCTTGCCGAGCAGCGAACGGTCGTCCGGGGTGACATCGGCGGCCACCGACGGGGAGAAGCCGGGGATCGGTTCGTCCGAGAACCGCATCGACGGCCAGATCACCCCCACGTATCCGAGGCGCGCTGTCGGAGCGAGCTCCGGGACGGGTTCGAGGAACTGGCTGAAGAGGCGGGTGGCCGCCGAACGGTCGTTGTTCCAGCCGTGCGTGAAGACGATCAGGTCGCGGACCCCGCGTCGCGGCACCTCGTCGATCCATCGGTCCCGTTCGCTGCCGTCCGCGTCTCCGTCCGCGTCGAACGTCAGCTCCCAGTAGGGAGAAACACTTACTGCCGGTTCCGTCATGTCAGGCCCCCTGACCTCGCGAGCGGCGCGATATGGGCGCATCGTCCACCCGGCGGGGAAAGTTGGCCATACATCAGGACTTACTCGTCACGCATCCGTCACTCGTCCGGGGAAAAGGGCGCCGGCTCACTTGTAGATGAGGTAGTGCTTCCGGACCGTGCGGAAGGCCTCCAGCTCGTCCTGCCAGGCCGCGACGACCTCGTCGGTGCCCGCGCCCGCGTCGATCATCGTGCGCACCAGCGTCGAGCCCGTCAGCTTGTCGATCCAGTCGTCGGAGCGCCAGGCGAAGCCGCTCCAGACCTTCTTCGCGGTCACCAGCAGGGCGATTCCGGTGCGGACAGGGTCGTACGCGGCCCGGTCGTGCACATGGACCTGGACGCCCCCGATGGTCCTGCCCTGGAACTTGGAGAAGGTGGGAGCGAAGTACGCCTCTCTGAAGTGCACGCCGGGCAGCCCCAGTTCACCGGCCGCGGCGGCCCACCGCCCGTCGACGCCCTCCGCGCCGAGCAGTTCGAACGGCCGCGTCGTGCCCCGCCCCTCCGACAGGTTCGTCCCCTCGAAGAGACAGGTCCCGGAGTACACGAGTGCGGTGTCCGCCGTCGGCATGTTCGGGCTCGGCGGTACCCAGGGCAGCTCCGAGGCGTCGTAGAACTCCCCGCGCCGCCAGCCCGACATCAGCACGGTGTCCAGGTCCACGGGCGCCGCCAGGAACTCCCCGTTGAACAGCCGGGCCAGCTCCGCCACCGTCATACCGTGCGCCTGCGCGATCGGCTGCCGTCCGACGAACGTCGCGAACTCCTTGTGCAGGACCGGCCCTTGGGCCGACCGGCCGGTGACCGGGTTCGGCCGGTCGAGCACCACGAACCGCTTGCCGGCGAGCTGGGCCGCCTCCATGCAGTCGTACAGCGTCCAGATGTACGTGTAGAAGCGCGCTCCCACGTCCTGGATGTCGAAGACGACGGTGTCCACGCCGGAAGCGGTGAAGATGTCGGCGAGGGCCTGGCCGCTCTTCACGTACGTGTCGTAGACGGGGAGTCCGGTCGCCGGGTCGTCGTAGCGGCCCTCGGAGCCGCCCGCCTGCGCGGTGCCCCGGAAGCCGTGCTCGGGCCCGAAGACGGCGACCAGGTCCACCCGGTCGTCGGCGTGCATGACGTCGACGATGTGCCGGACGTCGCGGGTGACGCCCGTGGGGTTGGTGACCATGCCGACGCGTCCGCCGCCGAGTCGGGAGTATCCGGCCCCGGCGAGACGCTCGAAGCCGGTGCGGAGCCGGGGCCCGCGGTTCCCGGCCGGCACCGCCGCCCCTGCGGGCAGCGGGGTCAGGGCCGCCGCGGCGGTGCCGGCCGCGAGCAGTGACCGTCGGGACATGCGCATGGTGTGACCTCCGTGATCGCGGAAGGCTGGCACAGGCACGCTAAGGGCTCCCGGGGGAAGTTCGTAGGGCCCGGACCCCACCGGCCTGTCGTGGCTCGTCACGCGGTCGCCCGCGGTGCGGAGGGGAACCCTTCCCTTGTTACATACCGACTGGTTAGTCTGGTGTCGCAGCAGAGCCGTGTCACGTCGCGTCGAAGGAGACCCGTGGTGGAAGCCATGCAAGGTGCGGGAGTCGTCGTCACCGGAGCGGGGGGTGGCATCGGGGCCGCGCTGGCCCGCCGTTTCGCAGCCGAGGGAGCGCGGGTCGTGGTCAACGACCTCGACGCGGGCAAGGTGAAGGCCGTGGCCGACGAGATAGGCGGCATCGCGGTCGTGGGCGACGCCTCCCTGGTCGTGGCCGAGGCCCGCGACGCCCTCGGCGGCACGGTCGACGTCTACTGCGCGAACGCGGGAGTGGCCTCGGGCGGCTCCGAAGCGGCGGGCGAGGACGTCTGGGCCCTGGCCTGGGACGTCAACGTGATGGCGCACGTACGCGCCGCCCACGCGCTGCTGCCGGACTGGCTGGAGCGCGGCGGCGGCCGTTTCGTCTCGACCGTATCGGCCGCCGGACTGCTCACCATGATCGGCGCCGCGCCGTACAGCGTCACCAAGCACGGCGCGTACGCGTTCGCGGAGTGGCTGTCGCTGACGTACCGCCACCGCGGTCTGAAGGTGCACGCGATCTGCCCGCAGGGCGTGCGCACCGACATGCTCGACGCCACCGGCAGCGCGGGCGACCTGGTGCTCCAGCCGACCGCCATCGAGCCCGAGGCCGTCGCCGACGCGCTCATGAAGGGGATCGAGGAGGACCGCTTCCTGATCCTGCCGCACCCCGAGGTCGCCGGGTACTACCAGGCGCGGGCCGCCGACCCCGACCGCTGGATGACGAACATGAACCACCTCCAGCAGAAGTGGGAGACCACGGAGTGACCCGCTACGCCGACCGGCCCTGGGTGGCGCTCCTGAACGAGGCGCAGCGCGGCCCGGTGAGCCCCGCCGACACCCTGGTCCACGCCCTCCGGGACGTGGTCGCGCGGACCCCGGACCGCACCGCGCTCGCCTACTTCGACGGGCGGCTGAGCTACCGCGAGACCGACGACCTGAGCGACTCCGTAGCGGGTCACCTCGCCGCCCGAGGGGTGGAGCGGGGCGACCGCGTGGCGATCATGCTCCAGAACTCGCCGCATTTCGTGCTCGCCCTGCTCGGCGCCTGGAAGGCCGGCGCGACGGTCGTGCCGGTCAACCCGATGTACAAGTCGGGCGAGGTCCGGCACGTCCTGCACGACGCCGAGGTCAGCGCCCTCGTCTGCTCCGACCGCGCCTGGGACACGTATCTGCGCGAGACCGCCGCCGACTCGCCCGTGAAGGTCGTCCTGACGGCCTGTGAACGGGATCTCCAGACCCGCGACGACCCGCGCGTGCTGGCCTTCGAGCGGCTGCCCCGGGACGCGGCGGCCGACGATCTCCTCGCCGTCGCCCGGCAGGGGCACAAGGCGCCCGGCGACCGCACCCTCGGTCCGTCCGACATCGCGCTGATCAGCTACACCTCGGGCACCAGTGGCACCCCCAAGGGAGCCACCAACACGCACGGCAACATCATGTACAACGCCGAGCGGCAGCGGACCGGCCTCGCGCTGCCCGAGGCGCCGGTGTACTTCGCGATGGCGCCGCTGTTCCACATCACCGGGATGGTCTGCCAGCTCGCCGCCTGCCTGAACAGCGCGGGCACGCTGGTCCTCGCGTACCGCTTCGAGGCCGGGGTCGTCCTCGACGCCTTCGCCGAGCACCGGCCGCTCTACACGGTCGGCCCCTCGACCGCCTTCATGGCGCTGGCCGCCCACCCGGCGGTCACCCCGGACCACTTCTCGTCCTTCGTGAACATCTCCTCCGGCGGCGCCCCGCTGCCGCCCGCCCTCGTCGAGCGGTTCCGGGCCGGCTTCGGGCCGTACATCCGCAACGGCTACGGGCTCACCGAGTGCACCGCGCCGTGCGCCTCCGTGCCGCCCGGCCTGGAGGCGCCGGTGGACCCGGCCTCCGGGACCCTGGCCGTGGGCGTGCCGGGCCCGGACTCGGTCGTACGCATCGTCGACGACCTGGGCGAGGAGGTCCCCTTCGGAGAACAGGGCGAGATCCTCGTCAGCGGTCCGCAGGTGGTACCCGGCTACTGGCGCCGTCCCGAAGCCACCGCCGAGACCTTCCCGGACGGCGAACTGCGCACCGGCGACATCGGGTTCATGGACGAGAACGGCTGGCTCTACGTGGTCGACCGGAAGAAGGACATGATCAACGCGTCCGGCTTCAAGGTGTGGCCGCGCGAGGTCGAGGACGTCCTGCACACCCACCCCGCGGTCCGCGAGGCGGCCGTCGTCGGGATCCCGGACGGCTACCGCGGGGAGACCGTCATGGCGTACATCAGCCTGCGGCCGGGCGCTACCGAGGACCCCGCCGCGCTGGCCGCGTACTGCAAGGAGAGACTGGCCGCCTACAAGTATCCGCGGCGGGTGGAGATCCTGCCCGAACTGCCGAAGACGGCGAGTGGGAAGATCCTCCGTCGGGAACTGCGTTCCCGGTCCCAGGACTCCCAGTAGTCCCCAGGACTCCTCACGGACGACGGCTATCGATGTGAACGCACGGAAGGCAGGTGGCGGCAGTGCCCAGGACGACGGACGGTGACGGTACGCCCGTCCCGCAGCGGCTCCTTGCCGCCGCCACCCGGCTCTTCGCCGAGCAGGGTTACGACCGCACCTCGGTGCAGGAGATCGTCGAGGCGGCGGGCGTCACCAAAGGGGCGCTGTACCACTACTTCGGCTCCAAGGACGACCTCCTGCACGAGGTCTACGCGCGCGTGCTGCGCCTCCAGCAGGAGCGGCTCGACGCGTTCGCCGACGCGGACGCGCCGGTGGAGGAACGGCTGAGGGGAGCGGCGGCCGACGTGGTCGTCACGACCATCGACAACCTCGACGACGCCTCGATCTTCTTCCGGTCGATGCACCACCTCGGCCCCGAGAAGCTCAAGCAGGTGCGGTCCGAGCGGCGCCGCTACCACGAACGCTTCCGCGCCCTGATCGAGGAGGGCCAGAAGAAGGGCGTCTTCTCCACGGCCACCCCCGCCGACCTGGTCGTCGACTACCACTTCGGCTCGGTCCACCACCTGTCGACGTGGTACCGCCCCGACGGCCCCCTCGCCCCCCAGGAGGTCGCCGACCAGCTGGCGGACCTGCTGCTGCGCGCGCTGCGCCCGTAGCGGCAACGGCGGGCAGAAGAACGGACCGAGGCCCCACCGGACGGTGGGGCCTCGGTGCTGTGATCACACGTTCCTGATCACCTGCGCTTACAGATCACCTGGGCTTCCGGATCACCTGTACGCGCTGATCACGCGTACTTCTTGATCTCCTGGCGCGCCAGCGAGCGCTGGTGGACCTCGTCGGGTCCGTCGGCGAGCTTCAGCGTCCGTGCGGCTGCCCACAGCTCGGCCAGCGGGAAGTCCTGGCTGACCCCGCCCGCACCGTGCAGCTGGACGGCCTTGTCGAGGATGTCGACGACCGCGCGCGGAGTGGCGATCTTGATGGCCTGGATCTCCGTGTGCGCCCCCTTGTTGCCGACCGTGTCCATCATCCAGGCGGTCTTCAGGACCAGCAGACGCAGCTGCTCGACGGCGACCCGCGCGTCGGCGATCCAGTTCTGCACGACGCCCTGCTGGGCCAGCGGCTTGCCGAACGCCGTACGGGACACAGCGCGGCGGCACATCAGCTCGATGGCCCGCTCGGCCATGCCGATCAGCCGCATGCAGTGGTGGATCCGGCCAGGACCGAGCCGCGCCTGCGCGATGGCGAAACCGCCGCCCTCCTCGCCGATCAGGTTGCCCACCGGGACCCGGACGTGGTCGAAGACGACCTCGGCGTGCCCGCCGTGGGAGTGGTCCTCGTAGCCGTACACCTGCATGGCGCGCCGGACGACGAGGCCCGGTGTGTCGCGCGGGACCAGGACCATCGACTGCTGGCGGCGGATGTCGGCGCCGTCCGGGTCCGTCTTGCCCATCACGATGAAGATCTTGCAGTCGGGGTTCATCGCCCCGGAGATGTACCACTTGCGGCCGGTGACGACGTACTCGTCGCCCTCGCGCTCGATGAGGGTCGTGATGTTCGTGGCGTCGGAGGAGGCGACCTCGGGCTCCGTCATCGCGAACGCGGAGCGGATCTCACCGGCGAGCAGCGGCTCCAGCCACTGCTTCCGCTGTTGCTCGTCGCCGAACTGGGCGAGTACCTCCATGTTGCCGGTGTCGGGTGCGGCGCAGTTCAGCGCGGTGGGCGCCAAGTGCGGGCTGCGGCCGGTGATTTCGGCGAGCGGCGCGTACTGGAGATTGGTCAGTCCCGCACCGTACGAGGAGTCCGGCAGGAAGAGGTTCCACAGCCCCTGCCTGCGGGCCTCGGCCTTCAACTCGCCGACCACGGCGGGCGTGTCCCACGGCGAGGCCAGCAGGGCGCGCTGCTCCTCCGCGACGGCCTCCGCCGGATAGACGTACTCGTCCATGAAGGCGAGCAGCTTCTGGCGCAGCTCCTCGGTGCGTGCGTCGAATCCGAAGTCCATGGCGGATCAGCCTTCCTGAAGGGTGGTCAGGCCGTGCTCGATGAAGACGGGGGTCAGTTCGCCGATGCGGTCGAAGCCCGCGCCGACCGTCTGGCCCTTGGTGTAGCGGTAGTGGATGCCCTCCAGGATCACGGCGAGCTTGAACCAGGCGAACGCCGTGTACCAGGAGACCGCGGAGACGTCGCGCCCCGAGCGCGCGGCGTACCGCTCGACGATCTCGGCCGCCTCGGGGTGCCCGGCGGCCGAAGCGGTCGTACTGATGGGGGAGTTGGGCAGGTCCAGCCGCGTGCTGTACATCACGAGCAGCCCCAGGTCGGTGAGCGGATCACCGAGCGTGGACATCTCCCAGTCCAGGATCGCCCTGATCCGGTCGTCGGGCCCGATCAGCACGTTGTCGAGCCGGTAGTCGCCGTGGACGACGGTGGGCGCGGGGGAGTCGGGCAGTTCGCGTCCCAGGGCCGCGTGCAGCTCGTCGATCCCGGCGAGCTCGCGGTTGCGGGACGCGTCCAACTGCTTTCCCCAGCGCCGCAGTTGCCGGTCGAGGAAACCCTCGGGGCGGCCGAAGTCGGCGAGGCCCACCTCGGCCGGGTCCACCGCGTGCAGTTCGACCAGGGTGTCCACGAGGCCGAGCACCGCGTCGCGGGTGCGCTGCGGGCCGAGCGGGGCGAGCTGGCCGGCGGTGCGGAACGGGGTGCCCTCCACGAACTCCATGACGTAGAACGGGGCGCCGAGCACCGACTCGTCCTCGCACAGCAGCACGGGGTCCGGGACCGGGACGGCCGTCGGGTGCAGCGCGCTGATCACGCGGTGCTCGCGCTTCATGTCGTGCGCCGTGGCCAGCACGTGGCCCAGCGGAGGACGCCGTACGACCCACCGGGCGGTGCCGTCGGAGACCGCGTAGGTGAGGTTCGACCGACCGCCCTCGATCAGCCGGCCGGTCAGCGGGCCGTTCACCAGTCCGGGCCGCTCGCGGTCGAGCAGGCCGCGCAACCGGTCGAGATCGAGACCTGGTGGGTGGTCCGGGCTCATTTTTGCTCCTCAGCACACGGGAACGGGACGTGACTATGATGCCGACCAGTCGGTATGTCGTCCAGCGGCTGCGTGAAACGTGATCGGCGTCTCCCCGGGGCGCGCGAGCCGGAGGAGACGCCGGCGGTGCCGAGGGCCGGTGCCGAGAGGGAAAGGGGTGCCCGCGTGACGCGCCGCCCGCGCCGCACGAGGCCGGGGCGGCAATCCGGATTGTCGCCGCAAACCATACCGATTCGGGTGATCTCTGGGCGTGCGCCGCCACCCCCGCCCGAACGACGGTCACGGAAGAGCGGCCGACACCGCTAGAACACGAACGCCACCGCGCACACGGCCAGCGCCACCGCGCACAGGGCCGTCGCCGTCGCGTGCCGGGGGGCGAGCGCGGCCGGACCCGCCGGACCCGCGGTGGCCAGCGTCCGGATGCGAAGGTGGGCGAGGCCGAGGAACGCCAGCCAGAGAACGCAGCAGAAGGCGCACGCCACGATCCCGGCGGCCGAGTCCCTGTCGTGCAGGGCGGCCTTCGCGGCGAGCACGGCGACGACGGTGCTGGAGAGCGTCGTACGGCGCCAGGCGAGGCGCGTACGTTCAGGCTGGAGGCCGGGGTCCCGTTCCTCCCGTTCTTCCCGGGCGGGCGTGGTCATCCCGCCCAGCCGACGAGCACGACGACGACCATGGCGACCGCGACGACCGCGACGACGATGCTCAGCACCGCCGGGAAGGGCGACACCGGCAGGTCCTCACCGCGCCGCATCGCCCGTTCGCAGCGCACCCAGTGATTGACGGCCCGCAGTGCGCAGAGCACGCCCGCCGCCAGCAGCGCCAGGGCGAGGCCCGCCCGCCAGGCCCAGCGCAGGTCGGGCAGGAACTGGTCCACGGCGAAGCCCCCGCCGATGAGTGCGAGGGCGGTGCGCAGCCAGGCCAGAAAGGTCCGCTCATTGGCCAGCGAGAACCGGTAGTCCGGGGTCTTGCCCTCGCTCCGGATCTCCTGCGGCGCGAACCACAACCGGACATTGCGCACGAGTTCGATCACGCCCAGGACCCTACCGGGGAGTCCGGAGCGGAACGCCGTCAGTGCCGCCCGTTCGTCTGGGTGCTCAGTCCATGGCCCGGTAGTCCCTGAGCCGCTCGTAGGCCGCCAGGCCGTCCGGCACCCAGGTCCACTCGGGCAGCCGGCGCTCCACCTCTTCCTCGGTGAGGAAGGCGTGCCAGGCGACCTCCTCCACCTGCGGGTTCACCGGAAGCTCGCAGCGGACCTCGTACACGGCCGACCACCAGGTCGCGCCGGCCCCGTCGTCGTACAGGAACGTGAACAGGGGAGTCGGCCGGGGGAGCCCGGAGACGCCGAGTTCCTCCTCGGCCTCGCGGAGCGCCGCGTCGTCGTAGGACTCGCCCGCGCCGACGACTCCGCCGACGAACATGTCGTAGAACGAGGGGAACACCAGTTTGGTGGAGGTGCGCCGATGGACGAAGAGCCGGCCCTCGGCGTCCCGGGCCTCGATGAACACGCACCGGTGGCGCAGCCCGCGCGCGTACGCCTCCCCGCGCGGGGACTGCCCGATGACCCGGTCGTTCTCGTCCACGATGTCGAGGATCTCGTCAGCGGCACTCATGGATCCATCCAAGCAGCTCAGGATCCGGAGAGGTGGTACCTGAGGATGTGGACCTTTCTCAGTGCGGCTGGAGGTCCCGCGAGCGTTCCGGTTCCGCCGTGCCCGAGGGCATCGCCGGGTGCATGCCCAGCAGGACGATCCCCGCCACGACGCCCGTGAGCCCCGCGGCCTGCCAGGCGAGGGCGCCGGCGTCGGTGCGGAGCTGGTCCCCGAGGAAGCCCACCCCGCAGGCGATGCCGGCCAGCGGCTGGGCGGCGGTGAGCGCGGGCAGCGACATCCGCAGCGGCGCGGTCTCGAAGGCGCTCTGGACCAGGATCAGACCGGTCACGCCGAGGACGAGCACCGCGTACGGCTGCCAGCCGGTGACCAGTTCGGTCCAGCCGCCGGCGCTGAACCGCTGGCCGCTGACCCGGGTGAGCGCGTCCTGCAGGCCGTACAGCAGCCCGGCGGCGGTGGCCAGCAGCACGGGTCCGGCGCTCAGCCGGGACCGTTTCGCGTAGGTGGTGAGCAGCAGGGCGAGTCCGACCACGATCCCGATGATCAGCCAGTGCCGCAGCGGGTCGCTGACGGCGTCGCCGCCCTGCGGCTGCCCGGCCACGATGAACGCCGAGACACCGCCCGCGAGCAGCAGCAGCCCGGCCCAGCCCTGTTTGCCGAGCGGCTGTCTGGTCTGGTGACGGGAGAGCGCGAGCGCGAAGAGCAGGTTGGTCGCCAGGAGGGGTTCCACCAGCGAGACCTCGCCGTTGCCGAGCGCGATCGCGCCGAGGATCATGCCGCACACCATGAGCCCGATGCCGCCCAGCCAGCGCGGGACCCGGATGAGGTCGAGCAGCAGGCGGATGGAGAGGAAGTCGCTGAGCGGGGCGTGCGAGGCGGCGTTCTGCTGGAGCACGAAGCCGAAGCCCAGACAGCAGGCCGCGCTCACCGAGAGGACCAGAACCAGTACCGACACGCTGGGTACCTCGATACATCGGGAGTCGGGGCGGGCCAGTGGTGCGTTTCCCGCCGACTGTAGTGCCATGGGCCGGGGGCCTGCCCCGGGAGTACCCGGAACCAGGCAGTTGACTCGGTCACCTTTCTTGCCGAGGATCTGACCGATCAGTAACAAGTGCTGGCCGGCCGTACGGCCGACCATCACCAATGTCTCACCAACCAGCGACAATTCCGATCGGTTCGTGACAAACGTCATCAAGTCGTCCCCGCGACACCGACCCGATCCGACGAGTCGGAATGCCGAGAGGACGGGCCCATGGCCTACGACGCAGATGTGATCGTCATCGGAGCGGGCCTCGCGGGGCTCGCGGCGACCGCGGAGCTCGTCGACGCGGGCCGCAAGGTGATCCTCCTCGACCAGGAGCCCGAGCAGTCGATCGGCGGCCAGGCCCACTGGTCCTTCGGCGGGCTCTTCTTCGTCGACTCGCCCGAGCAGCGCCGCATGCGGATCAAGGACACCCACGCGCTCGCCCTGCAGGACTGGATGGGCACGGCCGCCTTCGACCGGCCCGAGGACCACTGGCCGCGCCAGTGGGCCGAGGCGTACGTCGACTTCGCGGCCGGCGAGAAGCGGCCCTGGCTGCACCAGCAGGGTGTGCGCTTCTTCCCGGTGGTGGGCTGGGCCGAGCGCGGCGGCTACGACGCCAACGGGCACGGCAACTCGGTGCCGCGCTTCCACATCACCTGGGGGACCGGGCCCGGCCTCGTGGCCCCGTTCGAGCGGCGGGTCCGGGAGGGGGTCGCCCGCGGCCTGGTCGAGCTGAGGTTCCGCCACCGGGTCACCGGTCTGTCCCGCAGCGCGGGCTCCGTCGACACCGTCACCGGGGAGATCCTGGAGCCGTCGGGCATCGAGCGCGGCCAGGCCAGCAGCCGTACGGTCACCGGCGCCTTCGAGCTCAGGGCCCAGGCCGTGATCGTCACCTCCGGCGGCATCGGCGGCAACCACGACCTCGTGCGCGCCAACTGGCCCGAGCGCCTCGGCACTCCGCCCGAGCGGATGATCTCCGGCGTCCCCGCCCACGTCGACGGTGCCATGCTCGGGATCGCCGAGGAGGCCGGCGCCCGCCTCATCAACCGCGACCGCATGTGGCACTACACCGAGGGCATCCAGAACTGGAACCCCATCTGGGAGAAGCACGGCATCCGCATCCTGCCGGGCCCCTCCTCCCTCTGGCTGGACGCGCGCGGCAACCGGCTGCCGGTACCGCTCTTCCCCGGCTTCGACACCCTCGGCACCCTCGAACACATCATGCGCACCGGGTACGACTACACCTGGTTCGTGCTCGACCAGAAGATCATCGGCAAGGAGTTCGCGCTCTCCGGTTCGGAGCAGAACCCGGATCTCACCGGCAAGTCGATCAGAGGCGTCATCGGGCGGGCCCGCGCCGATGTGCCCGCTCCGGTCAAGGCGTTCATGGACAACGGCGCCGACTTCGTCGTGGAGAACGACCTCGGCGCCCTGGTGCGCGGGATGAACGCGCTCACCGAGAAGCCGCTCATCGACGAGGCGGCGCTGCGCCACGAGATCGTCGCGCGGGACCGGGAGATCGCCAACCCCTTCACCAAGGACCTCCAGGTCATGTCGATCCGCGGGGCCCGCAACTACCTCGGCGACAAGCTGATCCGCACCGCGACCCCGCACCGCATCCTGGACCCCAAGGCCGGCCCGCTGATCGCGGTGCGCCTCAACATCCTGACCCGCAAGACCCTCGGCGGCCTGGAGACGGACCTCTCCTCGCGGGTGCTGACCGAGGGCGGCGACCCGCTGGAGGGTGTGTACGCCGCCGGTGAGGCCGCCGGTTTCGGCGGCGGCGGAGTCCACGGCTACCGCTCCCTGGAAGGCACCTTCCTCGGCGGCTGCCTCTTCTCCGGCCGTACGGCGGGCCGGGCGGCGGCCAAGGCGCTGGGCTGATCACGTCCGAGGGAGCCGTTCAAGCCGCCCGTCCGGGGCGGCCGTTCGGCGCGTGAGGCGGGTGCGGTCGCCCAGGACTTCGGTCCGGGGCGGCCGTTCGGCGCCTGATGCCGGGGCCGCTGTTCAAGCCATCGGTCCTGGGGGACGGTTCAACACGTCGGCACGAGCAGGTCGTTCACGTTGTCGAGACAA
Source organism: Streptomyces sp. NPDC042002 (assembly GCF_055588305.1). Lineage (NCBI taxonomy): Bacteria > Bacillati > Actinomycetota > Actinomycetes > Kitasatosporales > Streptomycetaceae > Streptomyces > Streptomyces sp. NPDC042002. Next base: position 108,499 of record NZ_JBVJCT010000018.1, on the reverse strand, counting down.
GATGGCTGTTCAAGTCGTATGGAAAGGGCGGTCGTTCAGGACGTCGAGGACGTCGCACGGCCAACTGTGGTGCAAACGAAGGCAGTTGACACGTGTAGTGATTTGGCCGGAGCTTGACTTGAACCCTTGGCTGCGGGTTTGCTGTGCGTGATCACACTTTGACGAACCGCGCCTGTGAGGTTGAGCAGCGGTGTCACCACCCCCACCTCCGCTGGGCCGCGGCCGCAAGCGGGCGTCCCACGCCTTCGACGCCGCCCTCGACGACGCCGGACTCGTCGCCGCACGCACCTCGTTGAACCAGGGGCGGTGGACCGACGTCCGCGCGCTGCTCGCCGCCACCGGCGACGACTGGGACCGCCGAGGGCACCGCGTCACCGTGCTCGCGCAGGAGTCCGCGACGCTCGCCTGGGCCCGTGACTGGCAGCTCGCCGAACCGGAGTCCCCCGACGCCGCCGTACTCCTCGGCTGCGCCACCGTGGAACGCGCCCTGCACGGCAAGGAACGCCCGGAGGGCGCCCGCGAGGCCTGCCACCGGGCCGCGGCCCTCGCCCCCGGCGACCCCACCCCCTGGCTCGGTCTGCTCCTCCTGGAGCGCGCCCTCGGTCCCGAGGGCGAGGTGGTCCGGCTCTTCGACGAGGTGCGCCACCGGCACGCCGTCCATCACCACGCGCACCACCTGATGGTCGCCCGGCTCGCCGAGCGCCGCGCCGAGTCGGGCCAGGATCCCCTGCACGAGGTGTACGACTTCGCCAACTGGTCGGCCGAGCAGGCGCCCGCCGACTCGCCGCTCGCGATCCTTCCGGTCGTGGCGCACGCCGAGCGCTTCCGGGTGCTCGCCGCCGCCGGGAGCGAGCCCGCCGACCCGGTCGCCTCCGGACACTGGGCAGGGCGCCGGGCCCGCCAGGTGATGAAGGCCGCCTTCGACTGGTGGCTGGAGTGGGAGCGCGGCGACCATCCGCGCCGGCTCGTCGACCTCAACTTCCTTGCCCACGCCAAGATCTGCGAGGGCCGGGACGGCGAGGCCGCCGCACTGTTCCACCGCATCGGGGGGCACGCGACCCCGGCTCCGTGGTCGTACCCGGACCGCGATGGGTACCAAGCCTTCCGTGCCGCGCGCGACAGTGTGCTCGGCACGGTGTGAACGCCCCCGAAGAACCTGACATCCGAAAGGACGACCCCGCGATGACGACGGGCAGTTCGAGCACATCGAGTACGTCGAGCACGGGAAGACCGGACGCCGAGGGTGCCGGCATCAGCACCTTCAAGGGGCAGGACCGGGCCCTGCGCGCCGGCCGGCTGGGCACGGGAGGGCTGCTGCTGTCCGTCCTCGCGGCGACCGCCCCGCTCATGGTGGTCGCGGGTGTCATGCCCACTACATTCGATGTGATGGGGATCGTCGGGCAGCCGCTGCTCTTCGTCATCCTCGGTATCGTCCTCGTGCTCTTCAGCGTCGGGTACGCCGAGATGAGCCGGCACGTCCACAACGCGGGCGCCTTCTACGCGTACATCTCGCGCGGGCTCGGCGGCACCCCGGGCGCGGGCGCGGCCGCGGTCGCCCTCGTCGCCTACAGCGCACTCCAGGTCGGTATCTACGGCCTCTTCGGCTTCGAGGTCTCCGGACTGTTCTCCACCTACCTCGACACCGAAGTCGTCTGGTGGATACCGGCGTTGGCCGCCGTGCTCGTCGTGGGCGCGCTGGCCTGGCTGAAGATCGACGTCAACGCGTGGGTGCTCGGCGTGCTGCTGATCGTCGAGGTGGCGCTCGTCATCGTCTTCGATGTCGCGGCCATCGGCGATCCCGCCAAGGAGGGCCTGTCGCTGCACGCCTTCAACCCGGACACCCTCACCGGAGCGGGCGTCGGCACCGCGCTGTGCTTCTGCATCGCGGCCTTCACCGGCTTCGAACAGGCCCCGGTGTACGCCGAGGAGACCAGCCGCCCGCACATCCTCGTGCCGCGCGTCATGTTCCTGGCCATCGGCTTCGTCGCCGTCTTCTTCGCGATCAGCTCCTGGGCGCTCACCGTCGCCACCGGCCCCTCCGCCATCGTCGGGACGGCCCACAAGCAGAGCGCCGGGCTGCTGTTCTTCCTCACCGAGTCACGGCTCGGCTCCACCTTCACGGACGTCCTGCACGTGCTGTTCGTGACCGGCATGTTCGCGGCGCTGCTCAGCTTCCACAACGTCGTCGCGCGGTACGCCTTCGCCATGGGCCGCGAGGGTCTGCTGCCCACCGCCTTCGGCCGCACCTCCGGGGCCAGCGGCGCCCCCGGCACCGGCTCGCTGCTGCACACCGTCGTCTCGCTGATCGTGGTCGGCGGCTTCGCCCTGGCCGACGACAAGCCGACCGGTGACCCGACCGCGCCCGTGCTCCAGCTCTTCACCTGGGGCGGCAACGTCGGAGCGCTCGGCGTCACCCTCCTGATGGCGGCGGCCTCGCTCTCGGTCATCGTGTTCTTCGTCCGCCGCGGCGCGGCCCGCGCCCAGTCCTGGCGTCTGGTCACCTCCGCGATCGCCGGCATCGCCCTGCTCGTCATCGCGGTCTTCACGGTCAAGGACTTCGACGTGCTCGTCGGCGCGGGTCCGGACTCCGTCCTGAACGTGCTGCTGCCCGCCGTCATCGGGGTCGCGCTGGTCGTCGGACTGGTCCAGGGTCTGGTGCTGCGCTCCCGCAAGCCCGAGGCGCACGCCCGGATCGGCCTCGGCAACGAGGCGTTCCAGTTGGACAAGGCGGCCGAGACCGCCTCCTGATGAGGCCCTGACGTCCTCTCCGCGGCCGATGTTCTCGGACCGTACGTAAGAAGAGATGACGGAATGCTGACGAGCACCCGCCACCGCTGGCTTTTTGGGGGTCGCGGGTGCTCGAATCAAGAGGTGAACACTGAAAGGCCCGGGGAACCGGACCCGGAGCGACCGACGTCGCGGGAACCGGAACGGCCGGAGCGGCCCGAGTCTCGCGAGCCGGAACGGCCCGAGCCGCGGACTCCCGAAGGGCACGACGAACAAGACGAACAAGAAGTGCGCGACGAACAAGAAGTGCGCGACGAACAAGAAGAGCGTGAGGAAAGCGAAGAGCGCGAGGAACCCGGGGAGCGCGGCCGGCCCATCGGCCGGCGGGTGCTGCTCGGCACGCTCGGACTGGGCGCCCTCGGTGTCCTGACCGCGCCCACACTCCAGCGCGGCATGGACGCCTTCCTCGCCGGCGCCTCCCAGCGGGACCCCACCGGTCTGACGGGCCTCCTGCCCAACGGCGGCGGCTTCCGCTACTACTCGGTGGCCGCCTCCGTCCCCCACAGGAACGAGACGAACTACCGGCTCACCGTCGACGGCCTGGTCGACCACCCCACCAGCTACACCCTCGCCGACCTGCGCGCCCTGCCGCAGACCCGCCTGGTGCACGACGTCCAGTGCGTCACCGGCTGGCGGGTGCCCAGCACCCCCTTCGAAGGCGTACAGCTGTCCCACCTCCTCGACGCCGCCGGGGTGCACCACACCGCCGGGGCGATCCGCTTCACCTGCTTCGACGGCACGTACACGGAGAGCCTCAGCATGCGCCAGGCCCGCCGCCCGGACGTCCTGGTGGCCCTGCGCATGCAGGACAAGCCCGTCGGCCACAACCACGGCGGCCCCGTCCGCCTCTACGTGGCCCCGATGTACTTCTACAAATCCGCCAAGTGGCTCTCCGGCATCACCGTCACCCAGGACGTCCGTCCCGGGTACTGGGAGGATCGGGGGTACGACGTCGACGCCTGGGTCGGCCGTTCGAACGGACGCGACGATGAACCCACGAGTTGACGGCACCCCGGCCGTGTCCGCGCACTCCTCCCACGTACGGCGCTTCACCCGGGCCGAGCACTGGGTGCACCGGGTCACCGCACTCCTGATGGGTGTGTGCGTGGCCACCGCGGCCTGCCTCTACATCCCCCAGTTCGCCGAACTCGTCGGCCGTCGCGAACTCGTCGTCCGCGTCCACGAGTTGGCCGGTGTCATGCTGCCGCTGCCGATCCTGGCGGGCCTGGCCTCCCGCGCGTTCCGCCGCGACCTGGGCTTCCTGAACCGCTTCGGCCCGCACGACCGGGTGTGGCTGCGGGCCGCGCTGCGCCGCGACAAGGACCACCGGTCCCGCCCGGCGGGCAAGTTCAACGCCGGACAGAAGATCTACGCGGCCTGGATCGCCGGAGCCACGCTGGTGATGCTGGGCACGGGCCTGCTGATGTGGTTCACCCACCTCACCCCGCTGATGTGGCGCACCTCGGCGACCTTCGTCCACGACTGGCTGTCCCTCACCGTCGGCATCGTCCTCGCGGGCCACATCGGTATGGCGCTGGGCGACCCGGAGGCCAGGCGGGGCCTGCGCACGGGATCGGTGAGCCGGCAGTGGGCCGAGCGCGAACACCCGCTGTGGCGACCGTGAGCGGGCGCTGACGACAGACGACGATCGGGCCGCGGGGAGAACCGCGTTCGGTTCGCCCGCGGCCCGATCGCGGCCGGACAGGCTCCGGACGCCTTCGGGCAGGTTCTAGAGCTGTCGTCCGGGTGGTGCGAGGGCGCCGAGCGCGGTCACGGCCCGCTCGGTGATCTCGGCCGGGTCGCCGGACACCTCCACCCGGACGCCCGCCTCGTCCGCCGCCAGCGGCTGGAGCGTGGCGAACTGCGAGTCCAGGAGCGCCGTCGGCATGAAGTGCCCCGTGCGGTGCGCCATCCGGTCCTCGATGAGCGCGCGGTCACCGGTGAGGTGGACGAAGACCACCTCGGGCGCCGCCGCCCGCAGCCGGTCCCGGTAACCGCGCTTCAGCGCCGAGCTGCTGACCACACCGCCGAGCCCGGCCCGGTCGTGCGCCCAGTGCCCGATGGCGTCCAGCCAGGGCCACCGGTCCTCGTCGGTCAGCGGCGTCCCGGCCGTCATCTTGTCGATGTTGGCCCGCGGGTGGAAGTCGTCGCCCTCGGCGTACGGAACGCCGAGCCGGGCCGCGAGCAGCGGGCCGATGGTGGTCTTCCCGGTGCCTGCGACGCCCATGACCACGACGACATGGGGGGTGGGATTGTGCTGCATCGCGCTCTCGCTGTCTTCGTCGACATCTGATGTCGACGCCACTGAAACGTATTACGTACGATGAATTCAAGAGTATGTGACATATAAGTCTGACTTTTTGTTCGTGGCGTCGCCCTCGTACGCTGGCTTCATGACCACACGGGGCCGGGGACTGCACGGACACGTACTGGAATCCCTCGGGCCGGCGATCACGGCGGGCGAGTACCCGCCGGGGAGCGTGCTGCGCACCGACGAGCTCGCGCAGCGCTTCGAGGTGTCGCGTTCCGTGATGCGCGAGGCGGTCCGGGTACTCGAGTCCATGCACCTGGTCGAGTCCCGCCGCCGCGTCGGCGTGACGGTCCGCCCCAAGCCCGAGTGGAACGTCTACGACCCCCAGGTCATCCGCTGGCGGCTGGCCGGCGCCGACCGTCCCCACCAGCTGCGTTCACTCACCGTGCTGCGCTCGGCGATCGAACCGGTCGCCGCGGGACTGGCCGCCCGGCAGGCCACGGCCGAGCAGTGCGCGGAGCTCACCGAGTGCGCGCTCGGCATGGTCTCCACCTCGCGCGGGCAGCGGCTGGAGGCGTACCTCGTCCACGACGTCGCCTTCCACCGGGTGATTCTCAAGGCGTCCGGCAACGAGATGTTCGCCCGCCTCGGTGACGTCGTCGCGGAGGTCCTGTCCGGCCGGACCCATCACGACGTCATGTTCGAGGACCCCGACCCCGCCGCCGTCACCCTGCACGTCCAGGTCGCCGCGGCCGTACGCGAGGGCGACGCGCCCCGCGCCGAGCGGCTCACCCGCGAGATCACGGTCGGCGCACTCCAGGAACTGGACGTCCTGGCACCCTGACGTTCAGCGCACCCCGGACGGCGTCAGCGCAACCCCGGCGGTCAGTCGAGGAACTCCCCGTCCACATACACCCAGGCCCCGTCCACCCGCTCGAACCGGCTCAGCTCGTGCAGTGAGCCGCCCCGGTAGGAGGCCCGGAAGGTCACGGTCCCCGTCGTGTGGAACGCCGAGCCCTGACCCGTGCCGAGGATCTCCAGGCCGGTCCAGCGCATCCCGGGGTCGAACTCCACCCGGGCCGGCCGCGTGCGCGGGTGCCAGGTCCGCAGCAGGTACCCCTCGTCCTCCTTCACGAAGGCGCAGTACCGCGACCGCATGAGCGCCTCGGCACTCGGCGCCGCGGCCTCGCCGCGATGGAAGCGCCCGCAGCAGCGCGCGTACGGCTCGGCGAGCCCGCAAGGACAGGAACGGCCGGTCATCGCGTCACTCTCCCCGGACTCGCGCCGAGTCCGCGTTCGTCGGCGGATAGGTGGGCCGGGCCGGCATCTGCGGGGCCGGCGACGGCGCGGCCTGCGCCGGCAACGGCGGCAGGGCCGTCTCGTACAGCCACGCCGTGAAGAGGTCGTCCAGGGGCTCGGCCGCGTAGCGCGAGACGTGCGAGGTGAAGACGGACGTGGTGACCGCGCCGCCCCGGTGCAGGGTCGCCCAGCCGCGCAGCATGCGGAAGAAGGCGTCGTCGCCCATCGCGCAGCGGATCGCGTGCACCGTGAGTCCGCCGCGCTCGTAGAGCCGGTCGTCGAACATCTGCTTGCGGCCCGGGTCGGACAGCAGCAGGTCCTGAGGCAGCGCGGACAGCTTCCGGTGCGCGGCGGCGGCGAGCTGACGCGCCGGGCGCCCGCCCGAGCGCTCCGACCACAGCCACTCGGCGTACTTCGCGAGCCCCTCGTTCAGCCAGATGTGCCGCCAGTCCGCGATCGTCACGCTGTTGCCGAACCACTGGTGCGCCAGCTCGTGCGCGATCAGCCGTTCCGAACCCCGCGACCCGTCCAGATGGTTGGCGCCGAACAGCGAGAGACCCTGCGCCTCGACCGGGACGTCGAGCTCCTCCTCGGTCACCACCACCGCGTACTCGCCGAACGGATACGGCCCGAAGACGCTCTCGAACAGCTCCATCATCGCGGGCTGCCGCGCGAAGTCCCGGGAGAACTCAGGGAGCAGCTGCGCCGGCAGATGCCCCGACTGCGGTACGCCCCCGAGGCCCGGGTCGCCGAGCAGCACCGTCTGGTACTTGCCGATCGACAGGCCCACCAGATAGCTGGAGGTCGGCGCCGACTGCTCGTACACCCAGGTGGTCGTCGACGCCTTCGTCGTCCGCGTCAGCAGACGCCCGCCCGCCACCACCGCGTACGCGGAAGGGGTGGTGACCGAGATCTGGTACGCGGCCTTGTCGGCCGGCCGGTCGTTGCACGGGTACCAGGACGGCGAACCGACCGGCTGGCTCGCCACCAGCGCCCCGTCCTCCAGCTCCTCCCAGCCGATCCCGCCCCAGGGGCTGCTGACCGGCTTGGGGTTTCCCGACCAGTGCACCTCGACGGTGAACGCGGCCCCGGACCGTATCGGCTTCGGCGGACGGACCCGCAGTCTGCCGCCCCGGTGCGTGTAGTGCGGCGCCTTGCCGTCGACCCGGACCCGGCCGATCCGGAAGTCCGCCAGGTTCAGCTGGAACTCCGTCAGCGGGGAGCGGCCCGCTATGGCGTTGATCCGCGCGGTGCCGGAGAGCCGGTTCGGGCCGGGGCGGTAGTCCAGCGCCAGCTCGTACCGGTGCACCCGGTAACGGGAATCTCCGTTGGCCGGGAAATAGGGGTCCGGTCCCGCTGTCTGCTGAACGCTCACTGCTGCGACTGCTCCCTGCCCTGTGCTCGACGTACCGCTGTACCGCCCTTCGTATCCGATATCAGGTCACGTCTGCTACGAACGCCAGGCCTCGATCGGATTGCCCAGCCAGCGGGTGTCGTCGGGAACGGACTCCGCCGCCATCACGAGCGACGCGGGACCCAGGGTGGAACGGGCCCCGACGGTGCTGCCGGGCAGGACGATTCCGCCCGGACCCAGGGTGGCGCCCTCACGGAGGACCACAGTATCCGTCCGCAAGATCCGGTCGTGGAAGAGGTGGGTCTGGAGCACACAGCCCCGGTTGACCGTGGTCGCGTCCCCCAGCGTCACGAGGTCGGTCTCGGGCAGCCAGTAGCTCTCGATCCACGCGCCCCTGCCGATCCTGGCGCCGAGCCCCCGCAGCCACGCGGTCATCAGCGGCGTACCGGGCACGGATCCCGCCAGCCACGGCACCGCGACGACCTCCACGAAGGTGTCGGCCAGCTCGTTGCGCCACACGAAACCGCTCCACAGCGGGTGCTCACCGGCGTGGTGCCGGCCGACCAGCAGCCACTTCGCCACGATGGACACCAGGCACCCGAGCACACCCACCGCGAGCAGCACGGCCCCCGAGAACGCCCACGCCCACGGCCCCAGCGCACACAGCGCGCCGACCGTCAGCACGGCCAGCGCCGCCGAGCAGAACACCGGCACCAGCCGGCACAGCTCCACCAGACCGCGGGCCCACAGCAGCCGGGCCGGCGGGTCGTAGGTACGGCTCTGATCGCCGCCCTGCGCCGCACGCGGCAGCTTCATCGGCGGCAGCCCCAGATACGAGCTGCCCTTCTTCGCCTTCTTCGGCGTCGCCGACAGCACACCGACCAGACCGCCGTCCGGCACGCTGCGCCCCGGAGCGGTCATCCCCGAGTTGCCGAGGAACGCCCGGCGGCCGATCTCGGCCCGCCCGATGCGCATCCAGCCGCCACCGAGCTCGTACGGCGCGGTCAGCGTGTCGTCGGCGAGGAACGCGCCCTCGCCGACCGTCGTCAGACTCGGCAGCGCGAGCACGGTCGACACCTCCGCGCCCCGGCCGATCCGCATCCCGAGGAGCCGCAGCCACACCGGCGTGATCAGCCCGGCGTACAGCGGGAACAGCGTCTCGCGGGAGCGGTCCATCAGCTGCGTGACCGTCCAGGCCTGCCAGCCGATCCGGCTGTGCGTCGGATGCGTGCCCTCGTGCAGCCCGAGGCTCAGCAGCCGTACGGAGACCAGGAGCAGCAGCGCGTACGCCAGACCGAACGCGAGCGTCGCCGGCACCAGGGCGATCCCGGCACCGCGCAGCGCCGCACCGAGCCCGGCGTCCGCGCTCACGAAGACCCGGGCCACGAGCAGCGCGGCGACGGCGGCCAGCACCGGCAGCGCGCTCAGCGCGAACCCGGCCGCGCCGTACATGATCCGCCAGTACGTGCCGCGCCGCGGCCGGTCCTTGGGCCACGCGCGCTTCGCCTTGCCGAGCTTGCCCGCGGGCGCGCCGGCCCAGCGCTGCCCGGTCGGGATCTGCCCGACCACGGCGGAACCCGGGGCCACCTCGGCGCGCTTGCCGACCCGGGCGCCCGGGAAGAGGATGCTGCGCGTTCCGACCACGGCACCGGCGCCCACCTTCACCGGGCCGATCTCCAGCCGGTCACCGTCCAGCCAGTACCCCGACAGGTCCACCTCGGACTCGACGGCGGCACCCCGGCCCAGCTTGAGCATGCCGGTCACCGGCGGCAGCGAGTGCAGATCCACGTCCGGGCCGATCCTGGCGCCCAGGGCGCGGCCGTACCGCTCCAGCCAGGACCCGGTCAGCGAGGTCGCGCCACTGAACCCGGCGAGCCGCTCGGCCGTCCAGAGCCGCAGGTGGACACTGCCACCGCGCGGGTACCGGCCGGGCTTCACCCCGCGCAGCAGCAGCCGCGCACCGCCCGCGGCGACGGCGAGCCGTCCCGGCGGGCTGAAGAGGACGAGCGCGCCCGCGCCCACCAGCCACCACGAGGTGCTCGGCGCCCACGGATAGGGACCGAACCAGTGCAGTACGTTGCCGAGCGCGGCCAGCGCCACGGTCCAGCGCAGCCCGAGCAGGCCGAACAGCGGGATCAGCACGAGGAGCTGGATCAGCTTGGCGCGCGGCGGGACCGGCGCGATGATCCGCTCGCCACCGTCGTCCTGGCCCGACTTCTCCAGATGCCGGGCCAGCTTGCGCAGCACGGGCTGCTGATAGACGTCGAGCACGGCGGCGTTCGGGTAGCGGGCGCGCAGCCGTGTGGTGAGCTGGGCCGCCGCGAGACTGCTGCCGCCGATCGCGAAGAAGTCGTCGGCGGCGGCGCCGACGGGGATGCCGAGCACCTCGCTCCACTGCTCGGCGAGCCAGGCCTCGGTGCCGTACAGCCGCTCCTTGGCACCGCCGGTCTCCAGACCCTCCAGCGGCCAGGGCAGCGCGTTCCGGTCGACCTTGCCGGACGTCCGCGTCGGCAGGTCCTCGACCGGCGCGATCAGCGGCACCAGCGCGGCGGGCAGCGCGGCGCGCAGCTTCTCGACGGCGGCCGCCTGGTCCCAGCCGTCCTGGGTGACGACATAGCCGACGAGGAGCTGGTTGCCGCCGCGCGCGGTCCGCACGGCCGCCGCGGCGCCCGCGACACCGGGCAGCGCCTGGAGCGCCGCGTCCACCTCGCCGAGCTCGATCCGGCGCCCGCCGAGCTTGATCTGCTCGTCGGCCCGCCCGAGGAAGATCAGCCCCTCGGGTTCGGCCTTGACCAGGTCACCGCTGCGGTACGCCCGCTCCCAGCCCAGCGACGCGAGCGGCGCGTACTTCTCGGCGTCCTTCTCGGCGTCGAGGTAGCGGGCGAGCCCGACCCCGCCGATCACGAGCTGGCCGCTGGCGCCCATCGGCACCGGCTCGCCCGCCTCGTCCACGACGGCCAGCTCCCAGCCGTTCAGCGGCAGCCCGATCCGGATGGGCTCGTCGCCGGTCAGCAGCGAGGCACACGCCACGACGGTCGCCTCGGTCGGCCCGTACGTGTTCCAGACCTCCCGGCCCTCGGTCACCAGCCGCTGCGTGAGCTCGGGCGGGCAGGCCTCACCGCCGAAGATCAGCAGCCGGACGTCGTTGAGGGTCTCCGGCTCCCACAGGGCGGCGAGCGTGGGCACGGTGGAGACGACGGAGATGTCCTGCTCGACCAGCCAGGGGCCGAGGTCGGCGCCGCTGCGCACCTGGGAGCGCGGTACCGGCACCAGGCAGGCCCCGTACCGCCAGGCCAGCCACATCTCCTCGCAGGAGGCGTCGAAGGCGACGGAGAGGCCCGCCATGACCCGGTCGCCGGGGGCGATCGGCTCCTCGGTCAGGAAGAGGTCGGCCTCCGCGTCCACGAAGGCGGCGGCGCCGCGGTGGCTCACGGCCACGCCCTTGGGCTTGCCGGTGGAACCCGAGGTGAAGATGATCCACGCGTCGTGCTCGACGCCGGGGCGCCCGGCGGGAACCTCGGAGCGGCCGTTGACGGTCAGCTCGTGCCCGGCGCCGATGACCGCGCGCACCTCGGCCTCGCCGAAGACCAGCTCGGCCCGCTCGTCGGGGTCCTCGGCGTCCACCGGAACATAGGCGGCACCGGCCGCTAGGACGCCCAGGATCGCCACGTACAGCTCGTTCGTGCCGGACGGGACCCGTACGCCGACCCGGTCGCCGAGCCCGACCCCGGCCTCCGCGAGCCGCCACCGCACGGCCTCGACCTCGGCGGCCAGGGCACGGTAGGTGAGGGCGCGCCGGCCGTCGTCGAGAGCGGGCTCGTCGGGGTACGCCCGTACGGAGGCGTCGAGGATGTCGACGAGCGTGCGCGGCGAGGCGGCAGAGGCGGCGGAGAAGCGCGCCTGGTCACCGAGCTCCGCACGTACCTCGTCGTCGGACAACGCGAGTGCGGGGCCGTGCTGGAGGGCTGCCATCGGGTCCTCACGTGTTGTTCCCGGAGACTCCGGGGAGCCGGTGGGCCCGCAGGTACGCCTGGGGATATTCCGGTCCAGCTCCGAACAAGCCTGCAACTTTAGTACGACGCTAGTCTCGGACCTGGTGATCAGCGATGCGAGGCCCCATCAGGGGTCGTCCGAAACCCTGGCTCCAGCGCTGTGACGTGGGAATATGTCAGCGTGACGAGATCTGCCCCACATCTTTCCGTAACAACGCGAACACGGCGAGCGAGGGCCCCGATCCGATGACCGGGGCCCTCGCTCGCAGGTGCCTCTGTGTGTTCTCGTGCGTGTTCTCGGCGGGTCAGCCCGTGCTGCAGGAGACCGTCGGCCAGGTCCAGGTGCCGTTGGTCTGGACGGTGACGCCGAAGGTGTTGCCGCTGCCGTTGGGCTTGGCGGTGAGGACCTGGGCGCTGGGATAACCGGCGGTGATGTTCCAGGTCGCGATGATCTTCTCGGGAGCGGGCACGTTCATCGTCACGGTCCAGTTGCTGGAGCCGGTGACCGCGACGTTGAGGTTGTACCGGTCGCTCCACTGCTGGCCGGCGGAGAGCGTCGCGGTGCACCCGCCGGTGCCGCCACCGCCGCCACCCGTGCCGCTCCCGTCGGGGGCCACTGCGCGGCCCGTCTGCGGAGAGATCATCCCGGCGCACAGACCGCGGGAGGCCAGCCCCTGCGCGATGCGCGGGATCGCCGCGATCGTGTTGGCCGGCCAGTCGTGCATGAGGATGATCTGGCCGTTGGTGAGCCGGCCGGCCGCCTGCACGATCGCGTCGGTGCTCGCGCCGTTCCAGTCCTGCGAGTCGACGTCCCAGATGATCTCGGTCAGGCCGTACTTGGCCTCGACCGCCTTCAACGTCGCGTTGGTCTCCCCGTACGGCGGGCGGAACAGTTTCGGCGTGCCGCCGCCGGCGCCGGCGATGGCCGTCTGGGTCCGGGAGATCTCCGAGTCGATCTGCGCCTGGCTCTCCTGGGTCAGGTGCGGGTGGGTGTAGCTGTGATTGCCCACCCACATGCCGGCGTCGACCTGGGCCCGTACCTGGGCGGGGTTGGACGCGGCGTACTGGCCCTCGTTGAACATCGTGGCCCGCAGCCCGTTCTGCTTGAGCGCGTCGAGCAGGTTCGGCGTGGTGCTGGACGGCCCGTCGTCGAAGGTGAGCCCGACGTACCCGCCGCAGGTGGCGGCCCGTGCCGGTCCGGCGCCGAAGGCGACCGGGCTCGCGGCGGCCGTCGCGACGACGGCCAGTCCGGTGATCAGCGAGCGTAACGAGTGACGTGGTCCGGATCTCATGCGAAGTGATCTCATGTGAAGTGGTCCTCTGGTCTCGGGAGTTCGGGGGTCAGCTCGTGCTGCACGAGACCGTGGGCCAGGTCCAGTTGCCGTTGGACTGGATGGTGACGCCGAAGTTGTTCCCGCTGCCGTTGGGTTTGGCCGTGAGGACTTGGGCGCTGGGGTAACTGGCGCTGATGTTCCAGGTGGAGAGGACCTTCGCGGGGGACGGCACGTTCATCGTCACGGTCCAGTTGCCGGCGCCGGTGACCGCGACGTTGAGGTTGTACCGGTCGCTCCACTGCTGGCCCGCGGACAGGGCCGCGGCGCACCCGCCGGTACCGCCACCGCCGGAGCCACCCCCCGAACCGCTGTCGCCCAGCGTGATGTCGGAGTTCCCGCTGCTCTGATAACCCTCGGTGGCGAGGATCATGTAGTAGTTGAAGCTGCCCAGGTTCATCCCGGCGCGGGCCCAGGCGTCGAAGTGGTTGCCGGTGGTGATGGTTCCACCCGTCCTCTTCGACTGCCGGACACTCCAGTACTGGTCGAAGGTGCGCGTGCCCTCGACGGAGGGGGCGTTCGTCCGCGTCGTCTTGTAGATGTCGTACGTGCCGCCGTCACTGGTGACGGTGCCCATGAACGTGCCCGTGGGCCGGTAGGTGCCCCAGTTGTCGACGATGTAGTACTCCACGAGCGGGTTCGACGTCCATCCGTAGAGGGACAGGTAGCCGTTGCCGGACGGGTTGAAGGTGCCCGAGTAGGTCACACTCCTGCGTCCGCCGTTGGCCCAGCCCTTGCCGGCGACGAAGTTCCCGGTGTTGCTCCATGACGTGCTGTAGTTGCCGCCGGAGCCCAGGTTCATGGACACCGTTCCGCCGCTGTCGGTCCAGAACGAGTAGTAGTACCCGTTGTTGGTGCCGGTCTGGTTCGAGCTGACGACCGTGTCGGCCTGGGCGGTGCCGGGCAGGGTCATCGCGGCCACGGCGACCAGCAGCATGGTGCAGACACCGCTGATGAGCAGCCTGAAGTGCCGGAACGCCGCTGAACGACCGCTGCTGCGGCTCGACGGGTGTGCGGGTGCGTCGATCATGTGCGTGTTTCCTCCTCGTCCTCGTGAGGCCTGTGGGGGCCGGGCGACGTGACACGACTGCGCGAGGGGCTGTGCGAGGGACTTCGCGAGGGTCGCGGAACAGGAGTGACGGCGACCGCGCGTCGGCGTCACGCAACACGGCCGGGCTGTGCTCTGTGAATCGCGAACAGTGTTGATCCGGCCCTGTCAACTGTCAATACTTTCGGCACTGATGCCGAAACATTCGTCCCGCGTTGACTGTCCGAGTGATGGCATTACCCCTGTTCAGGTGCCATGCCTGGCCTTCTCGGGCATCCTGTGTCGCCATGGCCGGATCACGCAAGATCAAGTGTGCGAGTGGATTCTTCGAAAGTTTCGAAAGATTTCCAGATCGTGTCGTCGGAGCCGTGAAGGGTGTCGGAAACGGCTCGCACCTCCGGCCGGCCATCGCGGCGCCGCAGGAAGACGGGTGACCCGACCCGCTCCCCGGGAGTCCTCCCACGTGGCTCCGGCAGTCATATGGTTCGAGGTGATTTATGGTGACTCAAGGAGTATGCCCCTACCGGAGGTGCAATGATGCGCGCCGCGGCAGTGATCGCCTCTCTGGCTGTCAGCGTGGCGCTCATCGTCGCGACATCGGCTTGTGACCAGGGAGGGTCAACGTCGTCGAAGGCCCACTACGGCGACTGCCCGCTCTCGGGGCATTACGGGGAGTTTCACCTGTCACCCGAGACGGCGGGCGCCCTCACGGTCAAAACGACCCTGCCGGAGCCCGGCTGGTGGAACGGCGGCGACACGCCGGACTCCATCACGAGCGGCTACGAGTACTGCATGGCCGCCAACATCGCCTACCGGTCAGGACTCGACCGGGTGAAGGTGGAGAACGCTCCCTTCCCGGAGGTCGTGTCCGGCCGGACCAAGGACTTCGACCTGGCCCTGGCGCAGATCACGATCACCCCGGAACGGAGCAAGGTCGCCGAGTTCTCCCCGCCCTACCTCTCCTCGACCCTGGGAGTGCTGATCAGGGACGGTGAGAAGATCAACGGAGACAACATCCGTGACGTCCGCATCGGAGTGGCCGAGGGCACCACGGGCGAGGAGTTCGTCAAGAAGCGCCTCAAGCCGACCAAGCCCGTCACTGCCTTCCCCAACGACCCGGACATGGTCACGGCGCTGGAGAAGGGACGGATCGACGCGGTCGTCCACGACACGACGATCCTGCTGGGGTACCCCCAGAAGCGGGAGGGCAGGGTGCGCCTCGTGGGCCAGTACAGAACCGACCAGGGTTACGGCGCCCTGTACCCGAAGGGGTCACCGAACAAGGACGAGCTGGACCGGATCATCAGGCAGCTGATCGACGACGGAACGCTCACCAAACTGTCGGCCGTCTATCTCGGGGCCGCTTTCGGCCAGGACCCGGCCAAGATCCCGTACTTCACGGTCGACGAGGGCTCCTGAACGCTCCGGGCGTGCGCACACCCAGGGGCGGCGGTCTGGTCTCCCGCTTCACAGGTCCGCCATCAGGAGACCGCTCAGGTCCCCGGCGGCTCCGGCGTCGAGCGCCTGCTCAGCCCAGATGATCTTGCCTCGGTCGGTGTAACGGGTCCCCCAGCGGCGGGACATCTGCGCGACGAGGAACAGACCACGGCCCCCCTCGTCGGTGAGGGTCGCGCGGCGCAGGTGCGGGGAGGTGCTGGTGCCGTCGGCGACCTCGCAGATCAGGCTGTCGCGGTCGCGCAGCAGCCGCACACTGATGGGGCTCCCTCCGTACCGGATGGCGTTGGTCACCAGTTCGCTGAGGATCAGCTCGGTCGTGAAGGCGGCCTCGCCGACCCCCCAGGATTCCAGCCTGCGGGTGGCCTCGGCGCGGATCCGGGGGACGGCCGCGGGATCGTCGGGCACCTCCCACTCCCCGACCTGCTCCGGGTCGAGCAGCCGGGTGCGTGCGACGAGCAGGGCGACATCGTCACTCGACCTGGTGCGCAGCATCGCGTCGAGCACCGCCCGGCAGGTGTCGTCCGGGGTGGCGCCGTCCGTATCGGCGAGCGCCTTCCTCAGCATGCCGAGCCCGACGTCGATGTCACGGCCGCGGGCCTCGACCAGGCCGTCGGTGTAGAGGACCAGCCGGCTGTCGGCGGCCAGCCGGAGTACGGCCGTCTCGACCGGCAGACCTCCTCCCACGCCGAGTGGCGGGGCGACGGGGATGTCGGGGAAGGTCACGGAGCCGTCGGGCGAGACCAGCGCCGGACCGGGATGACCGGCCCGGGCGAGAACACACCGCCCGGAGACCGGATCGTAGACCGCGTACAGGCAGGTGGCGCCGGTGATGCCCTCGGTGTTGCCTTCGGCCGCCGCGTCCTGGTCGATCCGGGTGATCAGGTCGTCCAGGTGCGCGAGAAGCTCGTCCGGAGGCAGGTCCAGGGCGGCGAAGTTGTGCACCGCGGTCCTCAGGCGACCCATCGTCGCGGCGGCGTGCAGACCGTGTCCGACGACGTCGCCGACCACCAGGGCCACCCGGGCCCCCGGCAGCGGGATGACGTCGTACCAGTCGCCGCCCACCCCCGCCTGGGCGGGCAGGTACCGGTGCCCGACCTCCAGGGCGGACAGCTCGGGGAGCGCGCCGGGCAGCAGGCTGCGCTGGAGGGTGACGGCCGTGGTGTGCTCGCGGGTGTAGCGGCGCGCGTTGTCGATGCACACGGCCGCCCGGGCGGCGAGTTCCTCGGCGGGGGACAGGTCGTCCGGCTCGAAGGGGTCCTGCTCCGAACGCCAGAACTCCACGACCCCCAGCAACTGGCCTCGGGCCCGGAGCGGCACCGAGATCATGGAGTGGATACCGGATTCGATGACCTTCTGGGCCCGCTCCGGGTCCTGGGCCCGCCATCCGTCGGCGTCGGCGAGCCGCGCCACCAGGACCGGCCGGCCGGTGGCTATACCGATGGCCACGGGGTTGCCGGGCACATAGCGCTTGAGCGTCCCGACAGGGTGAAGGGGCGCGTCCTCCCGGACACCCGCGGCTGCGATACGGCGCATTTCCATACTCGCCCCCGTCGGTTCACCACCTTGCAGCACGGGCTCCAACAGCTCGACGGTGGCGAAGTCGGCGAAGCGCGGGACCGCCACCTCGGTCAGCTCCTCGGCGGTGCGCTTCATGTCGAGGGTGGTACCGATCCGTGTGCTGGCCTCGTAGATCAGTTGCAGGCGCCCGCCCGCCACGTCCGCCCGGCCCGCGAGAGCGCGCAGCTCCGTGGTGTCCCGCAGGGTGGCCACGCTGCTCCCCTGGAGGCCCACCGGCCGCACGCTGACCGCGAGCAGGATGTCCCCGGCCAGGAAGACCTTGTCCGTGGCCGCCCGGCCCGATCCCAGCAGTCCGGCCAGGGCCGGGCTCAGTCCGAGTCCGGTGACCGGCGTGCCCTCGGCCTCCGGCGGCAGTGCGAGCAGCCGGCGCGCCTCGTCGTTGACCAGCAGCAGCCTTCCGTCACCGTCCAGAATGATCACGCCTTCACGTACCGCGTGCAGCACCGCGTCGTGGTGCTCGTACATGCGGGTCATCTCCACCGGCCCCAGGCCCCGGGTCTGGCGCCGCAGACGCCCACTGACCAGTGCCGACCCACCCGCGGCCAGCAGCAGCGCGACACCGCCGGAGGCGAAGATCACCGGCAGTTGGCGCTGCACCACACTGGTCACCTTGTCCACCGTGACCCCCACGGTGACGAGGCCGACCGCGGTCCCCTTCTCGTCGAAGACGGCCACCGTCGAGTCGACCGCCTTCCCCAGACTGCTGTCGAACGTGGTCTGGTGGGGCTCGCCTTCGAGCGCCTGGCCGTAGGAGGTGGAGACGTGCTTCCCGATCTGGTCCGGGTCCGGGTGGGTCCACCGGAAGCCGTAGGGGCTCAGGGCTACGACGTAGTCGACGCCGGTCTTCTTGCGCACCGCCTCGGCATGGGGCTGGAGTGCCGCTGTCGGGTCATCGCTCTTCATCGCCTCCGCGGTGCCCGGGGCGTTCGCGAACGACTCGGCCGCCACCAGCGACCGGTCGCCGGCTTCCTGGATCGCGCGGTTGCGGTCCTGGATCACGAGCACCACCACGGCCGTGGCGATGAGCAGCAGGACGACCACCAGTTGCAGCAGGAAGACCTGACCGGCGACGCTGCGCGGCTTCCGCAGCCACAGCACACGTCGGCCGGCCGAGTGGTGACGGGCCTTCGGGCCGGTTTCCGGCGCCCCGGCCTTCGGTGGCACGCGGTCGCCCCGCCGGCTCGCTGGGACGAATCGCCCGAGTTTGCCCATTTCCCCAGTATCAGTGACCGACCCGGCGGGCGCGGCTCAGGGCGGGCCCGGGCTGGTCGGGCCGGGTCGACCGGGACACACTCCCGGTCGACCCGGAATCGGCACGCCGCGTACCGCGAAGGCCCAGAAACGACGAAAAACCGGTGAGTCGTACGACTCGACCGGTAATTCGTGAACGCGCCGGGGACGATCTCGTGAACGTCCCAGCTGGTGTCCGAGGGGGGACTTGAACCCCCACGCCCGATAAAGGGCACTAGCACCTCAAGCTAGCGCGTCTGCCATTCCGCCACCCGGACAAGGTGTCTGTCGCGCGGGTTTCCCTCGCGGCGACAGAGGAAACATTACCAGGCTTTCGAGGGCCCTCGATCACCCCCCGTCGTCGCGTGAACGGCGCGTGACGAGCCGGGACCGGCCTTGGGACGGGAAGGGGATCGGGGGGAGGATGAGGGAGACCACCAGCGGCGACAGCGGGAGGAAGCAGCGTGAGCGAGAGCGGCACGACCAGGAACGTCACGGGCGAGGACGAGGTCGTGGACCTCTGTCGTGAGCTGATCCGGATCGACACCAGCAACTACGGGGACCACTCGGGCCCGGGTGAGCGCAAGGCCGCGGAATACGTCGCCGAGAAGCTCGCCGAGGTCGGCCTTGAGCCGCGCGTCTTCGAGTCGCACAAGGGGCGTGCCTCCACGGTGGCCCGCATCGAGGGCGAGGACCCCTCACGGCCCGCTCTGCTCATCCACGGCCACACCGATGTCGTACCGGCCAACGCGATGGACTGGACCCATCACCCCTTCTCCGGCGAGATCGCCGACGGGATGGTGTGGGGCCGCGGCGCGGTCGACATGAAGGACATGGACGCCATGACGCTCGCGGTCGTACGGGAGCGGATGCGCACCGGCCGCAAGCCTCCGCGTGACATCGTCCTCGCCTTCCTCGCCGACGAGGAGGCGGGCGGAACGTTCGGCGCCCGGCATCTGGTCGACAGGCATCCGGACCTCTTCGAGGGCGTCACGGAGGCGATCGGCGAGGTCGGCGGGTTCTCCTTCACGGTCAACGAGAAGCTGCGGCTGTATCTCGTCGAGACCGCGCAGAAGGGCATGCACTGGATGAAGCTGACCGTGGACGGCACCGCCGGGCACGGTTCGATGATCCACAAGGACAACGCGATCACCGAGCTGTCCGAGGCCGTCGGGCGGCTCGGCCGGCACAAGTTCCCGGTGCGCGTGACGAAGACCCTGCGGCACTTCCTCGACGAACTCGGCGACGCGCTGGGCACCGAACTCGACCCGGAGAACATGGACGAGACGCTCGCCCGGCTCGGCGGCATCGCCAAGCTCATCGGCGCCTCCCTCCAGAACACCGCCAACCCGACCCAGCTGGGCGCCGGTTACAAGGTCAACGTGATTCCGGGGCAGGCCACCGCGCATGTCGACGGCCGCTATCTGCCGGGCTACGAGGAGGAGTTCCTCGCCGACCTCGACCGGATTCTCGGTCCCCGGGTGAAGCGCGAGGACGTCCACGCGGACAAGGCGCTGGAGACCGGCTTCGACGGCGCCCTCGTCGACGCCATGCAGATCGCGCTCTCGGCCGAGGACCCGATCGCGCGGGCCGTGCCGTACATGCTCTCGGCCGGCACCGACGCCAAGTCCTTCGCCGACCTCGGAATCCGCTGCTTCGGTTTCGCCCCGCTGAAGCTGCCGCCGGAGCTGGACTTCGCGGGCATGTTCCACGGTGTCGACGAGCGGGTGCCGGTGGACGCTCTGAAGTTCGGCGTGCGCGTACTGGACCGTTTCATCGACGCGTCGTGACGCGCGGTGGACGGGCTGTCGTGACACGACGCGGGTGGGTTGTCCCGACGCGTCGCGGATGGCTTGCGGGGTGTTGACGCCGACATTCGCCCGTGCGTGCGGAGGCCGCCCGGGACGGGTGAATGCGACCATAAGCCCATAGCCGTACTACTTCCTCCTCGTTACAGGTGTTGCGATCCGCTGCTTGGGATCGCATTTGCCTACAAGGAGGAATAATGATCAAGAAGATCGTCGCCGCCGCGGCTGCCACTGGTGGTCTGGTTCTCGCGGGTGCGGGCCTGGCCGTCGCCGACTCGGGTGCTCAGGGTACCGCTGTGCAGTCCCCGGGCGTCGTCTCCGGCAACGTCATTCAGGTGCCTGTTCACGTCCCGGTGAACGTCTGCGGCAACACGATCTCCGTGATCGGGCTGCTGAACCCCGCCTTCGGCAACGCCTGCGTCAACCACTGACGTCGTGCCTCATCCCATGAGGGGGGCACCCCATGGGTCACCTCATGAGGGGCATTTCGTGAAGGTCTGAGCTCGTCGGCCCCGGAGTGCGCGCCATGCGCTCCGGGGCCGACCGGCTTTCCGCGCACACGTCCCGTGGGCGTGCGCGCGTTCCGGATGGTCCACGTCCCAAGGACTGATGGTCCACGTCCCAAGGACTAGAAGGCAGGGATTCAGCTATGCGACAGGTCACCCGCAAAGGCCTGATGACCATGGCGGCGGCCGGCGGTGTGCTCGCGGTCACCGGCGTCTCCGCGCACGCCGACTCGGGTGCGATCGGCTCCGCGTCGAACTCTCCCGGCGTGCTCTCGGGCAACATGGTGCAGGCGCCGGTGCACGCGCCGGTCAACGTCTGCGGAAACACGGTGAACGTGGTCGGGTTGCTCAACCCGGCGATGGGCAACACCTGCGTCAACCACGGCGGCCGAGGCGGTACGTCCAACGGTCACGCGGGAACCGGCGGAAGCGGCGGCGCCGGCCGGGGGACCCACCCGGGCGGCGGCTCATGGGCCGGTGGCCACGCCGGCCACTCGCCGGGGGTGGGCTCCGGGAACCAGGTACAGGTGCCGGTCGATGCCCCGGTCAACGTCTGCGGCAACAGCGTGAACGTCGTCGGGGTCGGCAACGCGGCGGCGGGTGACGACTGCGCGAACGGCGCGTCCACCGGTCACCACCCCACGCCGCGGCCCGGCGGCCACCAGACACCCCCGCCCGGAAAGCCGGCGCACCCGGGCCACCCCGGACATCCGGGTACGCCTGGTCACCCCGGAACCCCCGGTCACCATTGCCCGCCTGGTCACTCCGGGCACCCTGAGCACCCGGGTCAGCCCGGGCATCCGGGTCAGCCCGGAACCCCCGGTCACCCGGGAACTCCCGGCCGGCCCGGAACCCCGGGAACCCCCGGCCAGCCGGGTCACCCCGGAACCCCGGGTCAGCCGGGTACGTCCGGATCGGGCGGCGACACGCACCGCGGCGGGGTCTCGCAGGTCGGGCGCCTGGGCTCGGCGTCGGTCGCGCGGGACGGCGCGGCCCAGCTCGCCCACACCGGCAGTGAGCTGCCGCTCGGCGCGGTCGTACCGGCGGGAGCCGCCGCGCTGCTGGCCGGCGCCGTGCTCTACCGGCGGGCGCGCTCGGCGGCGTAGCGCAGTGATGGTGTGTTGATCACACCGATGGGTGAAGGCGTAGGCGGACCCGGTACGACGCGGCGCAGGCGTGATCACTGCGCGGCACGGATGCGACCGAGGCGCCACGGCCTTCACGTGACGTGAGTGACGGTGCGGGCTCCGTGATGGCGGGGCCCGCTCCGGTTCAGCGGCCTTCCGTCACCACGTGGCGCGTACCTGGCGGATGATCCGTCGGCGCAACCGCACTCTGCGGCTGCCGTCATGCAGCAGGCTCAGACGGTCCAACTCCCAGTGTCCGTACTCCGCATGGTCCGTCAGCAGACGTGTCGTCTCCTTGCGGGAGACCCCGCGAGGTACGTACACGTTGACAAATTCGTATTCCGGCATCGCATCTATTGTGCGGGCAGAGGCCCTGTACGGATAGCGTCTGCACTATGTCTGATGCTGTGCAGCCCACCGCTGCCGAGGTACGCGCCGCCGCCGAGGCGGTCAAGACCGCACTCGACCGCCACCTGGCCGCGGTCGAGCGCAGGACGGGCGATGACGACCCGGCCGTCTACGAGGCTTTCAACGAGCTCGCCGCGGCGGCCGAGGAGTACGACGAGCTCCTCTACGACCGCTATGACGAGGTCACGCCCTTCGAGATCCCCGGCAGCGACGACACGCTGCCTCCGTACACCGGCCCCGAGGAGCCGAACGCGCTGAGCGTGGTGATCCGCCGGGACTACGCGGTGGTGGAACCGCAGCGACTGCTGGCGCAGGCCCAGCGGGTCGAGGCGGTGGAGGAGGACGGCGCCACCGCCACCGAGGGCTTCGACGCGGCGGCCGGCACCGTTCACGGTGCGCTCGGGATCCTGTTCGGAGAGTTCGAGCCGGACGAGATCGCCACCCGGCACAAGGAATTCGGGCTGGAGGAGGGCGACTCCACGCTCTGGGTGACCGCCGCGGACGAACCCGCCGAGCCGGGTGAATGGCTGGAGGCACCCTTCGAGTCGATCGATCCGCAGCGCGTCGTCTGCCGCTTCGACGTCAGCGCGGTGTTCGACGACGAGTCGGACGACGACGACCTGGACGACGACCTCGGCTCCGACGGGGAGATCGACCCCCTGGACCCGCAGGACGCGGATCGCTGAGGCCGGCCCGGCACCGAGGGCGCACACGGGGTGGCGGTCGCCAAAACACGGTGACCGCCACCCCCACGTTCACACCCAGCAGCCGCACAGTCCGGCGACCGCACGGGCCCGCATCGCTCGGACGTGGCGGCCGTACGGGCCCGGCAGCCGCACCGCCCGGCAGTCGTAGGGGCGCGGCGACCGTACGGCCCAGCAGTCGGACGGCCGGGTAGCCGCACGGCCCGGAGACTGCACGGCCCGGCAGTCTCCGGGCCGGTTGCGCACGGCCCACGGCCGCGCGGCCCGGTAGCCGCACGGCCCGTGCTGATCAGCCCGCCGTCGGCGTCTGTGCCTTCAGGAGTGCCTGGAGCCGCGTCGTGCGTGGCTTCTGGGGGACTTCCGCCACCGCGTGCGGCAGCGCCTGTTCGACGCCGTGCACGACGGAGAGGTGACGCTCGGCCCGCCCGAAGGCCGTGTAGACCCACGGCCGGGTCAGGGCCGCCGCTGCGTCGCCCGGGAGCACCACGACCACGGCGGGCCAGCGCAGCCCCACCGCCTGGTGCGCGGTGAGCGCCCAGCCGTGCCGCACGGCCTGCTCCACCCGCTCCTTCGGTACGACGACAGGGGCGCCCGAGCACTCCAGGTGCAGCCCCTCGGCGTCGGCCTTCACCACCTGGCCCGGCAGGGTACGACCCGGTGCGGGGGAGTAGGCGATCCGGTCGCCCGGGTCGAAGCCGCCGAAACGGCCGGGACCGGGGTTCAGCCGCTCCTTGAGCGCGGTGTTCAGCGCACGGGTGCCGACCGCCCCGCCGTGCCCCGGGGTGATCACCTGCGTCTGCTCGGCCGGGATGCCGATCGCGCGCGGCACCGAGTCCGCGACCAGCTGAACCGTCCGGTGGACCGCCTCGCCGGCATCGCGCACCGGGACGATCACGACCTCCTTGCCGGGCGCCTCGACCTGGTTGAGCTCCCCGATGCCGACCCCGGAGACCAGCTCGCCGATGGGCCCGGGGTCAGGGGTCCGCGACGCCACCTGCGGGCAGGCGCGGGCGGCGAGCAGGTCCGCGAAGACCCGGCCGGGACCCGCCGACCAGAGCACCGCCGGATCACCGCTCAGCACGAGGCGCGCCCCGTCCGGAAGCGACTCGGCGAGCATCGCCCCCGTCTCGACGTCGAGCTGCGGCGCGTCGAGGACCACCAGGACGTCCAGGTCCAGGGCGCCGTCCGTGTCCCGGCCCGGCCCCTCGGTGCCGGAGAGCAGCCCGGAGACGGTGGCGACGCCGGTCGCCGCGCCGTTCGTCGGGCTGTCGGACGTTTCGGCCGGCCGGGCAGCGAACCCGTCGCGGCCGCCGGAGGTGTGCGTGGCGGCCCAGCCGCGCAGGCCGAGCGCGCGTGCCGCGTGCAGCAGTGCCGCCGCCTCGGACCGGGAGGCGTCACCGCCGGTGTGCAGCACCAGACCGTGAGCGGCGACCGCGCGGATCAGCTCCCCGGCCGAGCGGGGGGCCGAGGCCGCGGCCCGCTCCCAGTCGGCGGCCGAACCGTCCTCCTTCGGCACGGAGTTCATCACCCGGGCGAGTCCGTCGGCGAGGCTCTCCTCGGCCAGCGCGTACCGCTCCAGGCCGATCAGGATCCGCACCGGGCGCTCCTGCGGCTCCTCCGTGTCGTCCTCGGCCGCCGGGCCTGTGGGAGCCGTGTCCAGCGCGTCCTGGAAGACCAGGGCCTCGCCCTCCGCGAGAGCGCTCTGCACGGCCGCGTCCGGGTCCGGCACCGAGCGCTGGGAGAGGGCCGCCGTGAGCGCCGGGGCGTCCAGCGCGGTGTGCCCGGCGACGGCCGCCTGCTCCAGCAGCCACACGGTCAGCGCCATGCCCCGGCGCTCGTCGTCCGGGCCGCACTCCGCGCCGAGCAGCACCCGGGCGAACCCGTCGGCCTGTTCGGGCCGCACCCCGGGGACCCGCAGCAACTGCCAGGGGTCCTCGCGCAGTTGGCCGTCCGCGCCCTCGCCCAGCACCGCGACGACCTGTGCCGCGAGCGCTTCGGGGGCGCCGGCCCCGGCCAGCACGGCACGGACCGCCTCGACGGCCTCCGGCGCGGCGGCCGGCGCCGGTGCGGTCGGTGCGGCCACCGGTTGCGGTCGCCGCGCGGGCTCCGGCGCGGCCCTGCGCGGCGCGGGAGACGGCTCGCGGAAGGCGGTGGCCACGGGCTTCTCGCCGCTCTCCACGGCGCGCACCGCCGCGAGCAGGTCCGCGGCCGTGCCGCTGAGCTTGCTCCCGGCCGCGATCGGCGCCTGCTTCTCCGCCTTCCGCCGCTCGATCCGCTCCCGTTCCACGCGCTGGGCCGCCAACTCGGCAGCCGCCTCGGACAACTGGGCGGCGCCTTCGGCGGTTTCGGTCCCCGCGGCGGCCTCCGCACCGTCGGCGGCCTCCGTACCCGTGCCTTCGCCCGCGTCCGTGCCCGCGTCCCCGGAGACGTCCCCGTCCCCGGAGCGCGCGTCCGCGTGGTCCACGTCCTCGCCCGTGGTCTGCGGGGTGTCGGCGGCCGTGTCCGCGCCCGGCGTCCCCGGCTCCGTGTCCTCCGTGGTCTCGGGCTCCGTGCTCACAGCGTGCTCCAGTCGTGATCGGGATAGTGGTGCACCGGGGCCGACACGTCGTCGAGCGCCCGGCAGATCTCGTCAGGAAGCCTAAGGGTCTCCACTGACAACGCGGCCGTGAGCTGCTGCGCGTTGCGCGCGCCGACGATGGGGGCGACGACCCCGGGCCGGTCGCGGACCCAGGCCAGCGCGACCTGGAGCGCGGTCACGGCGAGACCGTCCGCCGCGGTCGTCACCGCCTCCACGATGCTGCTGGCCGTGTCGTCGAGATACGGCGCGACGAAGGGCGCGAGGTGTTCCGAGCCTCCCCGGGAGTCGGTCGGCGTGCCGTTGCGGTACTTGCCGGTGAGCACGCCGCGCCCGAGCGGCGAGGAGGGCAGCAGGCCGATGCCCAGGTCGAGGGCGGCGGGCAGCACCTCCCGCTCGATGCCGCGCTGGAGCAGGGAGTACTCCATCTGCGTACTGGCCAGCCGGGTGCGTATACCGGGCGCCGCGAGCTGCCAGGTGGCGGCCTTGGCGAGCTGCCACCCGCAGAAGTTGGACACGCCCGCGTAGCGCGCCCGGCCGCTGCTGACGGCCAGGTCGAGGGCCTGGAGGGTCTCTTCGAGCGGCGTGTAGGGGTCGTAGGCGTGGACGTGCCACAGGTCCACGTAGTCCGTGCCCAGGCGGGCGAGCGAGGCGTCCAGGGCCGACAGCAGATGGCTGCGCGAGCCGTCGAAGCGGCGGTCCGGGTCGCGCACGCTCCCCGCCTTCGTCGAGATGACCAGGTCCCGGCGCGGAACGAGCCCTTCCATGAGCTGTCCGAGGAGGTACTCGGCCTCGCCGTCGCCGTACACGTCCGCGGTGTCGACGAGGGTCCCGCCCGCTTCCCAGAACGTCTTCAAGAGGTCCGCGGCGTCATGCTCGTCGGTGTCCCGGCCCCATGTGAGGGTGCCGAGCCCGATCCGGGAAACACGCAGGCCGGTACGGCCGAGATGCCTCTGCTCCATGGACGCCGAGATTACTGTCCGGCACCGGCCGCGTGGGGGCCTGTGGACAACGGAAATCCCACCGATTGCCGCACGTGACGACCGGTGACGCGGGCCGGCGTCCGGCACCCGCGTCCACGGGAGGGCACGACGGGCGGCACCGGCCGGACGCAAGGGGCGGCGAGGGCCCGCGCGGCAGCGCCCCCGGGACCGTACCGAGAAGGCGAACGTGCCGCTCCCCGCCCGGGGCGCCCGCACGCTAGGGTCTCGGGCACAAGGGACGTTACTGATCGGTAAGGGGAATCGGCCATGCAGCTCGGCATCAATCTCGGCTACTGGGGCGCCGGAATGGACGCGGACAACCTCGCCGTCGCCCAGGAGGCCGACCGGCTCGGATACGCCGTCTGCTGGGCCGCCGAGGCCTACGGTTCGGACGCGGCCACCGTGCTCAGCTGGGTCGCCGCCCAGACCGAGCGCATCGACGTCGGCTCGGCCATCTTCCAGATCCCGGCCCGCCAGCCCGCGATGACCGCGATGACCGCCGCGACGCTGGACTCGCTCTCGGGGGGCCGGTTCCGCCTCGGACTCGGCGTCTCCGGGCCACAGGTCTCCGAGGGCTGGTACGGCGTCAAGTTCGACAAGCCGCTGGCCCGCACCCGCGAGTACGTGGAGATCGTACGCAAGGCCATGACGCGGGAGCGGCTGTCGTTCGAGGGCGAGCACTGGACCCTGCCGCTGCCGGGCGGTCCGGGTAAGCCGCTCAAGCTGACCGTGCACCCGGAGCGCGAGCACATCCCGCTGTACATCGCCGCGATCGGCCCCAAGAACCTGGAGCAGACCGGCGAGATCGCGGACGGCGCGCTGCTGATCTTCCCCTCGGCCGAGCACCTCGAGGACACCGCGATCAAGCACCTGCGCGCGGGGCGCGAGAAGGCCGGCAAGACGATGGAGGGCTTCGACGTCTGCCCGACCCTTCCGCTCGCCCTCGGCGCCGACAAGGACGTCCCCGCGCTCGCCGACATGTTCCGCCCGTACACCGCGCTGTACGTCGGCGGCATGGGAAGCCGCAAGCAGAACTTCTACAACCAGCTCGCCCAGCGCATGGGCTACGAGAAGGAAGCCGCCGAGATCCAGGACAAGTACCTGTCCGGCGACAAGGAAGGCGCCGCCGCCGCGATCCCGCACGCGCTGATCGACCAGACGACGCTGCTCGGCTCGGTGGACCGCATCGCCGACCGCATGAAGGCGTACGCCGCCGCCGGGGTCGACACGCTCACGCTGGCGCCCGCGGGCTTCACCCTGGAGGACCGGATCGCCTCGCTGCGGGCCGGCTCCGACGCCCTGGAGCGGGCCGGACTCGCGTAGCCGGGCCGGAACGGCTCCGGGAGAGTTCTGCGGCCGTGGTGGGGGCTCGGGGGTCTTCCCCGCCACGGCCGTCACGGGGAACAACGCGCCGACGGCCCCTTGGTTACGCGCCTGGACCCCTCTCGTCGTCCATCGTTCGGCGGATTTGTCCGACACATCGGTTGCCGGGTCGCGGACATCCCATTTGACTCGTTTTCTGCACAACTCTGCAGAGAGGGTGTCAACGATGTTGTCCGCCAAGAGCCTGTTCCAGGAGATCCTCGACAACGACGAGTCGTACCGGCTCTTCTGCTCCGTCGCCGCCAGCGGGGAGTCACAGGGCGGCTGGGAGAACGCCCGGATCGCCGCACTGGTCCCGGCGGGCGAACGCGGGCTCGCCCCCAAGATCGCCCGGCACGGCGCCGACGAGGACAAACACGGGCGTATCTTCAACGCCCTCATCAAGAAGCGCGGCCTCGAACCGGTCGAGGTCCCGCCCGACACCGACTACACGATGCTCCTGGAGCGGCACGGCATCGGACTGGCGCACGACCGGCTCAAGAGCGACCAGCAGCTCACCGTGCGGGACATCGTCACCTATCTGGCCCACAGCCGGGTCACCGAACAGCGCGCCTCCGAGCAGATGGACCTGCTGCGCAGGCACTTCGCCGACCACCCCGACATCGGCCGCGCGGTGAAGATGATCTCTGCCGACGAGGACAACCACCTCGCCTACTGCCACGAGGAACTGCTCCGCTTCGCGTACGCCGGCCACGGCCGCGCCATCCAGCGCGCCCTGCGCGAGTGCGCGCTCGCCGAGATCCGCGTCTACCGGGACGTCAGCCTCGCCGTGATGGCCCGCATGGGGCGCCTCCTCGGCTGGTCCAGGGCGAGGGCGGCCGTCCTCGCGGCGGGCATCCACGCCGTGTACGCCTACGAGCGGGCGGCCGGCTGGCGCCGGATGGTCGCCCTGGAGATGCCCGAGCGGCGCGGCGCCCTGAACGGACCCGCCACCACGGCGCCGGAATTCGCCTGAACCGCCCGCGGACCTACAGCCAGCCCCGCCGCTTGAAGAGCCGGAACAGCAGGATCTCCAGCAGGACCATGCACACGATCACCGCCGGGTACGACCACAGCCAGTGCAGCTCGGGCATGTGGTCGAAGTTCATCCCGTAGATCCCCGCGATCATCGTGGGGACCGCCGCCATGGCCGCCCACGCGGAGATCTTCCGCATGTCGTCGTTCTGCCGCACGCTCATCTGCGCGAGATGCGCCGAGAGGATGTCGGACACCAGCCGGTCCAGGCCCTCCACGGACTCGTTGACCCGCAGCAGATGGTCGTTGACGTCGCGGAAGAAGGGCTGCGCCTTCTCGTTCACGAACGGCACGTCCGCCGCCTTGACGCCCGGGCCCGAGAGCCGGGTCAGCGGCCCCGCCAGCGGGACCGTCGCCCTGCGGAACTCCTGTACCTGCCGCTTGAACGCGTAGATCCGCGACGCGGTGTTCCGCGAGCCGCCCAGCTGCGGCGAGAAGACCTCCGCCTCCAGCTCCTCCAGGTCGGTGCCGAGCTCGGTCGCCACCTCCAGGTAGTGGTCCACCGCGGCGTCCGCGATCGAGTAGAGCACCGCCGTCGGCCCGTGCCGCAGCATCTCGGGATCCGACTCCAGACGCTGCCGCACCGCCACGAGGGGCGACTCCTCGCCGTGCCGCACGGTCACCACGAACGAGTCGCCGACGAAGACCATGACCTCGCCCGAGGTGACGGTATCGCTCTCCGGTTCGTACGACACCGGCTTGAGGACCACGAAGAGCGAGTCCTCGTACACCTCCAGCTTGGGGCGCTGATGGGCCTTGAGGGCGTCCTCGACCGCCAGCGGATGGAGCCCGAACTCCTCCGTGACCAGGTCGAACTCCTTCTCCGTGGGCTCGTGCAGGCCGATCCACACGAAGGCGTCGCCCTCGGCACGGCACTGCGCCAGGGCGTCGGAGAGGTCGTCGGGCCCCTCCGTCCGCCGGCCGTCACGGTAGATGGCACAGTCGACGATCACGGAGCGCACTCTCCTTTCGTTGTGGCCCCGTCGCACATCGGGGACCGCTTTCCACAGGGCCCGCCGGCTTCGCGGGCCGTCCGTTTACGCTGGGCCGCATGCCCACCCTGATCCTCGTCCGGCACGGACGTTCCACCGCCAACACCGCGGGACTGCTCGCCGGCTGGACGCCCGGCGTCGCCCTCGACGAGCGCGGCACCCAGCAGGCCGCGGCCCTGCCCGGCAGGCTCGCCGGGCTGCCGATCGCCGAGGTCGTCACGAGCCCTCTCCAGCGCTGCCAGGAGACCGTCCAGCCGCTGCTGGAGGCCCGCCCCGAGGTCCGCGCGCACACCGAGGAGCGTATCGGGGAGGCCCACTACGGCGACTGGTCGGGCCGCAAGCTCGCCGAGCTCAAGGACGAGCCGCTCATGGAGGTCGTGCAGGCGCATCCGTCCGCAGCCGCGTTCCCGGGCGGCGAGTCGATGCGGGCCATGCAGACCCGGGCCGCCGAGGCCGTACGCGAGTGGAACGCGCGCGTGGAGCGCGACCACGGCGCCGACGCCGTCTACCTCATGTGCTCGCACGGCGACATCATCAAGTCGCTCGTCGCCGACGCACTCGGACTTCATCTCGACCTCTTTCAGCGGATCTCCGTAGAACCGTGTTCCATCACAGCGATCCGTTACACCCGGCTGAGGCCCTTTCTCGTGCGTCTCGGGGACACCGGTGATCTCGCGTCCCTGGCGCCGCACGAGGAACCCCCGAGCGGCGACGCTCCGGTCGGGGGCGGTGCGGGCGCACCGTGATCGTCGGCCGCAGTAGGGTGAAGCGGTCGAACCAGCACAGTAGTTGTCAACCCGTTCTCAGCCGATGCGGGCCGACGCGGTCAGCCGGCCCGCATGCCGATTCAATGGAGACAGGACGTGTCCCGTCAGGTGTTCCTCTACGACCCCCCGGACCGCTTCGTGGCCGGTACGGTCGGGTTGCCCGGACGCCGTACCTTCTTCCTGCAGGCATCCTCAGGCCCCCGGGTGACGAGCGTGGCCCTGGAGAAGACCCAGGTCGCCGCCCTCGCCGAGCGGATGGACGAGCTCCTCGACGAGGTCGTCCGGCGCACCGGAGGCAGCGCCCCCGTCCCGGCGATGGCCCCCACCGAGGTGTCCGACACCGCGCCCCTCGACAGCCCCGTCGAGGAGGAGTTCCGGGTCGGCACCATGGCGCTGGCCTGGGACGGTGACGAGCAGCGCATGATCGTCGAGGCGCAGGCCCTCGTGGAAGTCGAGGCGGACTCCGACGAAGACCTCGCGGAGGCCGAGGAGCGGCTGCTCCAGGACGAGGAGAACGGCCCGCCGATGCTGCGGGTCAGGCTCACCGGCGCGCAGGCCAGGGCCTTCGCCAAGCGCGCACTCGACGTCGTCAACGCCGGCCGGCCCCCCTGCCCGCTGTGCAGTCTCCCGCTCGACCCGGAAGGACACGTATGTCCGCGCCAGAACGGATACCGCCGCGGAGCGTGACGACCGCCGAGCTGCTCGCCAGGGGCGAGCTGAAGGTACGCGGACAGATCCGTGAGGCCTCGAACGCGGTGCTCCACTGCTCCGTGTCGTACGAGGGCCGCGAGGCGTTCTGCGTCTACAAACCCGTGGCCGGTGAACGACCTCTGTGGGACTTCCCCGACGGCACGCTCGCCCAGCGCGAGGTCGCCGCGTACGAGGTCTCCGAGGCGACCGGCTGGGGGCTCGTGCCCACCACCGTGCTGCGCGACGGGCCGTACGGCGAGGGCATGTGCCAGTTGTGGATCGAGGCGTCGGCGGAGAACGACGGGGAGGGGCTGCTCGCGCTCGTGCAGGGCGAGGAGCCGGCCGAGGGCTGGAAGGCGATCGGCTTCGCCGAGGTCGGCGAGGGCGAGACGGCCCTGCTCGTGCACGCCGACGACGCACGGCTGCGGCGGCTCGCCGTCCTCGACGCCGTGATCAACAACGCCGACCGCAAGGGCGGCCATCTGCTGCCCGCGGAGGAGGGCCGCCTCTACGGCATCGACCACGGGGTCACCTTCAACGCCGAGAACAAGCTGCGCACCCTGCTGTGGGGATGGGCGGGGGAGCCGCTGACGGCCGAGGCGCTGGAGGTCCTCGGCTCCCTGCGTGACGCCCTGGCGCCGGGCGCGCCGCTCGCCACCCGCCTGGCCGAACTCGTCACCGCCGTCGAGACCGACGCCACGCGCGCGCGGGTCGAGGCGATGCTCGCCTCCGGGAAACACCCGGAGCCGAGCGGGGACTGGCCCGCCATTCCCTGGCCCCCGGTGTAGCCCTGTGCCGGCCTCCGGTGTGGCCGGGCGTCGCCCCCCGGTGTGGCCCGGCGCCGGGTGAGCACCGGGCCGGGAGCCGCGAACGAGGGTCTTCCCTGGCATCAGGTGCTGCCCGGTTCGTATGCGGAAGTCCCGTCCGGTTAGTCTCATGACATGTATGCCTGGCCCGCTTCTGAGGTCCCCGCCCTGCCTGGTGAGGGCCGCGACCTCCGGATCCACGACACCGCGACCGGGGGGCTCGTCACCCTCGCCCCCGGTCCCGTCGCCCGTATCTACGTGTGCGGCATCACGCCGTACGACGCGACCCACATGGGACACGCGGCGACCTACAACGCGTTCGACCTCGTGCAGCGCGTGTGGCTCGACACCAAGCGGCAGGTTCACTACGTCCAGAACGTGACGGACGTCGACGACCCGCTGCTGGAGCGGGCCGAGCGCGACGGCATCGACTGGGTGGGACTCGCCGAGAAGGAGACCGCCCTCTTCCGCGAGGACATGACCGCCCTGCGGATGCTGCCGCCCCGCCACTACATAGGCGCGGTCGAGGCGATACCCGGCATCGTGCCGCTCGTCGAGCGGCTGCGGGACGCCGGAGCGGCGTACGAACTCGAAGGCGATGTCTACTTCTCCATCGAGGCCGACCCCGACTTCGGCAAGGTGTCCAACCTGGACGCCGCGACGATGCGCCTGCTCTCCGCGGAGCGCGGCGGCGACCCGGACCGGGCTGGCAAGAAGAACCCCCTCGACCCGATGCTGTGGATGGCCGCCCGTGAGGGTGAGCCGAGCTGGGACGGCGGCTCACTGGGCCGCGGCCGGCCCGGCTGGCACATCGAGTGCGTCGCCATCGCCCTCGACCACCTGGGCATGGGCTTCGACGTCCAGGGCGGCGGCTCCGACCTCGCCTTCCCGCACCACGAGATGGGCGCCTCGCACGCCCAGGTGCTGACCGGCGAGTTCCCGATGGCCAAGGCGTACGTCCACGCCGGCATGGTCGCGCTGCACGGCGAGAAGATGTCGAAGTCCAAGGGCAACCTCGTCTTCGTGTCCCGGCTGCGGCAGGACGGCGTCGACCCGGCCGCGATCCGGCTCGCGCTGCTCGCGCACCACTACCGGTCCGACTGGGAGTGGACGGACACCGTCCTCGAGGAGGCCGTCGCGCGCCTGGAGAACTGGCGGGCAGCGGTGTCCCGGCCCGACGGGCCCTCCGCCGACGCGCTCGTCGAGGAGATCCGTGCCGCGCTCGCCGAGGACCTCGACGCACCGGCCGCGCTCGCCGCGGTCGACCGCTGGGCCGCGCTCCAGCACGAGACGGGTGGCACGGACGAGGGCGCCCCGGGCATCGTCTCGCGCGCCGTCGACGCGCTCCTCGGGGTCGCCCTGTAGTACCTCGTCCCGCGTGCTCCACCGGCAGCGGCGGGACACCTGAGCGGCGGGAACACGAGTGCCGGGCGGAGAATCTCCGCCCGGCACTCTCTACTTCGCTGGAACTCCCGTCCCTACCTGGTCACGATGACGGACTGGACGGCACCGGTGCCGGTGTCGTAGATCCCGTAGACCTGCTGCCCGTAGGCGAAGGCCTTCTGGACCACGTCGTGGGTCACCTGGTTGGGGTTGACCAGCCGGCGCCAGCTGTTGTCGATGAACAGGTAGAGGGCCTGCGGCTGGCCGGGGAGCGCGGTCACGACGTCCTGGAAGTGCTCGGCCATGCCGATGGCCAGGGCCCGGGTCTCGACGGAGCTCTGCAGGATCAGCGGCTCACCCTGCTGGATCTGCTGCTGACCGCCGCCCTGCTGGTGCTGCTGCCCGCCGCCCTGCTGGATCTGCTGCTGGCCGCCGAGCTGCTGGAGCAGTTGCTGGAACGGCTGCTGCTGACCGAGCTGCTGGATCTGCTGCTGCAGGTGCTGCGGAACCTGCCGGCCGATCTCGTGCCGGCCGAAGGGCTGCTGCGTCTGCTGTCCGAACGGCATCTCCTGTCCGACGGGCATCTGCTGCCCGAACGGCTGCTGTTGGCCGATGCCCTGCTGCTGGTACGGCGACGTGCTCGGGAACTGCTGCTGTCCCTGCTGTCCCTGCTGGCTCATCTGCGGGATGGTGCTCATGCGCGGTGCCACCTTCCATCAATGGTTGGTTGCGTTCCGTTTCGGTCTGTCGCTTCCCGTTGTGGTCCATCGCGGTCTGTCGTGGTCCATCGCGGTCCGGGAGGACCGGATCCTCAGCCCGTGACGACCAGGCCGACGATCTCGTCGTCCGAGAACCAGACCCGTACGTCGGGCCGTCCTCCCGCGAAGGCGGAGTGCACCGCCTGACGGATCTCGGGGGACGGGTTGTTCAGGTCACGCCAGGCACCGGACACGTACAGCCGGAGCCTCGGCGGGAGTTCGCGCGGATACGGCAGCAGCTCGTCCCAGTACCGTTCGGCCTGGCCCGAGCCGACCGCCTCCGGCAGCAGACGGGTGACCGCCGCCTTGATGTCCGGCCGGCTGCCGATCCGCTGGGACGCGGGCCGGCCCGGTGCGTCCTGCTGCGGGGAACCCGTGGCCCGCAGCACCGCGCGCGCACGCTCCGAGGACATCGGTGCCTGGCCCGCCGCCTTGAGCATGCCCTGTAGCGCGGCCAGGGCGCCGACCACCGCCGGGGAGGCGGCGGAGGTCCCGGAGAACGTGTCCGTGTACCAGGCGATCTCCTCGGCGCCGCCCTGCAGATCGCCGGGCCGGTCCCAGAAGCCGCCGGTGGTCGTGACCTCGCGTCCCCAGCCCTGCGCGTCCACGCGCGCCCCGTAGTTGGAGAACGCGAGCCGTGAACGGTCCGGGCCGTGGTCGCGGCCGTGCGTGCCGGGGGGCGGTGCGCCCGCGCCGACCAGGATCGCCCCGGAGGACCGGTTGGAGGGGTTGAAGGGGTTGCGCCACCACTCGGGGAACTCCGCGGGGCGGCGTTCGTACAGCGCGTCGTCGAGCGACTCGGCGCCGTTGCCGGCGGCCGCCACCACGAGGATGCCCCGGGCGGTCGCGTACTGGATGGCCGCGAAGTTGTCGGGCCACCATTCGAGCGCTATGTAGCCCGCCTGGCTGTCGCGTTCCGCGAAGTCGAACCGGGGCCCCGGGGCCTGTAGTTCGACCAGGATGATGTCGCCGGGGCTCAGCCGTTCCGCCGCCGCGTGGATCGCCGCGGCCGTTCCGATGCCCTGGAAGGACGCGGCCGCGGTCACGGCGTCCGGCACGATCCCGGTGATCCCGTGCTCGTTGCGGTCGCCGCCGATCACACCGATGACGGCGGTACCGTGGTTGCGCCAGGCGAGGTCCGTGTGCGGGGTGCCGACGACGACGCCGGCGAGTTTCGACGCCAGGTCCTCGTGCCCGAGCTGCCAGGCACCCTCCACGTCGATCACGGTGACGCTCTGGCCCGAACCGCCCGGCCGCTGCCAGGCCCAGTACGCGTCGACGCCCTCCGGCGCCGGGCGCAGATAGCCCTGCCGGCTGGTGAAGTCGGGGGTGACGGGCGCCCCCTCCTTCAGCCGCTGGCTGTCGTCGGCGCTCTGGCCGGTCCAATGTGCCGATCC
Source organism: Streptomyces sp. NPDC042002 (assembly GCF_055588305.1). Lineage (NCBI taxonomy): Bacteria > Bacillati > Actinomycetota > Actinomycetes > Kitasatosporales > Streptomycetaceae > Streptomyces > Streptomyces sp. NPDC042002. Next base: position 72,870 of record NZ_JBVJCT010000018.1, on the reverse strand, counting down.
CCGCGAGGCCGGAACGGCGCCGGGCTTCACGTACGCCGTGTCGATCTCCGGCAGCGCGGCGATCCGTGCGCGCAGTTCCTGGGCGCGGCTCTCCACACCGCGCACCCGGTAGAAGAGCGCGAGGTCGGATCCGTTCTCGGTACCCGTCGCCGCGGACTGCTGAAGACGTTCCTCGCTGCCGAACAGCGGCTCCAGAGCGAGCTGTTCGTCACTGAGGAACATGTCGAGGGCCGAGACGTCGGCGCCCGCCGCCGACCGGACGCCCTCGGTCCGTGCGCGCAGCCGGGCCTCCGGCCGTGCGACGACGATCAGCTCCTGCTCGGCTCCTCGGTAGGTGAATCCCGCTCCGTCGGGCCCCGGCCCGGACGTTCCCGGGCCCTGCGCCGGCTGTACCTGGTCGGTCATCGCGTACCGCTCCCTTCGATCCCTGGGGTGCCGGTCCCTGCGTGTGCCGTTCGTTGGGTGTGTCGTACGCCGTGCCGGGCGCTGTCCTCCGGGCGGCGCCTTGCGCCATGTCCCGTTGCCGGGCGGCGCCTTCAGGGCACAACCTGGCACGCCCACGGCGTCCCGTCCACCCCGTCTTCGTCAACTTGGTTTGAAAACAAGTTGAATTGGGAAACCTGTGCAATCCGTCCTGAAACAGATGTCACGCCGAATTCAGGCCAAAGGCCATGGAGGTGGATGTCATGTGGTGGGGCGACAGCGGCCGTTGACCGCTGGGGCCGCGGCCGGACGGCACCGCCGTGGGCGTGATGGGTGCGATGGGCGCTATGGACCGGGTCCCGTGTCGGCCCCGACGGCCGGAAGGGGGGGGGGGGGGGGGGGGGGGGGGGGGCGCCCTTGGGGTAGGGGGGGGGGGGGGGGTGGGGAGGGGGGGGCAGGGCGTTTCTCTGCCGCAGCGGGCACCCCCATCCGCCTGGGGGCGACACCCCACAGAAGGGA